>CAYQBU010000006.1:0-38053 GCA_964415785.1 uncultured Bradymonadales bacterium
TGAGAACTGACCATGGAGGTACTCCTCGCTTGCCCCAGGAGAAAAAGGCGCAACTAGTTTGGCCTCTGGATAAACGCACCGCCAAGCTAACACAGCCGACGTTGCAGGCGCAACGCTCTCCCTACATCTGGCGCCGCTCTTCGATGGCCCGTGTCAAAGTTGAGCGATCCGTATATTCCAGATCGCCGCCGATGGGCACGCCGGAGGCGATTCGCGACACCTCCACGCCCAATGGCTCCAACAGACGCTTGAGGTAAAGGGCCGTCGCTTCGCCGTCAACCGAGGGACTCGTGGCCACGATCACTTCCTGGACGTCTTCGCCCTCCTGAAGCCGTGTGATCAGCTCCCGGACGTAGATATCGTCGGGGCCCACCCCGTCGAGGGGACTGATCAAGCCGTGGAGCACGTGGTATTGGCCCCGAAAGTCTCCGGTGCGCTCAATCGCCCGTAAATGCTGGGTGCGCTCCACCACGCAGATCACACCCGCGTTTCGCCGGGCGTCCTGACAGATATTGCACTTGTCACCATCCGTCAGGTTGCAGCAGGTTTCACACAACCCCACCCGCGCCTTGACCTCCACCAGGGCCTTGGAGAGCTCCTGGGAAACCTCATCGCTTTCATTGAGGATGAAGAAGGCCAAGCGCGTCGCCGTTCGCTCGCCAATGCCCGGCAATTTGCGAAAGGCATTGACCAGTCGGGTGATGGGATCGCTTTGTGCTGCCACATTTTACCTCACGGGCCCGCTGACTCCTCAATGGAGCAGCGGGCCCTGTTGGGAGTCTTCGATCCGCTCTAGAAGAGCCCCGGAACGTTGAGTCCACCGGTGATCTTTTCGATCTCGTCGTTCATCATCTCACCGGCCGTCTCCATCGCCTGATTGACGGCGCCGACGACCATCTCCTCGAGCATCTCCACGTCTTCCGGATCCATCACTTCCGGCTCGATGCTCACGTCCAACAACTCTTGTTTGCCGTTGACCTTGGCGGTGACCACGCCCCCGCCGGTGGAGGCCTCGAAAGTCATCTCACCGACTTCCTCTTGAACTTTGGCGATCTTGGACTGCATCTGCTGGGCCTGGCGCACCAGGTTATTCATTCCGCCTTTCATAGATGCTCCGCGTGCTGAACTCTAAAATTGGTTGGGTGATCTTAAGCCGGCGCCCCATTCGCCCGGGCGCGACCTCTTGAGTTATAGGCACCAACGCCCGGCGGTGCAATCAAGGAGTCACCGACGGCCCCTGCTGACCGGTCCTCAACAACACCTCTACCATCGCCTCCACGCCCACGCCGAGGCAGGCTTCATCGACATCGAAGGTCGGGGTGTGCAGAGCACTGGTGATCTCCTTGTCCTCGTTGCGAATGCCCAAAAACAGGTAGCACCCCGGCACCCGCCTGGAGAACGCCGAAAAATCCTCCGCGCCCAGCTGCGGCTTCCAGCGCGTCACTGCCTCCGGCCCCTGGGTCTCCTCGATGATCGCCACCGCCTGATCCTCCAATCGCCGATCGTTGATCACCGGCCGCGCTCCCGGGGTGATGGTCACCGCCGCCTGTGCTCCCATGGCCTCTGCCAGCGCCGGCGCTTGCTCCTGGATCAAGCCCCTCGCTCGATCCATGACCTCCGTGCTCAGTCCCCTCAAGATCCCCTGCATCATCACCCTGTCGGCCAGGATATTATAGTTGTCGCCCCCCTCGATGGTGCCCACCGTAAAGACGCATGCATCGCGTCCGTCGATGCGCCGCGACGCGATCTGTTGGAGGCTGACCACCAGTTGGCAAGCCACGGAAATGGCATCAATCCCCTCGTGGGGATAGGCCCCATGGGCTTTTTCTCCACGGACGACGATATCCACCAATTCCGACCCCGCCCATACTGGCCCTCCCGTATGGCCAATGCGTCCCACATCCATCGACGGCATGCAGTGCAGCGCGTACATCGCGTCCACCGTCGGCTCCTGGAGTACCCCATCGACGACCATTCGCTCTGCCCCCACGGGCTCATCCTCCGGCGTCGCCTCCTCGGCGGGCTGAAAGATCAACTTGATGCGCCCGTCGATATCCTCGCGGCGACCGGCGAGCGCTCGGGCCACTCCCAGCCCTACCGTGGTGTGGACGTCGTGTCCGCAGGCATGCATCACGCCTGGATTCTGACTCTTATAATCGCACCCGTTCTCCTCCACGATCGGTAGCGCATCGATATCGGCGCGATAGCCCAGGGTCGGCCCCGGCCGATCGCCCTCGATGATCGCCACTACCCCCGTCTGACTGACCCTCTTGATGTCCTGGACGCCAAAACCGCGGAGCCGTTCCTCGATATATCGCGCCGTTTCCTCTTCCTCCCCGGAGAGCTCCGGATGGGCGTGGAGGTGGCGGCGGATCGCGATCAATTCGTCATCGGTGGGGGGCATGGTCATCGGTGATCCTCAAGATCGGGGGAACAATCGGCGATAATGATGATTCACAGCCTCTTTGGCTTTTGCAACTCGCGACGGCGAGCACTAAGAACAGACCCCGTCCAGGACGGGCACTCGAGACTCCATTTGCGACTCATCTTCGCCGGCTTGATTATGACCGACCAATCCCCGCTCTTTGCCCCTCTCGCCGACACCATCGACGAGGCTCTGTCCTCCTTTTTTGGTTTCGATGACTTTCGAAAGGGCCAGCGCCAGGTCATCGAGGCGGTGGTCGATGGCCGCGACAACGTGGTCGTCATGCCCACGGGCTCCGGAAAAAGCCTGTGCTATATGCTGCCGGCCCTCGTCATTCCCGGCCTGGTCGTCGCCGTATCGCCCCTGATCGCCCTGATGAAGGATCAGGCCGAGGCCCTCGACGCCTTTGGCATCCCGGCCACGTTTATCAACTCCGCGCTCTCCTGGCCCGAGCAACGGGAGCGCCTCCAGGGGATTCAACGCGGCGACTACAAGATCGTGCTCATCGCCCCCGAGCGCTTTCGAAGCGACGTCTTCAACAACGCCATCGCCGACCTGCCGATCGGTCTCTTCGCCATCGATGAGGCCCACTGCATCAGCCAGTGGGGCCACGACTTTCGCCCCGACTACCTGACCCTCGACGAGGCCCGCCGCCAACTGGGCGAGCCCACCACGCTCGCCCTGACGGCCACCGCCACGCCCGCCGTCCAGCGCGATATTGCCGACCAGCTCGACCTGGAGGACCCCCAGATTCTGGTCTCCGGCTTTAGCCGACCTAACCTCTTCTTCGAGGTCTACTCCAGTCGCGGCCAGTCCGAAAAATACGACCGCCTCCATGCCGCCCTCGGCCGCGTCGATGAGGGCGTCAGCCTCGTCTACTGCGCCACCCGCAAGCAGGTCCGCAAGGTCTCCGAAAAACTCAAACAACGCGGCCACCACCCCGCCATCTACCACGGCGGCATGCGCGATGAACGCCGCGACGCCATCCAGGACGCCTTCATGGCCGGCGATGTTCCCCTGCTCATCGCCACCAATGCCTTTGGCATGGGCGTCGACAAGAGCGACGTTCGCCTCATCGTCCATTTCAACATCCCCGGCAGCGTCGAGGCCTATTATCAAGAAGCGGGCCGCGCCGGTCGCGATGGCGACGATGCCCACTGCCTATTGCTCTACAATCGAAGCGATCGGGGCATCCACGAATTCTTCATCGACAACTCCTATCCCGAGCGCTCATTGGTCGAGGAGGTGTGGAGCGACCTGCGACGGCGCGGAAGCGGGACCCACCCCATCGACGCCGAACAGCTCGCCGATCACCTCGATCGAGGGCCGGGCCGCCGCACCCACCCCTGGGCTGTGGAGTCCGCTCTCCGCCTTTTGGAGCGCGGCGGCCACGTCGCCTTTGGCACCCGCCACGGCACGCCCTGGCTCGAGGTCCTCGATCAGGCCCGCACCCGGGAGCTCCGCGTCGATTGGCAGGCCCTCGATGATCAACGCGATCTCGAATACCAACACCTCGATCATATCACGCGCTATGCCACCGGCCATCGCTGCCGCCAAAATTACCTGGTCGGTTATTTTCAAAGCCAGGGCGAAGACGAATCCTGTGGCCACTGCGACATCTGTTGCGGGCCCCCCGATTACGCGCCCATCACCGACGCCCGCATCACCATCACCGATCCCCTCGACATCCTGACCAAAAAACTCCTCAGCGGCGTCGCCCGCTGCCGTGGCGGATGGGGAACCCATGTCGTCGCCGGCATGCTCCGGGGCTCGACGTCCAAAAAGATCCTGCGCGCCGGCCTCGACAAGCGCTCCACCTATGGCCTGCTTTCCGAGCTTCGCCAACGCGATCTCGTACGCCTTCTGGACCAACTCCTCCACCTTCGCCTCACCCGACAGGACACCCACGGCTGCCTCCACCTCACCGACCGTGGCTCCCAGATCATGACCTCCTCCGATCCCCTCCCCTCGGATATCGAACAGACCCTCCTTCGCCACGTCGACCCCCTGGGCCAAAGCCTGGACGATGCCGACCTGGAGCGCCTCCAGGACACAGACCTCAGCGATACCTATCTCAAGACCCTGGGGCTTCTCCGCGACGGCCTCGCCATCAAGGCCATCGCCGAAAAGCGCGGCCTGACCCCCAATAGTATTTTGCGTCATCTCTTAACCCTGGCCCACCATGGCCATCACTTCGAATTGGACTTCCAGCCCGACCCCGACCTTATTGCACAGCTCAAAGACATCGCCGGAGACTGGGCCCCCGGCGATCCCATCAAACCCCTCAAAGAAGCATTGCCCGACACCCTGACCTACCGAGAGCTCAAGCTGCACCTGACCCTCGTGATCATGGAGCGCCAGGCGATCACCGCCGACGCCTCCTGAAACTCAGCGCCCCACCGGCAAGTGCTTACTCCTCGAGCAGGCGCTCCAACTCCCGGCGCACCTGTTGGATGATGCGCTGATCGAGTTCCTTATCCAGGGTCTTGTCGATCTTCTTATTGGTGTGGTCCAGCAGGCGCGGAAGCACCTTTTGCTGGAAGATATCGCCCATCACATTGCGCAACAGACCCGGCAGTTGCTCGCGCACCGCCGTTTTAACCTGCTTTTCGATGGCCGCCTCGATCTCATCGCGGCTCATCGCCGGCGCCGCGCTCTCACCACCGGTGGGGGCCGGCGTCGCCGCGGGTTGGCTCTTCTTGGGGCCCGGCTGCTTGGAGGCCTGACTTCCCGACGCTCCCGAGCCACCGACACCGATTCGCGGTTGGCTCTCTGGTACCGGCGGTTGGGTCTGGGGCTTGGGCTGCGTCTTGGGTTTGGACCGAGTTTGGGGCTTCGGCTGTGGCTGAGCGCCGCTCTGGGATTGAACCGAGGGCTGCCCGCCCGCTGGCGTTGCCTGTGCCTGTCGCTTCAAGCTGCGATCTTCGCCATTTTTCGGGCCACCGACCGGCATGGGCTCTCGTCCGCGCTGAGCGCGCTTCTGACCGGTGGGGGCTGCGCCGTTGGACGCTGGCTTCGAGGGCTGAGCCTTTTGCGGCTTTTGAGACTTCTGGGGCTTCTGGGGTTTTTGCGGTGCTGATCCACTGCCCTGAGGGGCGGCTTGCGGCATCGGCTCCGAGGGCTGCTTAAAGGGAGGCGGAGATGACTCCGACTTCTCCTTCGTCGCCTTCGGGGGTATCCGATTGGCCTCTCGGCTCGGCGGACCCGCCTCTGCTCCCGCTTGTTCCACCGCCTTGTCGATCGCCTCGATCAGGGGATCGGTCTTGAAGGGCTTCATAACCACATCGACCGCCCCCGATTGACGAGCCTTCTCGGCATCAAACGGGCGGTATGTACCTCCCAGCATGATCACTGGAATGCCCCGGGTTGTGCCATCCTTTTTGAGGGCTTCACAGACCTCATACCCACTCCCATCGGGCATGTAGTAGTCCAGCAGGATCACCTCCGGCTGTTCTTTGGCGGCCTGCAGTGCCTCCCGGGCACTGTCGACCCCGACGACCTCGTAGTCCGAAGCCTTCAGAGCCATTTGGACGACCTTTCGGATCGTCTTGCTATCGTCGGCGACGAGAACCGTCGGGCTCATGCATTCTCCTTCCAGTGCGCTGGCTTGATACTCGCTCAATCACGGGCCTTCCCCATGGTTGTACTACGACATGGGCGTCGGCGCCAGTAATTGTTCCCACAACGGCTTTCGATCGCCTCACTTTCGGTGTTGGCGGCCCGCTCCACTGGGGAAATAAGTGGGCGCTACTATTGCTTTCTACCAAGCGTCGATGTACCACGCGCCGTCGCAGACGGTCAAGGTTGCCACCCCCGCTCAAACGTGCATCCTGAAGCCCTGTGCGCCGTGCGACCATTTCTTTTTATGACCTGATGATCCATGAGCCCAAGCCCGTCCCAGACGACCCCGGACCTCCTCGATGATCGCTATCGTATCGATGACGAGATCGGTCACGGCGGCTACTGCCAGGTACTGGCGGCCACCGACGAAGTTGAGGGGAGCGCCGTAGCCATTAAATGGCTCCACGCCCGGGCCACCGATACCGATCCCCGCGCCGCCGACCGCCTTCGCCAGGAATCTCAGTTCCTTCGGGCCATCGACCACCCCCACGTGGTGCGCTTTGTCGACGCCGGTCACAACGACAACGGACACTACCTGGTCATGGAGCGCGCCCCGGGGCTTCGCCTCGATCACCTCATCGATGACCAGGGCCCCCTGGATTCGGAAGTCGTCCAGGCCCTGATGGTTCAGCTTCTGGACGCCCTTTGCGCCGCCCATCAAGGCGGCATTCTTCACCGCGATCTCAAGCCCGCCAACCTCCTGATCGATGGGCTCTCCCCCCCGCATCTGACCCTTGTGGACTTCGGCATCGCCAAGGCCGACGATCTCCTCGATCCCGACGACCCCGACGGAGGCATCACCCTGGTCAAGACCCAGGCCGGCAATTTCGTGGGCACCCCTCAATACGCCGCCCCCGAGATGGTGGTCGGCGACCCCGCCGAACCGGCCTCTGACCTCTTTTGCGCCGGGCTTATTGCCTTCGAGGCCCTCACCGCCCGGTCCCTGCTCCAGGGCTCCACTCAGCGCGCCCTGATCAACGAATTGATCGTGCCCCGTCCCTTTGATCTCAGCGACCTCCCCGAGCCCTGGGGCCAGTGGCTTGCGCCGCTGCTCGAAAAAGCCCCCGATCGCCGTCCCGCCTCCGCCCGCGAAGCGCTGACCTCGTTTTATGACATCTTTCCCAACGCCCCCTCCCCGCCGACGGTCACCGACCTTCCCGCTATCTCCGTGCCACCGGACGACGTCCCCGACCCCGACGAACTCTACGCCCCCATTGGTGACACCGACGACCAGAATTGGTCGGCACTGGAGCTCGACGAGGAGGTCCTAAACGCTCAGCAGCAAAGCAATGAGCCCCCGACCGCCGACTTCGAGGCCCCGACGCCCACTCCCGCCACTTCCTCTGAGCCCCGCGAACTCAACGAGGCCTCCGAACCCTCACTGACCATTACCCAGACCCTGCTCATCTTCAGCATCATTGCTCTGTTGACCTTTCTGGCCGCTGGCCTTCTGCTCTTTTAGCCCTTTGGCCAATCCCCTTGGCCCCCTCTGGAGTACCCTTCACCATGCAGCATTTCTTCCCTGGCTGGAGTATCGCGACCATCCTTCTTTTGTTGCTTGTCGGCGGCTGTGATGGCTGTGAGAAACACCACAAGGCGCCTCCCATGGACGCCGACGAGATGGCCTCTATAACGGACGGTGCTCCACAGATTTTTATCGAGCGCCAGGGCACCCTCACCCTCGAGGGCATCGACGAGCTCTACCTCGGCCAGTCCAAGGAAGAGGCCCTGGAGGTTTTGGACACCTACTGCGATCGGATCATGACCTTTGAAGGTGGATGGCGCCATAAAGACGCCGTCTTCAAGGGCTGCAATATCATTGATAACGACGGCCAGGTCTCCACGCTTCGCGCCGGCTTTTGGCCCTTTGCCGACAACCGTCTATCGACGCTCGAACTCCAGGACCGCACCCTCTCCCCGCGGCTGGTCAGGGCCCGCTTCACCCAGATTGCTGACACCCTGGAGCAAGATCTTCCCCGACGAGGCATCCTGATGATGTCCTCCTCGCGCTATAGGCTCATCGCCAGTTGGGACGACGGCGTCGACGAGCCGGTGCGCCTGACCATCGGCTTCCATCCCCCCTGATGGAACTCAACGCTCGCGGCGATAGACCCATCGGGCCACCAGCTCTGGCCCCAGGGGATGCTCCTTGAGCTGGGGCACGTCGCTGCCCAGCGCTGCCTCTTCATCATCGACGTCGATCTCGGCGGCCGCCGACGCCTCCTCGATCCAGGCCGTTAGCGTCGCCTCATCGATCGGTCGACGGGCCGCGACCAATACCTGGCCGCCTTCCTTTAAGGCCAGAAAAACGCGACGCAATCGCTCCACCCACACCGGTTGCGCCTCTTCCAGGCGTTCCTCCTGCAACACAACTCGGATAAAGGCCCCATCCAGGCTCCGCTCCTCACCGGCGATGGCCTCAATATCGACTTCTTTCCAGAGCTCGTCGGCCACCGGTTGGTAGCGCTTATTCGCCTCCCATACCGATGGCTCACTCAACGGCCCGGCCACCACCGTTTTCACCTGGGAGGCCGCCAACCTCAGGGGGGTGACCCCACCGTGGCTTCCCACGCAAAGCCAGCGCTCGCCCACCATCGCACGGTCGACGACCTGATCGCGGAGCCCGCGCTCCTCGACGCGCAGACCCATATCATCGAGGTGATCGACAGCCACTCCAAAGCGCAGTCCGCCCTCGCGCACCACCCAGGCCTCGCCGATGGCGAAGCGGCGGGCACCGGCCTCGCGCAACTCCCCGACGCCGTTTCGCCGATCGATGATCACAAGCGCCGCCTCCAGATCACTTCGGTGGAGGGCGTCGCATAGGGGATCGACGATCCGGCGTGCACAGGGCGCCCGTAGCTCGACGCGCCACATCCCTCCCAGTCGGTCCACCACCACCCCCGGCAATTCATCGCCATCGCTGTGAACGACCCGAAACGCCTCGCTGTCGCCCATCTGTTCGAATCGCTCTGCGCGCCGTCCAATGGCCTCATCGACCCGAATGGCCACCTCCTCTTCGAAGGCCTCCGCTTCCGAGCGCGATCGACTCCACAGACGGGCGCTGATCGGCCCGTGATCATCGACGAGCGCAAAGACATCGCGCTCTGTGTCCGAGACTTTGACCTCCACCAGATCGCCCGGTGCCGGGAGGGTCTGATCGTTTCGATAGTCGCGCCGAAGCAACCATCGACGCCCTATCAGAAGGGCTTCGTATTGCTCCTGAGAAGCTTTCCATGTCCCGATCGAGTCCTGCGGCGGGGCCACGGAGGTCGCCTTCTCATCGACCACCGTCGGCGCCTCGGGCCACCACCCGCGAGGCGACGTCCAGCTATAGCCCATCTGCGGGTGATCGTAGAGCGTTGCCAGACGCAACCGAAGCCCCCCGGAGACCATATATCCACCGTGGCGTTCATCGCCCACGATCGGCCTTTCCAAACTCGCCAGGGCCTGGCGAAGGCGGCCCACCCAATCGCGATCGCCGTGATCGCAAAACGCCGCCGAGGGCATTAACTGCACCTCCGCCAGCGCCCCCTCGGTGCGCGCCGTGGCATAGCGCAGGGCCCCAAACTCCGTCTCCCATTCGCCATGGGCCCGACCAGGGCGCTCGATCACGGCATGCCAGGTCGTCTTCACCTCTTCTTTCGCCAGCGCGTAGCGCCAGGTTTCAGCGGCGTCTTTGTCGGTGGCCAACCACCAGGGCCCGGTGCACCCCTCGTCCATCCAGAAAATGGGCGCGATACTGTCTCGATCCAGCCCCAACACATCGGCCATAAAGCGAATGGGGTGGCTCGGATCATCGCTGTCGATGCGGCCGGGCATTTCCATCGGCTTGTCCACGATCACCCAGTTGGATCCCCGCTCCAGGGTCTCCACCTCTGGGACCCCGAATGGCTCCTTGCCGGCCTCCTTTAACTCCACCACCACCGTCGCCCCCGCCATGAGGGGCTCATCGGGCCTGGTGGCCAGAATATCATCGACCCACACCTGCCCCTGATCGAAGAGCGCCTGAATTTGCTCCTCCGTTCCCCTTCCCCAGGCCCGCTGCACGTAGCGCCTGGCCGACACCTCTTGTTTCTCTCCCTCCACGGGGATCCGAAATTCCAACCGCCCTTGCGCCATCGTCACTCCTCTTCGCCTTTGGTGATCTCTGTTTTGCGCCGCCATCGTGGACAAGCCCTGCCCAAGAGGCAAGCCTATCCGCCTCTCATCGCACCGCCTTTCCAACGCCATCATCGGCCCCTTGGATTTTCTTTCAATCCTGCTATGGTGGCCGGTCCATACCAAATTTGAACCGATTAACCCTCATTGAGGTGACCTATGTCGCGCCTAACTCGCACCCTTTTTATTGTCTGTGTCCTATTCTGCGCCGCCACTCTCTTCACCGTCGCTGGTTGCGGCGAGGACGATACCTCGTCGGGCGACGAGAATAATTTTGACACCGGCGAGCCCAATAACGACGACGACAGCAATGGCGACGCCGACAATAACGGCGACTCCAATAATGGTGGCCAATCCAATAACGCCACCGAGCTCGATGACCTCTGCGACGACATCACCTGTGACGAGGGCCTGGTCTGCGACGGCGACTCCGGTGAATGCGTCGATTGCCTCGTCGCCAGCGATTGCGACGATGGATACCAGTGCGACGCCACCCACACCTGCGTGGAAGCCCCCTCGGACATGGATTGCATCAGCGATGCCGAATGCGACTTCGGTCAGGTCTGCGACATCTCAGAGGGTGAATGCGTCGACGACAACCCCGGCGGTGGCGATGGCTCCCCTCCCGGCAGCGGCGATAGCTGCCAGAGCGACGCCGACTGCGGCCCCGGTGAAGTCTGCGCCATGGAGATGTGCATAGATGAGGACTTCGACTTCGGCGATGATGACTTCGATTTTGACTTCGATCCCTGCGACGACGACGCTGATTGCGACGACGGCGAGTCCTGCACCATGGACATGTGCATCGACGACGACTTTGACTTCGGCGACGACTTCGACTTCGGCGATCCCTGTGACGTCGACGCCGACTGCGACGATGGCGAGGCCTGCATGATGGGCATGTGCATGGACGACGACTTCTTCGGTGGCGGTGGATTCCCCTTCCCCGGCGATGATGACGACGATGATGACGCGGCATGCGAAGCCGACGATGAGTGCGACGACGGCGACTCCTGCATCATGGGCACCTGCATGGGATTCTAATCCCCCATCGCTCAAGCAGCTGCGACAGTCCCTCCCCGACGGGGAGGGATTTTATTTTTGAGCCCCCCTCTGCTACCCTGCTCGGTCCAAATTCATAATTGATGCATCACCCCACCGCTCTCGCCCCCTTGGCGGGCCACCGGTGGCCGGTTGAATTCGTTATTTGAGGTTTACCATGCCATCCCTACGACTTCTCCTGGTTATTCTTTGCGCTCTTCTCTTCGCCCTTGTCGCCTGCAACGACAGCGGGTTTAGCGAGGCCGACATCGACGACGCTCGCACTGCCAGCGGCGATCACGATGTGCGCACCGTCGATGAAGCCCCCTCGGCACCGGACTCCTCCTCTAATAACGGCGAGGATCCATCATCCAACAGCGACAATAATTCGGCCAATAACCAGAGCGACCCCTGCGCCGACCTCGACTGCGACGGCGACCAGGTCTGCGATCCGGCCTCCGACCAATGCGTCGATTGCCTCGGCGATAGCGACTGCCCCTCAGACCAGGGCTGCGATGACCAGCAATGCGTCGACGATGACCGCTGCATCAGCGACTCCGACTGCCCCACCAATCAGAGCTGCAACCTCTCCTCTGGAGAATGCGAGGGCGACAGCGGCGGAGACGACCCGGACTGCATCTTCGACGGCGATTGCCCCGCCGGCCAGAGCTGCACCGACGACGGCGAATGCGTCGACGATGACGACGATGACGGCTGCAACAGTGACTCCGACTGCTCCCTCGGCGAGAGCTGTGACTTGAGCAGTGGCGATTGCGTCCCCGACGATGATGGCTGCATCAGTGACTCCGACTGCCCCACCAATCAGAGCTGCGATATCGCCTCTGGGCAGTGCCAGGACGACAGCGGATCGGGCTGCGCCGCCCACAGCGACTGCCCCACCGGCGATTGGTGTGTCGACGGAAGCTGCGTCGATTGCGAACTCGACATCGACTGCCCCTCCGGCCAGAGTTGCGATAGCTCCAACCAATGCGTCGACGATGGCGGCGGCCCGGCCTGCACCACCCATAGCGATTGCGGCTTCGACGACTGGTGCGTCAACGGCACCTGCGTGGACTGCGAATTCGACTTCGACTGCCCCTCTGGCCAGACCTGCAACACCTCCAACCAATGCGTCGGCAGCGGCGGAGGCTCGGCCTGTTGGGATGACTGGGACTGCGCCTGGGATGAGATTTGCGTCAGCGGTACCTGCCAGCCCTTCTAATCCGGGCTAAGAGTTGAGCTTTTGTTGGCTACCAGACCCATCCCTCGAGCTCCAAGAAGGGCTCTCCCAGGGCGATGGGCAGCAGGGCGAGCACGACCACGGCCACCCCGAAAAAGGCGAGCCGTGCCCTGACCAATCGCCGTCGCCACTGGCCCTTGAGCGCCTCCAGGCGCTCCGGCGCCAGCGCTTGCTCTACATGCTTGTCCCGAAGCCTCCTGGGACAGGCGATATAGGCCGCCAGTAACAAGAGCACCACCGGCGTGGGCTGATCCAGATGCCACCCGTCGATCACTCCGTGGAGTCCCACCCCCAAAAAGACCACCGCCAGGGCGGCGGAGGCGATTAGTCGTCCCTTGAATATGCGATTGACCGGTCCCAGATTCATCGTCGCTGGCCTCGTTCTCTAGGCGTTACCCATCGGAGCTCTTGTCGGGTTCATAACACGGCCATCCCCGTTCGTCTTCCCCTCCACTTGCTCTCCCCTTCTCAAAGGTCCATGATCCATTGACACCTGACTTCTACCCTGGAGTTGACCCATGGAGCGACGTCTCATTCTCATGCGCCACGCCTCCACCGAGGCCGCCGGCCCCCAGACCTCAGACCACGAGCGCGAACTCACGGACCTCGGCTTGCGCCAGGCCCAGGAGATCGCCGGCCGCCTCACCGAACTGGGCTGGGAGCCCCAACGGGTCCTTTGCAGCAACGCCACCCGCGCTCGCCAGACCTGGGAAGCCATGGCTCCACATATCGATCCGGGCCCCCAGGTCACCTTTCATGATGAACTCTACCTCGCCGGCATCGACGCCGTCGTCGACCAACTCGCGGAGGTCGATAACGATCTCTGCGATCTGCTGGTCATCGGCCATAATCCGGGCTGGCAACGGGCCATCCACTACCTGAGCGGAGAGGCCGAAGTCATGACCGAGGGCACGGCTGGACTGCTCCATGGCGCCGCCCCCTCCTGGGTCGATCTCATCGGTGCCAAAGCCCTCCAACTGGTGCATATTCTACGTCCACGCACCCGGTAATCATTCAGGGCCTCTTCCATGACTTCCCCCTCTGGGCAGCTACCGCTGCTGGAACGCCTCGGCCTTCACCGCCCCGAGCTTCGAGCCTGGGCGATGTACGATTGGGCGATCACCGCCTTTTACGCCGTGGTCATCGTCGCCGTTTTTCCCATCTACTTTCAGGACGTCGCCGCCTCCGGCCTCGACGACGCCACCGCCAGCAGTCGCCTCTCCACGATCACGGCCATCGCGCTGGCCATCGCCGCCGCCATCGCCCCCATTTTCGGGGCGATCACGGACTACCTGGCCGTCAAGAAACGCTTTCTGGGCCTATTTGCCGGCGTCGGCGTTGCCGCCGTCGCCGGCATGTTCTTCATCCACGAGGGCGACCTCCTTCTGGCCTCGATACTCTTTATCTTCGCCAATATCGGAGCCAACGGCTCCATGATCTTCTACGACGCCCTCCTTCCCCACCTGGCCAGTGAAAAGGAGGTCGACCGTGTATCCTCGGCCGGTTTCGCCGTTGGCTACTGCGGGGCGACCCTCGTCCTCATCGCCACCCTCGTTCTCGTCACCCAGCCCCAGTTATTTGGCTTCGCTGAGGGCAGCACCTTGCCGGCGCGCCTGTCCTTCGTGGGCATCGCTTTGTGGTGGGCTCTTTTTACCGTGCCCCTGATGCTGCGCGTGCCGGAACCACCGCTGGAGACCGACGACGTCGAACGCACCGTCGCTCAGGCCCTGCGCGCCGGCCTTTCTGGCCTCCGCCGCACCTTTGGCGAGCTCCGCAATTTCCGCCACGCTTTTCTCTTTCTGATCGCCTTCTTCATCTATAACGACGGCATCAGCACCATCATCCGCCTGGCCACCTCCTATGGCACCGAACTCGGCTTTGAGCAGGGACTGCTCATCGGCTCCATCATCGTCGTCCAGGTCGTGGCCATCCCCTGCACCTTTGCCTTTGGCGCCATCGCCGGTTGGATCGGCACCAAGAACACCCTCTTTGGCGGCCTCGTCGTCTATATGCTGATCAGCATCCTGGGCTATTTCATGACCACCGCCGTCCACTTCGTGGCCCTGGCGGCGATGGTGGGCATGGTCCAGGGCGGCACCCAGGCCCTGTCGCGATCGCTCTTCGCCAGCATGATCCCCCGCTATCTATCGGGTCGATTTTTTGGCTTCTTCGCCGTCTTCGAGCGCTTCTCAGGCATCCTCGGCCCCGCTGTCTTTGCCATCGTCGGCCTCACCGCCGGCTCCAGTCGCCCCGCTATCCTCTCCATCATCGTCTTCTTCATCATCGGCGGTGCCCTCCTCTTCTTCGTCGATATCGATGAGGGCCGCCGCGTCGCCCGTGAACGCGAAGCCCAGATGAAAGGCTCTAAATGACCGATTCTCAACCCACATTGAACTCCTTTTCTACCTCCATCTGGACCATCGACCACCCCCTCAGCGTCGCCGGCGCCCGCATGGACACGCGGTGCACCATCGTTCGCCTGCCCTCGGAGGCCCTGGTCCTCATCAGCCCTATCCCCTTTTCCGACGCCCTCGCCGAAGCGATCGACGCCCTGGGCGAGGTCTCCACCATCATCGCCCCCAACCTCTTTCACCACTTCTACTTCGATGCCGCTCTCCAGCGCTGGCCCGACGCCATGGGCATGACGCCCCCCTATTTTACGGCCAAGGTCGACGTGCACCGCGAGGTCACCGACATGGGTCACCGCGGCTCCATCGAGGAGGCCTTATTCTGGCGGCGCATCGAGGGGATGCCGTCGGTTCGCGAATCGGCCTTTGTCTTTCCCCAGGAGCAGACCCTGATCCTCACGGACCTCCTCTTTCATTTCCGCGACCATCCCCAGTGGTGGCTGCGCCAATTCATGCGCCTCAACGGCGCCTACGGCCGCCTCGCCACCTCTCGGCTCTTTCGCACCCAGATCAAGGATAAGCAGGCCTTCAAAGACAGCGTCGACGACCTCTTTGACCACGATTGGGACCGCCTGATCGTCGCCCACGGCCACTGCATCGACGAGGGTGCGCGCTCTCTATGTAAAGAGGCACTGAAATAGTGATTCACCACCGCCTGTTAACCTGTTGAGTCATTGTGACCCGAACCCGAAGTCTTTTCTCTTGCCGGACTTTCCCATGCTCTTTGGCACCAAAAAAAAGCTCACCATCCCCTCCGCTGATGAGGCCCTTAGCGGCCGCGACGTGCCCATCGACGTGCCCGAGACCCACCACGTGCTCGACACGCCCATGAAGCCCCCCTTTCCCGATTCCATGGACTCCCTGGTCGTCGGCATGGGCTGTTTCTGGGGCGCCGAGCGCCTCTACTGGAAGCTCGGCGGCGTGCACTCCACCCATGTGGGCTACGCCGGCGGTCACACCCCCAACCCCACCTATCGCGAGGTGTGCACTGGACGCACCGGCCACACCGAGGTGGTCCGCATCATCTTCGATCCCGACATCGTCCCCCTCTCCCTTTTGCTCCAGACCTTTTGGGAAAACCACGACCCCACCCAGGGCATGCGGCAGGGAAATGACGTCGGCACCCAGTACCGCAGCGCCATCTACACCGCTTCTGACGACCAGCACCAGATCGCCCTCAAGAGCCGCGACGCCTACCAGCAAGCCCTCCAGGAAGCCGGCCACGGCGACATCACCACCGAGATCACCGACCATCAGCCCTTCTTCTATGCCGAGGCCAACCACCAGCAATACCTGGCCAAAAACCCCCGGGGCTACTGTGGAATCGGCGGCGTCGGCGTCGGCTGCCCCACGGGCTTCGACGTCTCCGAGACCTGACCTCTCCTAACCCGAGTTGTCTTACCGTCTTACCCTTCGAACAGCGCTTCCAGCGGCATGTGGGCACCTGAGGTGCGCTGCTCCAGGTGCAGCCAACCGTCGTCGACGCAGTAGCGATAGCGCTGTTGGTCGCCTCCGCCGAGGTCAACCTCGATCTCGCCGGATACCACGTCAAAATCGCCGTTCACATGTTCATCAAAACTCCCACTCAGGGTGCAATCGCAGCCCCCGGAGTCACTGCAGCTGACCGACGCCCCGGCGTAGCGATCGGCGAGCTGATCCTCGATGGGACCGCAGCCATCGAGGCTGTCTCGACACCCCTGAGGCACCGTGATCGTCCCATCGACGCTGATCGTCACCTCTTTTGCAAAGTGCTCGTCTCCGGCATTGATCTCGACCTGACCGGAACTACTCAACTCCAGCGAATCGATGGACGCGTCCTGACAGCTCGGGTCTTCAAACGCCCCTAACGCCAGCGACGCGCTCATATCGGTGCATACCGCGTCCACTGTCCACACCCCGTCGGGATTGCCCGCGCAGGCCGCGATCGTCGAGCTGCACAAGCCCGCCTCGAAGTCGGGACGCTCCCCTGGCTCTGCCCCATTATTGGGGCTCTGGTTATTGGGGTCGTCATGATTAAAGGGGTCGCTATTATTCGGATCGTCGTTATTTGAGGGATCGCTATTGTTGACCGGGTCACTATTATTGGTGGGATCGCTATTATTCGGGTCGCCGTTATTTGAGGGATCACTATTATTTCCCGGGCCTTGATTGGAGTTATTCGACCCTCCATTGCTCGGCGTCGACGCCTCACCCGAGCCCAGGGCCGGGTTACTTTCCACCCCATCATTCATATAGGTGTCGTTATCGGCGCAGCTCGCCATCGCCAGCGCGGCGCCCATGGCCACCACCAAGATCGTCGAGATGGGCTTTCGCTCGTGCATGACTTACTCGCCTGTCGGGCCGTGAATCGTCCGGGTTCAGTATGAACGAAGTGAAGTTGCCTCTCAATCACAGAGGCCATTTCAATCACAGAGGTCATTGTCCGGAGCGCGAACCTCCCAGATATCGGCGGCGAATGGCTCGACCTGCGGGCATCCGATCTCACCATCGCTATTTCTGGCGTCCACCGATCCACCGAGCCCGTCGATGCGCACCATCCGAAAGAAGCTGTGGGCATCGTTGGCCTCGATGGGAGGCGCCAGCTCACAGACCGCGCCCGAAGCGCCGTAAACCTCGTTCTCCGTCGACGTGGCACTTCCCCCCCGGATATCGTTGGGGGCTTCAAACGTCCCAAAATAGGTCACGATCTGGCGCTGGCTCATATACCGAGCACAACCGCTGCCATCGAGATCCATACTCACCCCCGGATTGCCATCACCGTCGCCGTCGATGACCCTCGGATCGTCGGGATCGGTGGGCAGACTGTCGCGAAGCGGATCGTCGAGATCCAACCCCCACAAACCGATCTCCGTCGACGACACATAGGTTCCCCCTTCCACAAGCTTTGTCGTCATCCCCGTATCGATCACCGGCGTCACGATGGAGTCTAAGATCTCCTGGGACACGATGGGCTCAAAACCCAGCACGGGACTCATCTGCAGCGAACACAGCTTTCGCTCCTCCTGCAGCGCCTTACCCTGGGTCTCTATATCGACCACATAGATCGCCGACGAGACCTGTTCCTGTCCGAAGACGCAATTGCTGGCCACGTGAATCTGCATCCAGGTCCCGCTCATCGTCCCCGCTCCAGACCCCGCGCCCAGCTCATCGCTTCCCGGCTCTTCTCCATTGGGCTCCTCACCGACGACCTCCTGGTCCTCAAAGGTCGATTCCTCGACCTCCAGACCGCACCCTGCACTCCAGACCACGGCCGCCGCCATCAGCATCCATATTCTATTTGCCCTCGTCTTGCTCATCGTCCTCTCCTCACCTCAATAGCGCAGCTCAATGCCCACCATGCCCAACCATCCCCCGGAGCTAAAGCCGGGAAACCCCGGATTGCCCGTCTTTAACCCCTGGGCCTCCTCATAGGGCTCACCCGTGGTCGGATCCGAGGTGTCGTCGGGCACCTCATCGCACAACGCCCGAACCCCTGGCTCGCAGTCTGGATAGCTCGATTGCGCCCGCTTGTGGGTCTGGCGCTCCACCAGATGCTGAGCCTGAATATACCAGGATACCTCCATCTCTCGGTCCCACACATCGAGCCCATGGGCTCCGCCGACGGACGCCATCAATCGCGTGTTATCGACGTAATTGGTGCGCCCCGTCTGCTCCGGCACCGGTGAGGGCACGGCCCCCAGTCCCGCTCGAAGCAGCGTATCCGCCGAGTAAACCCACTCCGCTCCCAGTCTTCCCTCGAGCACATCATCAAAATGGGGATTCTCATTGTGGCTATCTCGATAATTGGACCAGAACGTATAGCGCCCATCGAGATTCAGCTCCACGTCCCCCATCTCCCAGGCCACACCGGCCCGGACCGATGACGGCGTCGACAATGGCAACCAGTCGATCTCCTGGGTCGACTCCTCCTCCGTGGCGTCGATCCCTCGTACCTGAATCACATTCGCCCCTTGAATCCCAAACTCCACGCTTCCCCGATATGCCAGGCCCGCCGACCACCGATCGTTGATATCCACCATCACTCCCGTCAGTAACCCCCAGTTATTTCGCGTCTCCACATCGGCGTTGATATCGACGTCCGATTGATCCGCCGGATCCCGTACATAGGCTTCCGTCCCCACCACAGCTCCCGGCAAATAGGTCCCCCCGATACCAAAGGCGATGCGATCCGTGAGCTGACGGGCCGCTCCAAACTCGATCACCGGCCGATGGGCTCGAGACCCGATAAGCTCGTGATGGAGCTGATTGGAGTAGATGCGCTCTCGCTCATCGCCAAAATGGGTTCTCAACTGCATCAACTCATTGGTGGGCAACATCACCATCACCCCGCCGGTGGTATCGGTGCCTCCGAAGTCGGTGCTCATCCCTAACTGAATCCCATAGAGGGGCTCGATGGACTCCGTATCGCTTCGCCCCCGTCGGGTGTCGGCCGACGGCAATGTCGGCGTTCGCGTTCCCAGATCCGGGATATCGTAGCCATCGGGCCGGTCGTAGAGCTTGATCGGCGTGTCCGCCCAGGTCGCAAAAATTCCCGCTCGAAACTCCACGGGCGCTCCCGCCAAACCCGCCACATTATCGTAGGTCGACATCGCATTTTGACCACTGGCCACCTGCGCTCCTCCCATCGCCGTCGACCGCGCGCCTGCGCCATAGACATCGAAGGGGCTCGCCTGAACCTCCATCGCCACAACACTGATCACTAACGCCACCACCAGGGCCCCAATCCCACCATCTCGCCACTTCATCCTTCCTCCACTATCAACGTTCATTCCCCCCCTTATACCCGCATTGTCCTTGTAAAAAAACCATGCGATTCGCCGTCTCCGTGCACGAGCGAGCCCTTATCGCTCCTACCTCCTACATTTCTTGCCTCTGGCATTGAAAAATGGCCGGAAAGTCGGCACCCTAACGCACAAGCGACAAAACATTTTGGTGTTCTTTTCTTTTTACGGAGACCTGACCATGCGACGTGCCCTCTACTGTGCATGCCTCGCCTCATTATTTGCTCTACTCGTTGGATGTGCCGCAGAGACTCCTGACGAGCCCCAGGAGATCGACTCCGAGGAGGCCACGGAAATCCTTCACAGTCTTCACCTGGTCGACGCCGGGCAGATTCGAGACCGCTTTCAGGGCGACCTAAACACCGCTCGCTTCGATCTGGACCGACCGTTTCGCCAGGTCAGCGGCCTCGTTGAAGAAGATCAGGCCGCGGAGCTCGAGTTTCGCTACCAGCTCGCCAACGGCGACTGGAGCAACTGGCAATCCGTAGAGAGCAACTGGTCAGAAGACAATATGCGCACCGTGGTCATGCGCATCGACGGTGGAACCTCGGCCCTCGAACTTCGCGGCGGAGCCGACCTCAAGGCCCTGGATCTCTACTTTCAGCCCCAGGTCGTCGCTCCCACCCATTCCATGGATCTGGAAAGCCAGGACAGCCTCGACACCACCCAGCAGGCGCTGGCTCCCTCCGACATGGTCATCTCCCGCAGCCAGTGGAACGCCGCCAGCCCCGGCAACCGCTGCTACCCCACCCAGAATCACAACCGCATGACCATTCACCACACCGCCGTGCCTTCCAGCGACGGCGGGGACCCCGCCGCCCGCATGCGCGGCATGCAGCAGGCTCACTTCAATCGCGGGTGGTGCGATATCGGCTACCACTTCGTGGTCTCTCAGAGCGGCCAGATCTATCAGGGCCGCACTCGCTCCACCGACATCGGCGCCCACACCGGTGGCGACAACACCAATAATTTTGGCGTCGCCATGATCGGCGACTACGACGTCGCTACCCCTCCACAGGTCCAATTCAACGCCACCGCCGACATCATGCACTGGGCCCATCAGGAACACGGCATCGCCCTCAATAACTCCACCGTCAAAGGTCACGGCCAGCGCCCCGGTCAGGGAACCTCCTGCCCCGGCGCCAACGTCGTCAATCAGCTCGACGATCTCATCGCCCTCGCCGCCTCCGGTGGCGGCAGCGCCGACCCCACCCCCGACCCCGAGCCCCCGCCCCCCGGCGGCTGCTCGCCCACCGCTGACCCCGACCTCGTGGGCTCTGTCTTCGACGACTTCAACCCCTCGGCCACCGGCTACGACGAGGCCCTGATGCTGCTGGACGCTGGCATCACCCAGGGCTGCGGCGACAACCTCTACTGCCCAAACTGCCCCCTGACTCGCAGTCAAATGGCCACCTTTTTGGTCCGCGCCTCCAACCTGGACACCTCCAACCCTCCCTCGACGCCCACCTTTGACGATGTCTCTCCCTCCTCGTCGCTCTATCCCTACGTGGAAGCCGCCTACGCCGCCGGCATCACCTCTGGCTGTGGCAATGGCAACTTCTGCCCCGGTGACTCCATCACCCGCGCGCAGGCCGCCTCCATGATTCAGGGCGCCCAGGACTGGCCCGACGAAGTGGTCGCCGACGCCCCCACCTTCGACGACGTCCCCGCCGGCAGCACCCACTACGCAGCTGTGGAGACCATCCAGCAGCGCTGCGTCACCGACGGCTGCAGCGATGGCGAGTTTTGCCCCAACGACGAATTGACCCGTGGCCAGGCCGCCGTCTTCGTCGCCCGGGCCTACAACCTGGAGGGCAATAACCCCTGTGCCGAACCCGGCGGCTGCTCGCCCCAGGCGCAATTCGGCACCGACGACTCCGCTTTCGCCGACTTTCCCATCGACGCCCAGGGCTACGACGAAGCCAACCTGTTGCTCGACGAAGGCATCACACAGGGCTGCGCCAGCGACAAATTCTGCCCCCGTTGCCCCGTCAGCCGCGGCCAAATGGTCGCCTTCCTGGTCCGCGCCGCCGACATCGACACCTCCAACCCCCCGGCCACCGCCACCTTTGACGACGTACTCCCCGGCGCCACCCTCTATCCCTATATCGAGGCCGCCTACGACGCGGGCATCACCTCCGGATGTGGTGGTGACGACTTCTGCCCCAACGATCCCATTGACCGCGCGCAGGCCGCCACCATGATCGCCCGCACTCTGGACTGGGACGCCACGGACCCGCTGGGCACCGTCTTCGACGACGTCGGCGCTGACAGCAGCCATGTGGAAGGCATAGAAGCCCTCTACGATCGCTGCGTCACCGACGGCTGCCGAGATGGATCTCAGTTTTGCCCCGACGGCAATTTACCTCGCTCCCACGCCGCCATCTTCATCGCCCGCGCCTTCAACCTCGACGGCATCAATCCCTGCGCCGTGTCCACCGCCGGCGGCGACGCTCCGATCACCGATCCCAGCCAGGACCTCTCCGATCCGGACGAGGATAGCTCCGACGACCCCTGCGATAACGTCGATCCCGACTTTGTCTCCGCCTGTGAGGACAGCGGTGACCCCGACAACTGGACTCCCGGCGAGGGCTACGGCGAAGACGATGGTGTCACCAGCAGTGACGACGACAATGGCGGTGACGACGACAATGGCGGCGACGACAATGGCGACGACAATGGCAGCGATGACAATGGTGACGACAATGGCGGCGATGACAATGGCGATGACGATGGCGATTCTGGCCAAGACGACAGCGCCAACGTCCAGTCCAGTGGCTGCTCCTCCACCGGCTCCTCTCCCATGGAGGCTCCCCTGCTGGCTCTGTTTCTGGCCAGCGCTGGCCTGGTCCTGACCCGCCGACGGGGTTGACCGACAGCCGCATCGCCTCATCTTTAACCCCCCACCGCTCACTGGGAGCCGTGGGGGGTTATTGTTTCGGAGCCACCCGTGGAAGGTCTACTCATCGTCGTCAGCGCCGGCCTCTTTACCGCCCTGGTCTGCGGTCTCGGCGCCGTCCCCCTATTCTTCGTCGACCGCATCAAGCCTCGAGCCACCGTGCTGCTCTGGGGCCTGGCCTGCGGGGTCATGCTCTTTGCCTCCCTCTTTGGCTTCGTCGTCGAGGGCCTTGAGGAGGGGACCCTCCTGCAGGTCAGCCTCGGCGCCGTCGTCGGCGTCGCCCTCGTCCTCATCGTCGATCACCTCATCGATGACCACCAATTTCAACCCCGGGAGATCTCAGAGGCCGACTTCAAGAAGTTGGCCATCATCATCGGCGTGCTCACCCTCCATAGCTTTCCCGAAGGCGTCGCCCTGGGCGTCGCCTTTGCCGATCTGGGCACCCAGGGCGACCTCGTCATCGCCGGACTCTCCATCCCCGCCCTGGCGATCTTTATCACCGCCGCCGTCTCCATTCAGAATATCCCCGAGGGCCTGGCCGTCGCCATCCCCCTCAAGACCTATGGCGTCTCCAACGCCAAGATCTTCTGGATCGCCGTCCTCACCAGTATCCCCCAACCCATCGGCGCTGCCCTGGCCTTTGGCTTTGTCAGCGTCGCCCGCCAGGTCTTGCCCTATGGCTTTGGCTTTGCCGCCGGCGCCATGACCTTTCTCGTCTTCTACCACCTCGTCCCCGACGCCCTGGCCACGGCCGACGACGCCGAACTCCCCGGACGCGGCCTTCTTCCACTCCTCCTCGGCGCTGCCATCGGCATCGCCCTCATGGTCCCCATCATGATGCTCACCGAATGAGAGCCTCTTCACACCCCCCTCTCCCAAATTCGTAGGTATCCAAAGGCCAGCGAGATCAGGGCGATCACCGCTGCCAGGCCCAGCACCACCGAGATCTGCGCCGGCCCTCCCGATGCTTGCTGCGGCGTCCCTCCCACATACAGGCGATTGCGGTCCTGCATGAGCACCCGATCGCCCTCCACCTCCACATCCAGGGGCCGATGCCCCACGGTTTGCCTCGACGGCCAGCGCAAGCGGTAGCGGTTGACGACTTCGGTGCGATCGCTGCTCCCATCGAGCCAGGCCAGCGCAGTCCCCTGCCCCAGATGATAGACCACCGCGATATCCCCATCATCCTCGGCTATCCCCAGAATCTGACCGGACTCCCAGGGGCCGCTTATATTCATCCACGTCTCTCCATGATCATCGCTGAGCGCTAGCCTCGACCCCTGGGCCATCACCAACCCCGAGCCTCCGGGGCGCTCCATCAATTGAAGCGGAAGCGCCTCTTCATCGGGGATCACCGAATAGGTGACCTGCCACAATTGGCCCTGGTCTCCCGAGCGCCACACCTGGGTGGGCTCTCCACTTCGCCGGGCCCGGGTCACGGCATAATAATTCTGGTCTTCCGTGGCGAAAAATGCGGTCACCCGCGAGCGCTGTACCGCCTGAGCAAACGCCCCTCCCAGGTCCATCCGGCGCCAGGACTCGCCGCCGTCATTGGAGTTCATCGCCCCCTGTCGATAGGACCAGGCCAAACGCTCCGACGACCCCGCCCTCCCTCCAAGCATCAACACTGTCTCCGCCGCCATCTCCAACCCCGCCATATGGGCTGGCAAAAACTCCAACTCCTGCCCATCGGCGATCGCCGCCACCTCCGAGGTCCGCTCCCCCTCATCGCTCTTGACCACGATCGCCCCGCCCTGCGTTCCCGTGATCAACTGACCTTCTTCATCGTCGTACCACAACGCCGTGGTCGCCCGTCCGTCTTCTTCCTCCCAGCGCTCTTCGGGGGCATCGAGCCGATGCGTATAGAGGCCGGCCTCCGTGCCCACCGTCAGGGTTCGAGTACCCGAGAAATAGGCATCGAAGATCCCCGCCTGTTTCAACCCCTCATTATACTCTTGCCACTGCCAATCGCGCTTTCCTGCGCGCCAGACTCCTCGCCCCCCGGTGCTGATCCACAACCGATCGGCGCCATCGCTGACCACCCCCGTAATCGGCCGGCCATCGGGGTCACGAGCACTGATCTCATCCCAGCTCTCGCCCCCATTATCGCTCATCCAAAGGCTCCCCGCGTTGCCCAATACCCACAACTGATAGCCCACCTCGTCGACTCCCTCATCGACCACCACCTGCAGCTGGCGATAGTCCTCCGGAGCCAGCGAATGCCTGGCCACCGTCACGGCCTCCCACTCCTCGCCCCCGTCTCCACTTCTCAAGACCTGTTGACCATCGGTCATCCACAGCCACTCGCCATCGGGACTGGCTATCAGGTCCAGATCCATTGACCGGCGACGGCCCACCTCCCGGAAGCTCTCGTCGTCCGCATCGCGTCGATAGATCCGCTGATCTCGACCGAAGGTGCTAACCACCTCATAGGGGCGCTCGCTTTGCGCCGGAAGATAGTGGCGAATCGCCGTGGGCAGATCCCCGGACCCTTCCTCCAGGGCCTCCACCCCCTGGAGGTCAATGGCCTTCCACTCCACATCGCCCAGATCGGTCCCCGGCTTGCCCAGTCGCTGATACACCGTCTTCTCGCCCAGCAAGTACAGCTGGGGGCCCACCCGATGGAATGTCGGCAATCCCCCGCCGTCAAATCCCGGCCGTCCGTCCTCCATCTCTTCGCGCATCCGCTCCGGAAACTCCAAGACATCCCAGCTCTCGCCGACATCCATGCTCCTCAATAGCCGCGGCCGCTGCCCTGTCGATGGAATCCCCACCACCCACAGCTCTGGACCCACCGCCTCAAAGAGCCGATTCGCAGCCGTCGAGCCCCCTCGGCTCATCTGAAAAATGGTCTCGAAGATCGATTGCCCCGCATCCTCGATCTGCGCCGGCCACCGCCCGCTTCGTTCATCCCACTCCTCCGCGCCGAAGGAGCGCACGTAGAGGCGCTCTTGTCCCGGCGCCACCAGAATATCGTCGCCCACCAACGTCAGCGTCCCCATGTGGCCCCCTGGCCCCTCCTCGACGCTCTCCATTTCCATGACCGTCTCTTGAGGATTGCACCCCCAGCTCGCCCCAAGGACCAGTCCACAAACCACGAGCATGACCCATCTCAGCTTCAATCGACCCATCGTCAGGGGGCCCCCATCTCGAGAATATTAAACTCCACGCGGCGATTTTCAGCTCGACCATCCTCGGTGCTATTGTCGCCTACGGGCCGCTCTTCTCCATAGCCCAGATAGTCCAGCCGATCCGGTTCCACCCCCTGGTCGATCAGATAGTCCACCACGCTGGCTGCTCGCTCCTGGCTGAGCCTCAAATTCATCTGCGCATCGCCTACATCGTCCGTATGCCCCTCCACGCGGAGCATGCGAATATCGTCGTGGCGAAACACCAGAGCCGCCACATCGTCGAGAATACCGAGGCTCTCGGAGCGAATCTCGGCGCTCCCCACCTCAAAGGTCACCCGCTCGGTGATCACAATCGCCCCCTGGCGAAGCATGGCGTCGCCTTCCTCATCCTCCGTAACCTCCGGTTCCCCATCGCCGGGCCTCTCCGGCGGCGGCGGGGGGCTCCAATCGTCGCCGATGGGATCATCGAGCCGATCCGATCGGCCGTCGGGATCGTCCTGGGCCACCACCTGCGGACAATCCGCGGGGTCGAAGCGAAGCCGCCCTTGCTGGGCCTCTCGAATCGACGGATCGCAGGGATCGGTGGTCGCCTCAAAACCGGGCTGGCGATAATCGACGCTCCACCATCCTCCCGTGGCCCACCGCCCATCGATGCCCACGAACACCCGCCAGTCCGGCGAGCCGATCCCATCGCCTAGCCCCCCGGCCAACCCCGACGTGATCGACCAGTCGTCGTGCACCCCATAGCGCAGCGCTCCTCGCGCCTCCGTCGGCACTTCACCGCGCGAGATCCCCGAAAAGCGCTCCGGCGACGATTGCACGGACACCGCGCCCGACACCTCGCCCAGAATATCGAGGTTCTCCGTAATAAATGGCGAGTGCACGCCCACGCCCCATGTCACTTCATTGCCCATCGTATGCTGCCGGATTTGAGTGCTCCCCGGTCGGTAGCGAAAACCCACATTGGCCGCCAGGCGGATCGTATGGGCAAAGACCGTCTCCCCTACCATTATTCCCTCCAGGCCCAACCCTCCATCAGAGGCCAGCGCCGCTCTCCTGCCCGTCGGTAGCGCCACTACGCCCACCGCCGACAGCCCCACCGGTGAATCCTCAAGGCTCAACAACTGTCCTTTCGCGTTGAACCTCAGATCATTGAGCGCGCTTCGGCCCAACTCCTCGTCGGAGTCCGGATCGACCAATATGCTCAGATCCCGACTCCGCTGACGCATCGTCCAGGGCACCACCATCCCCACCTCAAAGCGATCCCATAGCCCCAGCGATGCCACCAGATCGAGCTGGGCCTGAGACACCACCGTCTGGCGCTCCGAGCGCTCATAGGCTCCGAGCTGCATGGGATTACTCCCATAATTAAAAAACGCCCCCGCCGACCAGTCCAGATGGGGCGCCACGGCGCTCGACCACACCGTCACATAGTCCGACGCCCCCGGAGCGGGTCGAAATCGCTGCAATTGATAATTCGGTATCGATGACTCCTGGGTCTGCGCCACATCTGGATCATCCTGGTTCTGATCTTGAGCTGCCGCTTGCGGCATCCACAGTAGCAGCGCCGTCGCCAAAACCCCCATTGCCAGTTGCCTGCTCTTCATTCCTGCTCCTCGTTGGTCGATGCCCGGGAGCGTCGGCGCAACTTCTCCACCGTCTCCTTAGATAACTTCAACTCTGACCCGGCCTCCAGAGCCTCGCCAAAGAGCCTCTGTGCCTCTGCCTCATCATCGCACTGTTCCGCCGCTTCCAGGAGGGTCTCAAATCGCGTCTCATCATCCAACACCACCGCCGCGTAAGCCTCCAGGTCCGCCACCAGATCCCCCTGCTTTCCAAGGCTGCGGTCGAGGCCAATACGCCGCTCCAGGGCTTCCCCATTTTCGGGCCACAACTGCTGGGCCATGCCCCACAGGCGGTGGGCCTCCTCCCGATCCTCGATGGACTCCTCCATCACCTGGGCCGCCTCCCCCACGATCTGACTGGCCGACACCCGAATGGCCGGGGGCACGGCGTCCACATCCCAGCTCTTCAAATCCACCGGCTCCGTGGGCCGACCCATCAACAATCCCAGCTCTCGCTCAAGGGCCTTGATATAGGCTCTCCAACGCCCCAGGTCGGCGACGCAGGCCTTGACCCCATTGAGGGCCCGCGCATCGCCCGGCGACTCGGCGAGCACTCGTTCATAGCAGGCCTGGCCCCGCTGTGGGTCATCCAATCGCTGGTGATAGAGATCCGCCAATTCACGGGTCATCTCCACTTCATCCAATCCTCCCGACGCCGCGTCGATCACCGCCTCCAGATGCCGAGCCGCCCCTTCAAAATCACCCTCTTCTTTCGCGATCTCCGACAACAACCGATGAGCCGCCTCGTGGTTGGGATTGTCCTCCAGCACCGCGTCCAGCCACCGCCGTGCTCCGTCGCCATCCTTGCCCTGATCCCACACCAATTGGGCCAGCAGCAATCGGTAGGTGCTCTTCATCTCCACCGTCTCCGCCGACTCCAGCCGCCCCTTGAGCAACGCTGTGCGGGCCTCAATATCGCCGCTATCCTTGTAGATTTGCTCTAAAGCATTGACCACTCCCGTCTCGCTACCCGCTCCCGATGGGTCGAGGCGCCGCGCCCTCTCCAGATAGGGACGCGCCCCCTGATCGTCTTCCAATTCATAGTAGCGCAGTTCGCCCAGCTCTCTGGCCACGCGGGCTTCTTCAGAGGTGCTCATCGCCTGAGGTCCGGCGGCCTTCGCCAGCCTCAGCAGATCCTCCATCGCCTCCGCCTGGGCTGACGGCCCCTCGCGTCGGGCCTCTTCTACGCGTCGCCGCGCTGCCTCCAGACTCGTCGAGACGCCCCCGCCTCCACCGGTCTCATTCGACGAAACCTCACTCTCTCCAAGGCTCGCCGGCCGCGGCAATTCCACCCGTCGAGTCTTCGGTGGCTCATCCTGCTTCCCGACCTCGACGTCCTCGCTCTCACCTCCACCCATCAGATCCTGCTCGCGGCGCTTCGCCCCCTCCAAAATATTCTGAAGCGTCGCCGCCTTGTCGGGCTTATCGGGCTTTTCGAGGGGCGCCGGCTTCTTCATCATCTTCTGGAACCGCCGCCGAAAGGAGCTGAGTTCTTCCTCGTCGGGATCGTCCTTGCCGGCGCGCTGTGGCCCCCGTTCCTGCTCGTCGACCTCCATTTGGTTCACCGTCGTCTCTGGCGCCTCCTCTGGGGCATCGGCCGGCACCGGATTCAGGGCATCCAACATCGCGTCGAGCCGCTCGTCGATATCGGCGTCGCCCCCCGCATCATCATCCAGGGCCAACGCGTCGGCGCGCTCACGGGCCTCCGAGGCCACCGCCATATCGCCTCGCTCTTCAGCGCTGATCGCCACCCGCAATAACCACTCTCGCGACCGCCGGGCCTCCGGCTCCAGCTCCGCCAGACGCAGCCACATCGACTCCAGCAACTGGCCCACCGGCTTCGAGCCCACCGGCGCCGAGGCCGACGGCCCCTCCTCGTCGACGATCTTTTCCAACACCCCGGCCATCTCTCTGAGAGCTTCTCGACTTCCCACCTGATAATTGACCGCCCGTCCCAGGGCGCGCGCCGCTTTGCGCCACCGTCCCACCTGCCCGTAGGCCTCGCCGATCGCCATCTCCAGCTCAAATCGCTCCTCGCGCCCCGCTCCCTCGAAACGCCCTCGGAGCTCTTCCAGGCTCCTGGCCAAGGTCTCGTAACGCCCGTGACGACCCAAAAGCTCCACCAATTTCTGGCGGACCTTCACCCGGCGGGGCACGACCTCCAGCACCGCCTCGTAGCGACGACGCGCCTCTTCCGTATGTCCGATCGCCCCCAGTAGATCGCCCACTTTTTCCAGCCACTGCAGCCGCTGGCCCTCCTCATCGCACTCCTCCAGCAGATCTTCGTACAGCGCGATCAGCTCCTCCGGTTGGCCGGCGCTGCGCAGATACTCCTCCAGCCAGGCCAGGGCCTCCTCATGGCCCGAACGCAACTCCAATACCCGCCGCATCTGACTGGCGGCCGCCGACGGCCGCTGCCTTGCCTGATAGCGCCTGGCCAACTCCAGATGGCCCTCCACCAGAGCTTTTTCGACCGCTGCCTCTCCACCCTCCTGATCGCTCGACGACACCCACCTCGCCCCTCGATCCCGGCGGCGCTCCCATATCTGAATCGCCTCCTGCCAGTAGTCGATCGCCTCTTCGTCGCGCCCCAGAACCTCCGCCAACCGGGCCGCCTGACGAAACTGGTCCGCCCGCTCCTCGGCGCTAAACCCCTCTTGGCTCCCCTCCTCATCCTCCAGATCCGCCGATAGCGTTAAGGCTCGCTGAATTCCCAGCAGGGCCTGACGGGCGTCGTCCATCTCCTCAAACCACAACTGGCCCGCCCGCCCATGCAGCCGACTGGCGACCCCATTTTTGCCCTGCCCCTCGGCGATCCGCGCCGCCGACCCAAAGGCCTTGAGCGCCCGCAATGGTTCGTCCCCCAACATATAACTCTCGCCCAGCGCCTTCAGGGCCCCAATATCGCTATCATCGAGGCGAAGCACCTTCTCCAGATACATCCTGGCCTCTCCCAGATCGCCCTCTCGATCCATGAGATGCCGCGCCAGCTTCAGATAGGTCTCTTTGAGCTCTTGGCGATCCTGGTAAACCCCGGTCAACCGCTTGAGCATCTCTTCGAGCCGCTCGCCATCGCCCACCCGGCGATAGAGTTCTTGGCTGCGCTCAAGGGCCTCCCGATGACGGGGCTGGCGCTTCAAGACCGCCTGCAGCTTTTCGGCCGCCAGCCGGGGTCTCTCCTCCGCCAGACGACTGGCCATCGCCAACTGGCACAGCGCCCAATCTCCACCCTCGTCGCGCTCTCGAAGCACCCTCGCCAGGCCTTCAAAGGCCTCCACCACCTCTTCATTGCCCCGCCGTCGGGCCACCGCCAACAGCGGCGCCGCCAGCGCCGCCTGCAGATCGCCCCCGTCCTCGTCCACCAATTCGCGACGCAGCGACTCCGCCTCCGCCAGATGCCCCGGCGACGCATCGGCGATCAACGCATCGAGCTGTCGGGCCACTAGCTCCGGGTGCAACCCGTAGACGTCCCGATAGCCCGCCAACAGGGCCAGGGCCTGTCGCATCTCCCCTTCAAATAGGGCCTTGTCCGCATGGGCGAAGAGCTCCTTGGCCTCATAGGCCGCCAGCGCCCGCGCCCCCTCTCTGCTCTCCACCAGACGCCCTTCCAACTCCTCGGCCTGATGATCACCGTCGCTGGCGCGGATGGCGATCACCCCCGGCCTGACCTCCGCCCGCTCCAGGGTCACCCCCGACAGATCGGGCAGCTTCCAACCCACCCTCGGAAAGAGCTTCAAAAACAGCAGCTTCAGGGGCCGAAAGCGCAAAATATCTCCCGCCATCCCGGGCGTAAAACTCTCGCCCCGCCCCGACAGTCGCAATCTCTCTGTATTGAGTAGTCCCGTCATCAATTGCTGCATCACCACCCGCGCCGGATAGGGCAGCGCCCCATAGGCTCGGTAGTCGTAGAGCGACAGATGCAACTCGTCGGCTCGCGCCGGCTCCGGCGGCAATAGCGCCGCCCGACAACTCACGTAGGTGTCGGCCCCAAATCGCGTCAACTTAACGCTGATATGGATCGCATCTTCCAAAAACCCCACGCGCAGATGGTCAAACCCCTCCACTTCTGCCACGGCATCGCTCAACAGATCGCCCAGGCCCACCTCCGAGATGGCAAATTCCGCCTCCCGCACCAGGCATCGCGTATGCTGGAAGCGCTCCAATCCTCCACGGGCATCAAACGGAAATTTGAGATCCGGGATCTCCATGCGCAGCGACTCCATGGCGATCCAGTCGCTGACCCGTTGGCGCTGAGCCCATAAATACCCCCGCCCGTAGACGAAATCGAGGCTCAACCCCAGGGGGTTGGCCGCGCTCTGCTCTGGGGTACTCTCCATTCAGCTCTGCCTTTTCTCCACTGCATTTAATCGCCTGGCGCGATCCCGATGGCGTCGATCCCCTGGCGGGCCTCTCTCTCCAGCTCGCCTCGCCCCCGATCGCGAGCCAGATCGGCGATCTCCATCCACGCCCACTGGCGAAGCGCCTCGTCGGCTTGCGAATCAACCACCGATCGGAGCAACCGAAGCGCCATGCCCTGGCGGCCCGCCTCTACTTCCAGGCGAGCCTGAGCGAGTCTTGCCATCGTATCATAGGGCGCGCGCAGACGTCTCGACCCTCGTCGAAACAGTCGGCGCGCCCCTTGATGTTCCCCGGCCTCCAATAATCGGAGGCCCTCCACGAAGAGCCGTCGACCTCTGTCGACTCCCTCTCCCAACGGCGGTTGTCCCTCTCCTCGCCCCGTCATGGCTCGCCTCCCTGGCCGCTAAATGGGGGTTAAAACGGAATATCGTCGTCGTCGAAGGACTGATCAAATTGCCCGCCGCCACCGGAGCCGCCGCTTCCCGAGCCGCCTCCCGACGATCCGCCCATATCGGCGTCCGTATACGGTGGGGGTTCCGAATGACCTCCACCGCCGCCACCAGAGCCACCGCTGAGAAATTGCACCGTCTGCGCCACGATCTCCGTGCTATAGCGCTTATTTCCGCTCTTGTCGGTCCACTCACGGGTCTGCAGTCGCCCCTCCACATAGACCTGACGGCCCTTGCTGAGGTACTGCTCACAGGTCTCGGCCTGGCGCCCAAAGACGACGACTTTATGCCACTCCGTCTTTTCCTGGCGCTGGCCCTGCTTGTCTTTCCACACCCGATTGGTGGCAATGCTCAAATTCGCCACCGGCGTGCTGCTCTGTGTGTAGCGCAACTCCGGGTCCGACCCCAGATTACCAATAATCATCGCTTTATTGAGTGCCATAAAATCTCCTCTTGAGTTAAACTCGCTTCTCCGCCATTCACCGACGGACACTTTGCACTAGGCTTAACGCGCCGGCCTCTCTCTGGCAACTTTTTCCGGGATTGCTCATCGGCCGACCCCGCTTGCGATCTCGAGCTACCACCGCACCCTGGGATTGGCCACCGGACTCTCTCTATTATCGCCCCGGCGACGCTTCATCTTTCGCGACGACGAGATATTTTATGACCTTATTGGACCGCATCAGCGACCGCGTCGGTGACTTTCTGGAAGACGTGATGCTCCCCGACGAAATCCGCTCCCTCCACGCCAGCGCCGAAGAGGCCATCGAGGCCGGCGACTACCACCGGGCCCTGGAAGACCTGGGCGAGGCCGAACACCGACGCCCTCAGACCGAGCGCACGCGGCGGCTGCGCGGCCTCTGCCACTTTCACCTCGACCACACCGACAAGGCGGCCAATCTCTTTGGCCAGGCCCTTGAGATGCGCGAGGAACCGGCCAGCCACTTCTACCTGGGCCTTTGTCTGGAGCGCATGGAGCGCTTTGACGAATCGCGCACCCACCTGCTTCGCGCCCGCACCCTCAACGACGATCCCCCCTTTGGCTTTGAGCTCTATTTTGCCCTGGGACGGATCTATCTGGCCCTCGAGCGTCCCGACAAAGCGGTCCGTGAATTGCGCCGCGCCCTCCGCCGATGGCCCGATGAACCCCAGGCGACCCTGACGCTCGCCCGTTCTCTGATCGCTCTGGGCGACGTCGATGACGCCGCCCGACAGCTTCGCGACCTCGTCGGCGACGACCTCCAGGGCGCCGACCCGGACATCCTCCTGGAGCTCGCCGACAGCCACCTCCACAACCATCAACCCCAGCACGCCGTCGACGCCTACGAGGCCCTCCTGGAGCGCCAACCGGACCACCTCCCGGCCCTGCTCGGCGCCGCCCGCGCCCACCTCGACCTCCACCGCCCCCATCGGGCCAATCAGTGGCTGCTCCGCGCCCTGGAGAGCAGCGACGACAGCGCCGACATCTACGCCCTCATCGGCGATACCAACGCCCGCATCCAAAACCTCAACAAGGCCCGCGAGTCGTACCGATCCGCCCTTCGCCGCGACCCCAAACACCCTCGGGCGCTGCTGGGCATCGCCCGTCTGGACCTCGACGCCGACGACGCCCAAAAAGCCCTGGATCACTACCGGGCCCTCTGCGAGCTCCACCACCCCCGCTTTCAGGGCCCGGCCCTTCTGGGCGCTGCCCGCGCCCACCTGGCCCTCGATGAACCGGCAGAGGCCCGCCAACTCCTCCACAAGGCCGACGACCGGGGCCTCCGAGACACGGCCGACCACCTCTTCGTCCAGGGCCTCATCGCCCTCCACACCGGCGACCCCGCCGAGGCCCTGGTGGCACTTCGGCGCGCCCGTCAACAGACTGACGACCAGCGCCTGATGAACGCCATCGACGAGGCCGTCGACGACGCCCTCAAAGCCCTGACCCCCGATTGGTCGCCCCCTGAATCGCCTCAGAGCACGGCCGATCTCCTCGCCGACCTGGAGGCCCTGGTCGACCTGCTTCGCGATCGCCCTCGCCTCGATCCCTTTCGCCCCCGCGTCCATCTCCTCATCAACGAGCTCACCCAACCCCTGTCGGTGGCCATCGTCGGCGAATTCAACGCCGGAAAATCGACCCTCATCAACGCCCTCCTCGGCGAAGAAGTCGTCCCCATGGGCGTCCTCCCCACCACCGCCCACCCCTGCATCATGGCCTATGGCCCCCGCAAAGGCGTGCGCATCCACTACGGCGACGGCCGCCTCGTGGACGTCGACTTCGCCACCGCCCGCCGCCTCATGAAAGACGAAGCCGCCTCCATTGACCGCCTCCACTACACCTATCCCCACCCCGCTCTTCGCTCCATCAACTACTGGGACACCCCGGGCTTTAACGCCCTCGACGATCGCCACGAGTCACTGGCCGGTCAGGCCCTGGGCGACGCCGAGGCCATCCTCTGGCTCCTGGACGCCAACCAGGCCCTCAAGCAAAGCGAGCTCGACCGCCTGGACACCATTGAAGACCCCGACCAACGAGTCCTGCTCGTCCTCAACAAGATCGACCGCTTCGGCGACGCCGACCAACGCCAGGACTCCGTCGACGAGATCCTGGACTACCTGCGCGACTCCATCGGCGACCAGGTCCTCCACATCTTTCCCATCTCCGCCCGAGAAGCCCTTCAGGCCCAGACCCAGGACCCCGACCCCACACCGCCAGACGCCTTTACCTCTCTCAAGGAACGCATCGACCTCGACTTCGTCCAGCGCTCCTCGGACCTCAAGATCGGCGAAACCCTTCGCCAATTAAAGACCCTCCTCGACGATCTTCGCGCCTTTCGAGCCCATCACATCGAGGCCTTCGACGGCCACCTCCAGACCTTGTCATCCCTGCAATCGGACATCCAACAATACCGCCAGGATCCCCATACCTGGGCCGGCGAGCATCGCGCCCGCCTGGCCGACCAACTCGATTTTTTGGCCCTCGGCGTCGCCCGCGAATTTGACCAGGCCCTCCAGCGTCAGGGCCGAATCCTCCAACGCACCGTCCTCGATCCCGAGGACCAGCGCTTTTTGCTCGACCTCTACAGCCACCGCCTTACCGCCCTTCTCGAGCGCCAGGAACAGACCATCCTCGACGAGATCGCCCGCGTCGACGATGCCATCTCCAGACGCACCGACCCTCTGCTCAGCGCCCTCGACCCCGGCGACGCCCGCACCATCCGCCGCGGCCTCGACGCCCTCTTTGACGAACTTCGTCACCAACGCCAGGGCCTTCACGACCGCGCCTTTCGACCCTGGCTTGCCCGCGCCGAAGGCCAAATCGACGCCGCCGGCCCCCATCTCCTCGACCAGCTCGCCAACCGCGGCGACGAGCACTCCGCCGAGCAGCGTCAACAGCAACTATTGCGCCTGCTGCCCGACCTCAAGCAGCACCTCAGCCCCGCCCTCCAGGCCTGGTACGCCGACTTCTTTGTCGCCCTCGAGCGCTTCTGCGACCGCCTCTACCGCGACCTCGAAACCCTGTCGCTTGAATTTCGTCACCGCCTCGACATCCCCCACCTTCCCTCCGACACCGACCCCCCTGAGTGAGGCGCGCATGGCCCCCGGCTTGGCTTTTCTCCATCGGCGTCGATATTGTGTCTGCATTCCTGTCCCTAGATCCGGGCTTACCCGGGCTAATCTCATGGGAGATCGCCATGGCCGACCAGAGCAACGACCCCGATGGCTCCCACGCCTTCAGCCAGCGTCCTCTGTCTGCAGTCACCGAGAAATTTGCCAGTACCCACCGTGATCGCTGGGATCTCTCCTTTGCCCGCATCGTGGAGTCCATCAACGACGGCATCCTCGTCGTCGACCTCGACGGCTCCATCATCTACACCAATCCCACCATGGCCGACCTTCTGGGCTACTCCCCAGAGGAGTTGATCGACCGCCCCGTCTTCGACTTCATGTCCCCCGAGTGGGCTGAGGACACCCGACGCCGCCTCCAGGAGCGCTCCCAGGGCGAGGCCGACGAATATGACCTATTGGCCACCCACCGCGACGGCTCCAACGTCTGGCTGCGCATCTCCGCCCTTCCCCTGCGCAACGAACAGGACCAGCCCTGCGCTTCCCTGGTCGCCGCCACCGACATCACGACCCGCAAACAAATGGAGCGCCAACTCGTCGAGGCCCGCCAACAGGCCGAGGAGGCCAACCGCGCCAAGAGTGAATTTCTCGCCCGCATGAGCCACGAGATCCGCACCCCCATGAATGGCGTCCTCGGCATGCTCGAACTCCTCGCCGACTCCCAACTCGACGAACGCCAGACCGAACACGTCCAGATGGCCCAGGGCGCCGCCGAAGGCCTCCTGAGCCTCATCAACGACATCCTCGATTTCTCCAAAATCGAGGCCCGCGAACTCAGCCTCAACCCCGTCCCCTTTTCCCCCCACGAACTCCTCAGCGAAACCCTTCAGGCCCTCTCTCGCCACCACAAACCCACGAACGTCGAGCTCACCTACCACATCGACGACGACGTTCCTCCACGCCTCCTCGGCGATCCCGACCGACTGCGACAGATCCTGATCAACCTCGTCAAAAACGCCCTTAAATTCACCACTCAGGGCCGGGTTTCGGTCCACCTCACCCTTCACCATGAGTCTCCTAAAGATCCGGACACCGTCGACCTCCTCTTCAGGGTCCAGGACACCGGTCAAGGCATCGACGAAGACCAACAAGCCCACATCTTCGAGGCCTTCCACCAGGCCGCCCCTCCCACCGGCTCCCGCGAAAGCGGCACTGGCCTCGGCCTGACCATCGCCTCTCAACTCGTCGCCTTGATGGAGGGCGACATCTGGTTCGAGAGCACCCCCGGCGAGGGCTCCACATTTTCCTTCACCATTCACCTGAGGCCCGCCCACTCCCTGGTCGAAGACTCCGTCGTCACCGACGAAGACGAGTCCCCTGGCGAAATCGCCCCTTTGGACATTCTCCTCGCCGAGGACAACCCCGTAAACCAGCGCGTCAGCGAGGGACTCCTGGAAAAACGGGGCCACTCCATCACCATCGCCGAAGACGGCCTCCAGGCCCTCGACCTATGGCGTGACGGCGACTTTGACCTCATCCTCATGGACATCCAGATGCCTCACCTCGACGGCATCGACACCACCCGCGAAATCCGCCGCATCGAACAAAAAGAGGGCCACGACCGGCCCATTCCGATCGTCGCCCTCACCGCTCATGCCATGGCTGGCGATCGCGAGCACATCCTCGAATCCGGCTTCGATGCCTACCTCGCCAAGCCCGTTCGGCCCGACGAACTCTACGACACCTTGCACCACATCGGCAGCTCTCGCCTCGAGCCATCCTCCGGTTAGCCTCGACCGCGCTCCACGCACGGCGCAACCCGCGACCCGAAGTTCGTCGCGTTGCCGCAACTCCGCACCACCGCGCTTGCGTCCCGGCGATACTCCGAGGCTGCCGATACGCAGGACAGAAAGTCCGACCCAAAGGTCGTCGCCTGACCGCAGGCGTTGATCGACGCCGCCGGGGCCGCTCGAAAACTCACCGCTCGATCCATGCATCCCCGAAAATCGCTTCCGTGATTCGTCGCTCCCGAGCAGGCCCTCACCGTATCCGTTGCATCCCGTCGGTCGAGTTGCCTGGCCCGCTTGATGCAGTGGTCTCGGTCGCTAGAAAAACTCGTTTCTTGCCCGCAGACATCGATGATTCGCGCCTGCTGATCTCCGCGACTTCCTCTGCGATCACAGCTCTGGCCTCGCCGCTGATGCCCTTTGGCATTGCCCCGCGGTGCCGATCCCCGATGGCTCGACCGGGAGCGACGCTGCGACTCCCGATATCTCGAATGGCTTCGCTGACGCGTCTGACTCCGCTGCCGAGGCTGACTCCGCTGCCGAGACTGACTCCGCTGCCGAGACTGACTCCGCTGCCGAG
>CAYQBU010000006.1:38153-46670 GCA_964415785.1 uncultured Bradymonadales bacterium
GGCTGACTCCGCTGTCGGGGCTGACTCCGCTGCCGATCGCTTCGCGAGCGCTGCTGACTCCGCTCTCGCTCATAGCCCAGACTCAGATCCACACCCACGCCAAAGGAGGACGAACTGCTGCTCGACGAGCTCTGCGTCGCATATCCCGTCGACTGCGCCGTCGCGCTGCTCAGACCCAATACGCTCACCAGCGCCAGGGTTGCCAATGCCACCACTATCTTTACCGTTGATTTCGTCGTCTCAAACATCGTCTGCTCCTGTAGAATCAGTCCTTGCGTCGTCCTCATTCTCACAGACGGCCCCCTCCCCATTTCTATTCAACGCCCTCCCAGAAACTGGCGGACCAGCGCCTCCAACTCTTCTCGCTGCAAGGGCTTATTCAGGCACAGATGCCCGGTCTCGTTTAAGAACTCCCGGGACCGCGCCGTATAGGCTCCCCCCGAGATAAACACCAGCTTCTGGATTGCTTCCGGGTCCCTGGCCTCCAACTCGTGATAAAACTCCACCCCCGTCATCTCTGGCATCATCAGATTGCATAGGATTAGATCGTAGTCCTCACTCATCAACTCCTCCAGAGCCTCCCTTCCGCTCCCCAGCGCCTTGACCGGATAATAGCGCCCCAGATTCCTCTTAAGGGCCTCTCCAAAGCGCACTTCATCATCGATGATCAGCACCCGGCCACTTCGCCCCTGGCCGCTATCCACCCAACTGCTTCTTTCGTCGGCTTCACCTTCCTCGTCGGGTTCGCATATGGGCAGCACCACCTCGAAACAACTCCCCTCGCCCACCTCGCTCTCCACCTCGATGAACCCGTCCCATCGCCTCACCAGCGTCTGGCAAATATGAAGCCCTAACCCCGTGCCCAGGCCGGAATCGCGCGTCGAAAAGAAGGGATCAAAGATTCGCGATCGGTGATCTTCGGCGATCCCCTCGCCGCTATCGCTGACCCGTAAAAAGGCCAGTCCTTTCTCCTCATCGTAGACGCCCCCCTCGACGGCGATGCGATGCTCCCCGGGAGCCCCTGGCTCAATGGAGTGGGCGGCATTGATCAACAGGTTGAGTACCACCTGGCCCAGCTTGCTCTCCTCTGCCCGAATCGCCGGCATTCCCTCTACGTTCACCTCGATCTCGGCGCGATAGCGAATCTCGTTGATCGCCATCTGCACCGCCGACTCCACCATTTCCTCCGGGTTGGCTGTGCTTCGCTCCTCGCCACCACTTCGCGCCAGGCCTCGCAATTGCTCGACGATCTCTTTGATGCGTTGTCCCCCATGCTGGGCGTCCTCGATGGCCTCGTCGATCTGCTCTAGACGCGCCTGGTTGGTCGACCGACCGACCTGCTCCAACGTTGCCATCGCCTCCTTTTCGCCCATCTCTCGTCGCAATACCTCTTCCAACTTTCGGGCATAGGTCCCCACGTTTCGTACTTGAGAGCGTACAAACTCCAGGTTCGTCACCACATAGGTCAGAGGGTTGTTGATCTCATGGCCCACTCCAGAGGCCAGCGTCCCCGCCGCCACCATTCGGTCCAGACTCATCAGCCGTGCGTTGAGCCGTTTTCGCTCCCTGATATCTCGGATCATCGACGCCACCGCCGGCGCTCCACCGAACGTCACCGCCACGCTGCTGCTCTCCACATCGATCAGCCCTCCGTCGGGGCGCCGCAGCTGAATCTCCACCGGAATCGTCGGCGACCGCGTCTCTCGGATCCGCTCCAGGCGCTTGATCACCCCTGGCCGATAGGCCTCGACCACAAAATCAAAGATATTCTTCCCCTCCAACCGCTCCCCCTCCTCGAGCTTCATGATCGCCGTCGCCGCTCGATTCGAATACACGATTTCCGCCTGGCGATGGACCACAACCCCATCGGGCGAGTGCTCGATGATCTCGCTGAATCCTTCGATTGCGCCTTCCGGCCACCGTCCTGACTTCTGCCCCATGACTACCTTCTTCGACCATTTTACAGTGTTGTTTTTAATAAACATACAACAAACCCCCCGGCAATAACACCGGAGGGTTTATGGACGCGTCGTTTCCCTATTCAAGGGATCCTTCGATCAGTCATCGTGGAGCTCAAACCAGGGCTCGTAATAATATTTGCGCACCAATTGAACGGCGTGCTGAATGAACATCACCACTGGCTCCGCGCCGATCTCCTCCAGCGGGTCCTTGAGGTGCCCGTACGTATTGACCGGGAACGACTTCGGATCCAGCTCTTCGGACTCTTCGATGAACCCGTTGATCGAGCCTCGATGCTCATCTTTTGGGTCTTTGCCCGGATGCGGCGAAGCATAGACCTTGACCACCCCTAGCGTGTTGATGTCCAGAATCGCGTAGCCAATCGCTCCATAGCGAAGGTTGATGCCCCCGGCCCGTCCTCCACCGATCTTCATCTCGCATCCCATCTCCCGGGCATGCACCAGCACCTCTTCCATGATCTTTCGGCGCTTGCGTCCTCCCTCGTCCTCCGTCTTCTCCAATACATCGAGCTTATCCAAATGACACTCCTTCCATTGGTTTTGTGATCGCTGCTGGCTCCGACCTCCTATGGTCGACCCGACGCCCTTGCAAACACTTCTCGCTCCGAGCGCCTCGATCAATGCCCGCAGAACCTAGGAAACTTTTACCAATTTCTCAACTTAGCCGGACCCCACCGCCCCCAAATTTTGCTTGCCCTGCCCTCTCCAAATCCCTACTATGCGCCCAATGCTCAAAATTTGACCCCCCTTCCAACCGTGGGTACCCGTGATGAATCGATCGCGCTTTTGTTTGATTGTCCCTTTAACTGCCTTGATTTTTGGTCTCGTCGCCTGCAGCGATGACGAGGTCGGCGCCAACGCTCAGACCGGCGACTGCGCTCCCGATGAGCAGTGGAACCCCATCGAGGAGGCCTGTACCCCGTCTGGCGAGGAACCGGACCCCGCCAATAATCAGCCCAGCAACCAGCCCAATAACTCCAGCAACAACCAGAGCCCCGGTAACAGCGGCGACCCCACCAATAACCAGACCACGCCCCCCCCGATTAATAACGACGATGACGGTCCCTGCCAGGGACTGGAGTGCGATCAGGTGGCCTGCGATGAGGGATCCACCGTCGTCACCGGCAAGGTCCACATCCCCTCCGGTGAACTGCCCCTGCCCGACGTCGCCGTCTACGTCCCCAACTCGGAGCCCGAACCCCATAGTGACGGCGCCACCTGCGTCCCCTGCACCGACCAGTTCAGCGCCGACCCCGTCGTCGGTGCCTTCACCAACGTCCACGGCGTCTTCACCATCGACAACGTCCCCGTCGGCCAGGACATCCCCCTCGTCATCGAGGTCGGAAAGTGGCGCCGCACCCTGACCATCGACAACGTCCCGGAGTGCGAGACCACCGAGCTCGACGAAGAGGATACCCGCCTTCCCCGAAACCAGGACGAGGGCGATCTTCCTCAAATCGCCATCACCACCGGCGAATGGGACGCCATCGAGTGCCTGATCCCCAAAATCGGCGTCGACTTCGACGAGATTTCCACCACCACTCTCGATGATACCAACAGCGAGGATTCCAGCGTCCACCTCTTCTCGGGCATGGGTGGCGCCAACCGCTTTGAAGCCTCTCTGAACAACGGTGCCTCCTTCCCTGACGCCTCCAGCTGGTGGAACGAACTCGACAACCTCCTCGATTACGACATCGTCATTCACTCCTGCGAGGGCCAGGCCACGCTCAATAATAAATCCCAGGAGGCCCGTGACGCCCTCCTGGACTTCACCCACAGCGGCGGGCGCGCCTTTCTCTCCCACCTCCACTACGTCTGGCTGCGCGACGGACCGGCCGAATTCCAGGCCGTCGCCGACTGGGAGGAATCCATCACCGGCGGCAATGAGACCGGCTGGATCGAAACCTCCTTCGACAAGGGCCAGATGCTGCGCGAGTGGATGTACCACACGGGCACCACCCCCGCCGGCGAATTCCCGATCAGCGAAACCCGGGGCTCCATTGGCTCTCTGGACCTCAACTACGCCCAACCCTGGGTCTGGATCGAGCCCGAAGAACCGCCGATCCCCCTTCCCGGCTTCCCCGGCATCCCCGAACCCTCTGACGAGGACCTGGTTCAGTACTTCAGCTTCAACACCCCGCTCAACGCCAGCCCCTCTAACCAGTGTGGCCGCGTCGTCTTCAGCGACATCCACGTCGGCGCCGGTCAGGACTCCACCCCCGATCACCCCTACCCATCGGGCTGTAACCTCGGCGAGATCACCCCACAGGAAAAAGCGCTGATCTTCATGCTCTTTGATCTGGCTCGCTGCATCGTCCCCGACAAAGAAGACGATATTTAATCCTCCGCTTAACCAGACGAGGCGCGCCGCTTTCATCAGAGCGGCGCGCCTCGTCTTGGTTCTAGTGAAATCCTTCAGACGGCGTCAGGGAGCGATCAGCCAATCCCCATCATCGTCGTCTTCTTCCTCGACCTCTGGTTCTGGTTCCGGCTCTGGCGTGGGTTCCGGCTCTGGCGTCGGTTCTGGCTCTGGCGTCGGTTCCGGCTCTGGCGTGGGCTCTGGCTCTGGCTCTGGCGTGGGCTCCGGCTCCGCTTCCGGGACCAGCTCCAGGCCATCCACGGCGCCGCTCCCGGGCTCCAATTCCCGCTCATAGACCTCGTAACCATCGGCCTCCACGCGGAGCATCACGGTCTCATCGCTATCCCAGGACCACTCCCCCTGCCCACGGCCGATCTCCTGATCATCGACATAAATCGTCGCCCCCTCCACTCCTGTATTGATCGCCGTCGCAGCCACCTCTTCTTCGACCTCCTCCTCTTCGCTTTCTTCGCTTTCTTCGCTTTCCTCGCTGTCTTCCCCGCCCTCATCGGACTCCTCATCCTGCACCAACGCTTCCTCCAGCGGATCTTGGGACTCCTCTTCATCACCGTCCATACTCAACACAAAGACCCCTCCCCCCATGGCCAATAACAAGATCGCCCCAACAGCGAGAAGACGCTTCTGGCTCGGCGCCTGGCCCGACCCCTCGTCTGCCGCCGGCGCCAGCTTGGGCGTCAACATGGGCTCCTTTTGGCGCCGCTCCACATTCGGCACCCGTTCCACCTGCGTATCCGCCTCCCCCGGGGCCTGCTCACCTTTTATCTCCGCCGCCGTCGGCGCCACCGCATCAGGCGCTCCCTCGGAATGGGCTTCCTCAAAGATCTCGCGCGCCTCATCGTTGGGGATCTTGATCTGGCCCTGGCTCATCGCCCACTTGCCCCAGGGTGCATCCTCTTCCAGCTTCGGCACCGCCTCATAATCGACCTTCGACAACGCTTCGGCAAAGGTGCCGGCGTCGCCATATCGCTCATCGGGATCGATGGCCAACGCCCCGTCGATCACCGGCCCCAGCTCCGACTCCATCAACTCCGTGGGCATCTCCCGCTCCTCGCTGACGTGGAGCATGGCGCACTTCCAGGGATTCGACTCGTCGATCACCGGCCGCCCCGCCAGACACTCCACCAAAATCAGCGCCATCTGGTAGACGTCCATCGCCGCCGTCACCCGCTGGTCCTCCAGGTACTCCGGCGACATATATTTTGGCGTCCCCACCATATAACCCGTCTTCGTCAACCGCTCGTCGCCTCCATCGCCCAGATGGGCGATCCCGAAATCCACCAGCTTGAATCGCTCCCTTCGTCCCTCGGGCTCCACCACAAAGAGGTTCGACGGCTTCAAATCACGGTGCACAATCCCCAGCTCATGGGCCTCTCCCAGCGCCTCCAACACGTCCACAAAATGGGGCAGAATCCGCTCCGGATCCATGGGCCCACAGCGCTTGAGCTCGGCATCCAGGTCGCGCCCCTTGAGGATCTCCATCACGATATAGGGCTGCTCTCCCTCCTCGATGATCCCAAAGTCATGGATCTGGACCACGCTGGAGTGGCCGATCCGCGCCGCCAGCCGTGCCTCGCGCTGAAAGCGAGCCAGCATCACCTCTTTGTCGTTGCCCTGGGCCACCAGCCGCTCGATGTCCAGGACCTTCACCGCCACGTCGCGTCCGATGCGCTCATCGCGGGCCCGAAAGACCGCCGCAAACCCGCCGCGTCCGATCAGATCGAAGACTTCGTAGCGGCCCCCGATCTCATAGCCCGCTCGAATCCCCATCGACAACGTATCATCGTCACTCATCGCTTCTCCAAACCGTCATCTACTGTTCTTGGCTGCCTTCAACCCGAAATCTCTATAAGACGTCCCAACGAGGCAAAATCAGCGTCGAGAAATGAGACAACCGCATCTCGATATCTGATGCGCCACCGCAGGCGCGTCATGAGTCCTCGGGCTTAAATACTCGCCGATGTCGCCACCGCGTCAACAGTTCCTGGACCTCTGGAAGATGAATCGGGTCCTCCTCGGTATGCACCAGATGGCCCTCGTCATCGCAGTCGCTGGCCCCGAACCCCGGCGGAAACCTCCGACCCACCAGCGCCATCTCGTCGGCCAGCGCCGACTCGTCGACAGCACCTCGGATCGGATAGGTCCAGGCCTTCTCCGCGGCATTGCGCAAATAATCGATATGCCAATGCACCCGCTTTCGCGTCCGCTTGTGGCGGCGCATCCGCTTGCCGAGTCCCTGCTGAGCACTTCCTATATAAGTATAATAACCGGGCTCAAAAGCGAATGTTCCCAGCGCCCCGATCTCCACCTCCTGGGCCTCGTCGACGCGAAGCACCGCCAGGTATAGCCCGCTATCCTCCAGGATCGGATCCAGCTTCTCCCAGGGCATCGCCAGTCGCCGGGCCTCTTCGGGAAATACCAGCCGGTCCTCGGCGTCCACGTTCGGCGCCACGGCCACCGCCGCGATGGGCATCACCTCCGAGGCCTTTCGCAGCGCCTTGGCGAAGTCCAGGTCATTATGAAGATCCGGCAAAAACCGCTCCGCCTCACCCTGCACCATAAGGAGCACCCCCGTAGCGCGCCCCTCCTCTGCCAGCTCTCGCAACTCCTCCACATGCTTGACCGCCCGCTTGGAGCGAGCATCCGGAAAGAGCGCCATCCCACACTCCACCAGGGTCACCGACTTGACCTCTAACAAGAGCTCCCCGTCTGGCGTCCCCATCAAAAAATCAAAGCGCGAATCCCCCACCGTCACCTCCCGATCCAGGACCTCATACTCCTCCATCCCCGGGATCAGCCCCTGGCTCAAATAGGCGTCGGCCACGTCATTGACCCGCCCCGTATTCAAAAAGACCGCCCGCTCCCCGTCGCCCTCCCACCGCGACGCCCACACCGCCCCTACGCTCTCCCACTTTGTCTTGGTGTGCGGCTTATGAGCCAGAAGCACCTCCGTCTCGCCGGGCAATAAGATCTCATTGAGTTTGCCCGGGTTGGCGATATAGGTTCGAAGCGGCTCGCCATCGCGCTCCACCATGGCGATGAATCGATTCGGTCGCTCAATAAAGGTGGCCCGTTCCAGCGGCTCTGTTCGATAGGGTGGGCTCATCGATATACTCCTCATTGCGTCCACGGCTCGCTCGCTAAATAGTGGCCCTGCGTTAGCATATAATCCTCCTTTTGTCCCCGCGATCCCTATGATCATCGACCACCCGCGAATCTACCTCGACAGCTCCGGCGCCTCTACGGACGCCCTCCTGATCCGCGACGGTCGAGTCCAGGCCATCGGTAGCGACGCCCGCCACGCCGCCGGCCCCGACGACCCCCACCTTACCCCCGACGCCACCTGCCTGATGCCCGCACTCGGCGATGCCCACAGCCACATGTGGGGACTGGGCCTTCGCCCCGGCGCCATCGACCTCCGCGGCCTCGACGCACAACAGGCCCTGCAGCGCCTGGCCGACGCCAGCGCCGACGACGAGGGCCGAGAGTGGGTCATCGCAGTCAACCTCGACGAGCACCTCTTTAAAGAGCACCAATCGCTGGGCCGAAAGGAGCTGGACCGCCTCTTTCCACAGCGGCCCGTCCAGATCTACCGCGTCGATCGCCACGCCATCTGGGTCAACTCCGAAGCCCTCCGCCGCGCCGACCTGGACGACGACTTCCAGCCCGGCGACGACGGCGAAGCCCCTCGCGACGACCAGGGCCGCCTCACGGGCTACCTCGTCGACGCCGCCATGTACCCCGTCCTGGAGGCCCTTCCGCCCACCACCGTCGACGAGGACCGCGACGCCTTCTTTCAGAGCGCCCAACAGATGCGCGCCCTCGGCATCGGCTTTACCACCATCGCCCGCTGCCCCGTCGCCCACGTCGCCATGCTCGAGGCCTTGCGCGACCAACAAAAGCTCCCCCTCCACGTCGATCTCCTCGTCGCCGGCAACGACCCCGACTTCCCCCACTGGTCCCGCCGCGGACCCCAGCCCACGGCCCACCAAAAACTGCGCATCGCCGGCGTCAAATTCTACGCCGACGGCGCCCTCGGCTCCTCCGGCGCCCACCTGCTCCAGCCCTACCCCGCCGGCGGCAAAGGCCTCGCCATGCACCCTCCCGGCCACCTCCAGGAGGTCATCCCCCGGCTCATGGCCCAGGGCTGGCAAGTCGGCG
>CAYQBU010000007.1:0-14404 GCA_964415785.1 uncultured Bradymonadales bacterium
CCCCATCATCCTTGCCGGCGGCTCAGGGACCCGTTTCTGGCCCCTGAGCCGCCGCGACAGACCCAAACAACTCCTCTCCGTCCTCGGTGATGACCAGCGCTCCATGATCGAGACCACCGTCGACCGCCTCCTTCCCCTGGCCGGCGACAACCCCACCATCCACATCGTCTGTCGACCCGACCTCGTGCCCCCTACCCGCGCGCTCCTCGGCGACCAACGACCCATTCGCTTTATCGAAGAACCCTCGGCCCGCGACACCGCGCCAGCCATTGTGCTCGCCTGCGCCCACGCCGAAGCCCAACGCGGCGACCTCCCCGTCGCCTTCTTTCCCGCCGACCACTTCATCGCCGGCCAATCGGCCTTCGAAAAATGCCTCCAACTTGCCGCAAACCGCGCCAACCAAGGCTCCATCGTCACCCTCGGTGTCCCACCCACCCACCCCGAAACCGGCTACGGATACATCGAAACCACCGCCTCCATCGACGACTCATCTGCCGCTCCCACGAGCTTTCCTGTGGCCTCCTTCGTCGAGAAACCGGACCATAGCCGCGCCCTCCAATACCTTCACTCCGGGCGTCATCTCTGGAACTGTGGCATCTTTGTCCTGCGACCCTCCTCCCTATGGCGTGAGTTCCGGCGCCAACACCCTGAGCAATGGCCTGCCATCCAGACGCTTCGCAACGCTCTGGCCCAACCCCATCCCTCAGATGACGCGATCAGCGATGCGTTCCATGCTCTCAAACCCCTTTCCATCGACTACGCCATCATGGAACAGGCTTCCGATGTCGAGGTCATCGCCGTCGATTTTCGCTGGTCCGACGTCGGCCACTGGGATGCTCTCGACGACGTGCTCCCCACCGACTCTGACGGCAATGTCGTCGATGCTGAGGACACCCTGCTCGATGATGTCTCTCGCTCCGTCATCGTCTCCCGCGGCGATCGCCAACGACTCATCGCCGCCAGTGGCCTCTCCAACCTCGTCATCGTCGATACCGATGACGCCCTCCTCATCACCCCCCGAGACCGTGCCCAAAAGGTCCGCGAATTGGTCGCCAAACTTCGAGCCTCCAAACGCGATGATTTGCTCTGACTAATCTCTCCCTATTTCCGCCACATTAGCCTCCTCTCTTCCTTGCCTTAGAACACCGCGCTATCCGGAATATCCGAGGCTCCCCCTTGCTCAATTCTTCGGCTGACCACCAGTGTTTTTTTGGCACCGCTAAACCCTGCCTCGGCCTCTCCTGGGCGAATTGACATCCCCTCATAACTCCTCTACCTCTCCAAATTCGAGGTGCGGGTGCCCCGCGTCGACCACTACTGGCCCACTCCCAATCCGGCCGATGCCATGCCTTCTCAAGACGCCACCCCATCCCCCGACAATCCCCAGCGCCGTGCGGTGCGGCGAGTACTCATCGTCACCCTTCTGATCCACATTGCCATCTCTGGCCTCAAGCTTGCCTTCGGCTACCACGCCAATATCGTCAGCCTCCAGGCCGACGGCTTCCACTCTCTCTTTGACGCCCTCTCCAACATCATCGGACTCGTCGCCCTCGGGCTCGCGATGCAACCCCCGGACCCCGAGCACCCCTACGGCCACCAAAAAATCGAGGTCGCCGCCAGCCTCACCATCGGCATCATGATCCTTCTCGGTCTCATCGAGGTCGGCCGCGCCGTCCTCTCCGCCGCCGTCGGCGACACCGTCCCCAGTATCGGCGTCGCCGCCTACGCCGTCGTCCTCGTCACCATCGCTGCCAGCCTCACCATCAGCATCTACGAGCGCCGCGCCGCCAAACGCCACAACTCCATGATCCTCGAGAGCGATGCCGACCACACCCTCTCCGACGCCCTCGCCGGCTTCGCCGTCCTCATCGGCATGGCCCTCGTCTCCCTCGGCATCCCCGCCGGCGACATCTTCGCCGCCCTCGCCGTCATGCTCTTCATCGGCATGACCGCCTACCGCGTCCTGCGCTCCGGCCTCGACGTCGTCGTCGACGCCTCCCTCCTCGACGCCGACGCCGTCTGCCGCGTCACCGAATCCATCGACGCCGTCCGCTCCTGCCACTACGTCCGAAACCGCGGCATGCCTGGCCGCGTCCACCTCGACCTCCACATCACCCTCGACCCCAACATGCGCCTCGACGAAGCCGGCCAGATCCTCCTCCAGGTCAAAGCCCGCCTCCACGACCACTTCCCCGACCTCGACGATGTCCTCATCCAGATCGAACCCCACAAACCCATCCACTACCAGGATGTCCCCGAAAACCTCCGCTAAAATTCCAAAAAGCCCCCCCAAAACACTGCTCCGAAGGTGCCACAAAACGCCTGTATGACAACATTTCCGCGTTTTTTCACCACCATCTTCCCACCACACCGACACCCCCTTTCGACCCCGTTTAGCTCACCTCGTTCCTCACCGGGCTCCCCTCGCCGATTCTCCCACCGCCGCCCCCTCTCAATTCCCAGCACAGTGAATCTTTACCGCCTTACTTCAATTTCGGCCTTCAAACAGGCACACCAGTCCCTCTCGCCGCTAGAGTCAATATTTTTTGCCCTCCGACGCCCGTGCCATCCCCCCTCCGCTCGTTGGCTCATGCCGCTGCTTTGTGGCTATCCACTCGCCGCCCTGACGGGAGGATCCTTCTTCCTTCCTACATCAATGCGGCGCCTCCAGTACTCCTCTGAATCCTCTTTCTCGTCTGGCCATTGGTCCACAACCGTGAATTGCACAGACCAGTCCTCACCGCTGAAACCGAGCGTTGCCTTCAATACAGTGGGTGCGGCTTCCGATTCACTGTCCTGCGCCGTCCGTCCCGCTTGCGTCTCCCCTTCCAGGGCCTGCTCCCCATTCCCATTGGCCGCCGCCTTTGCCTGGTCCGAAACATAGATACCAGGGTGATCGCTCGGGCATTCCCGACAGGTGACCGGAGCCTGGGTTCGCATTTTCAGGGTTCCACTGGGAAACGTCGCCGTTTTTCCCAACAGCCACTTCTGACGTTGCGTCTCATAGGAATCTAGAAAGGTGTCGTACCTCTTCTCCATCTTCTCGACGCACGCCATGGAATCTGCCGAAAACCCCGTCCTCGCACTGGCATAGGAACGCTTTGATGGCGTCTTCGGAGAATCCAGCGGATTCAGTTTCATCACCGCGTCTTTTCCCATCACCGACGCGCCTTTTCGCCGTCGCACACCTGCGAAGTGCTCCTCGAGCTCTCCGATGATGCGATTGAGCATTTCCACCAGATCATCGAGTGGCATATCGCGGCAACAACCTGGGGGTAACGGGGTGTAGGTCACCTGGTCAGGACCGCTTCGCCCGTAATACTTCTCGGGCTTTTCAACCACCTTTTCCTTTCCCCAATCCTCGGGAAGCACCTTGAAACCCGGCCAGTCCCTGACCTTCTCCACCAGTCCAGCAGCCACCGGATTGAGCCAGATATACAGAAGGGTCCCCAACTCCGTGCTCACCCCCCACTTGTGAATGTCCGGAAATTGCCCGTCCTTCCAAAGACCGCCCGAATTCTCAAGCCCATGCATGGGTTGGAGCCGAAACGTCAGCGCCCGTACCAGCTTCTGCATAAACGCACTTCGATTGGCCCGTCGGTCCAAGAGCTGAATATGGAAATGGTTGGCCATCGTCATCACTCCCGCGATCTCTACCCCATTTTTATGGGCCGCGTGAGCCACCTCATACTCCATAATTTGGGCCATCGTCTCCGTCGGCTTGAGCAGATACCGCCTCCCTCGACACCGCCGACTCACATGCGACGTCTGCCCTCGTAGTTGATATCTTGGTTTCGTCATATCCATCTCCCTCCCATGAGAATTTAGTATGACTGCTCAGTTCTCCATACGCCTGATCTCATTATCTAGACCTGGCCCCAAAAGTGACGTCCAGACGTCCAAAAAAACCAAAAAACCCTGACAAAGATCGGCTCCAAGGGTTCGACATCCCCCCCTTATTTCCACGAATTTGAGCGTTTTAACGACTTGAGCCGAAGTTGACGGCAGCGGGCTGCAACGTCGAGGGCCTGTTGGGCAAGGCGCGGCGACGAGGCGATGCCGCAGGTATCGTCGAGCGAGCCGCAACGACGTTCCAGCACGTTCTCGACGCGTCAGACGCACCGTCAACGAGTGCTCAAGGCGTAGTTACTTCGATTTGGTCGGGTCTCTATGAAACTGCTGCGTCTTGCGTGATTCCCGACCATCGACGGCGACCCACTTGGCCGTTTTTTGCTCGCTGCGCACCGGCTCGGCGTAGGAGGGCACGCTCTGAGGATCGACCCCTGCGAGCGCATCGGCGAATTCGTGGCCTGTGCGAAACCGCTTTTCCGAGTCAATCTCCAGCGCCTGACGCAGGACCGGTCCCAGCGGCGAGTCCCAGATCTTATCATCGATATCGAGGTCGCCATCGACGTGTTTTCTCACCGCCTTAAAGGGCTGGCGCGTCTTGACCACCGGTTCTCCGCAGAGTGCTTCCACGAGCACCAATCCCATCTGGTACACATCCATAGCCGGCGAGACCACTTGCTCCTCAATATACTCCGGTGAAAGGTACTGCGGGGTTCCCGAGAGAAATCCCGTCTTCGTCAGTCGAGCGCTCGACGGACCATCGACATGGGCAATTCCAAAGTCGACGATCTTCCACACCTCGCGGCGCGTCTGAGGCTGATTGAGAAACACGTTGGAAGGCTTGAGATCCTTGTGCACGATCTGATGATCATGCGCTTCCCCCAGGGCGTCCAACAGGTCACAAAAATTGGGCAACAGCCACTGGGGTGACATCGGGCCGTCATCATTGATCTGGGCATAGAGATTTACCCCCACCAGGTATTCCATGATGATATACGGGGCATCCCCATCGCCCAGAACGCCAAAGTCGTAGATGTCGACGACACTGGGATGGGTGATGCGAGCCGCTGTGCGCGCCTCGCGCAAAAACCGCTGGAGAACGCGATCCAGCTTGTCGTCGTCATCCTCGATTTGGCCCAACTCCAGGACCTTGATGGCCACAGGCCGATCGATGATCTCGTCTTTGGCCCCGTACACCGTGGCAAACCCACCTTCACCGATCTGTTCTTCGACGAGATACCGCCCCGCAATTTGAGTCCCCTCCTTGATATTGAGTCCCTTCCTCTTCGCGCTCATGAGGTCCATTCTCCTCGCTTGGTGGAAATTACGCACCGGCAGCCCTCGGCTGGCCAAGGGACCTATAACATTCAGTCGACCCGAGCCTAACGGGCAGACGCCGACCTCACAACGATCGAAAAGTGCAACCGACCCCGTGTGGCGAAATTCAGAGGCAATTCCACGGCGCATCCATCCCCCGCTGCTACTTCGTCGACCTCGATATTCTGCAGCGTTTGCGCCACGCACTCTTCCAGCTGCCGCGAGCCAAACGTCGTGCGCTGGACCACCTCATCGACCTGACCTCGAGACCCGAGATCAACGCGAGCCAGACTCGCCCCGGGATCGTCTCCGGCGCGCGCGCTGTGGCGTTCACCGCACCGATGAAGTGCCTGGACCTGCTGGGACACCGCCTGCTGAATGGCCTCCGAGTCGCATCCGCCATCGGCCGGCGTCTCGTTGCGATCGCTATCTGGAATGGCCCCCAGAAAAGACAGCCCCCACCTCGCCTGAAACTCCCCTGGCCCCGATCGATCATCGAGGTAGCGCGATAGCATGGGCTCGACGCAGGCTTCGATCCCGTCGACCTCCACCTCGTCGTACTCAATTCTGGGCGACAGGGACTCTCCCGTGGCCCCGACGTCGGCGACAAAAAAGAGTCGTCCATGGACCTCCTCTTCCAATTTTTCGACGCAGGCCTTCATCTCCTCTCGCTGAGCCTGCATCGCCGACGCCACCCGCTCCTCGACACGGCCGACGGCCAACATCTCCCACTGCTCACACGCCACTTCCGGGCGGTATTCACCCACCGCGTACAAATCCGGCTCCACCTCGCCGACCGGGGTACTCAACGTGGCTGCCTGCTCCACCCGAGGCGATTGGCAGGCCTGCTCAAAGCGTCGTACCGCCCGGTTGTGGTCTCGCCCGCGTCCCCACCCGGCGGCCTCCATATGACCCAGGTTGACGCAAGCCACATCCAGGCCCTCATCACATAAGCCCCCCCAGGAATCGCGCGCCGCCGCATAGCCATCGTCATCCAACGCCCCTCCGGCGAGTTCTACGAGGACGCCATCGTGACACCCCTGAAGCGATCCTTTCTCACAAGCTCGATCAAACCACTTCTGGCTTTCGTCGTAACGACCGGCACGCCGCTCCAACTCCCCGCGTCGATGGCAACTGGCCCCATCGCCTTCTTCACACCCCCATTCATAGAGCGCCATCGCCAGATCTTCGTCGGGCTCTCCATAAGCCCCCATCGCCTCCCCATCGGCCAACGCCCGACAACCCTCCACCGACCCCCCTCGACAGGCCTCCGCCCGAGCCCCTCGACTGACCTCAAACCTACCCTCATTCAGCGCCGCCTCGCCCTTGTCCAGGCAGTCGGCCTCACCATCGCAATCGATGGGCTCCACTTCTTCCAAATCCACCAACAGATCCACGGGCCCCACCGTCGAACAGCCCATCCCCCACAACGCCGCCCCCAACAGCAGCATCCAACCCCAAAGCCACCCACCTCTACGCCCGTCGCCACCGCTGCATGTGACCATCATCGCTATCCCGTATCCAATGCCCGTCATCGCCGATCCACAACCATCTTAACGGCGCAACAGCCCTGCGCGATAGGCCCAGTACAGAAGTTGCAGAATCGACGATACAGCGGCCGCCACATACGTCGCCGCCGCCGCGCGAAGAACTCGCTCTACCCCCTGGGCTTCCCGGCCGGTCACCAACCCCCGGCCCACCAGCGCTTTCTTGGCCCGCGACGAGGCATCGAACTCCACCGGCAACGTCACCAACGTAAAAGCCACTGCACCACCAAATAACATGACCCCCACCGCCGCAAGCTCCGTGATCCCCACAAAGATCCCGGCCATGGCCACCCACAAACCAAGGCTCGTCCCGATATTGGCCACCGGTACCATCCTCTGGCGCAGCGCCATCGGGGCGTAGCCCTCTTGATGTTGAATGGCATGACCCACCTCGTGGGCCGCAATTCCCGCCGCCGTCACCGACCGACCTCCATACACGTCAGGGCTCAACCGCAAAGTGCGCGTGCGTGGATCATAGTGATCACTCAAGCGCCCCTGGGTCTGCTCAATTGTCACCCCACTTATGCCCTCACTGCGAAGGATCGCCTCCGCCACCTGCCGACCGGTCATTCCCCGACTCATCGGCACTGACTCCCACTTGCTCACCGCTGCCTTCACCCAGGCCTGTGCCCCAAGGCTCAGCACCAACCCCACGCCGAGAATCACCCAGTAGATTGGATCAAAAAGCATTGTACTCCCTCCTTGCTTCCATCGTCATCAAACGCCGGTATCAAATCTTATACAACGCGCCTTCAGCTTCCGTATCTGCTTGCCATAGCCGCCCATTGAGCAGAGTGGGCCATTGAAAGACCTCAAATCTATTCAGCCCCTCTTCAACCATAAAGGTAATCCCTCCCCTCCCCGTGGCAACCTCTAGCGTCGGTCCAACCCCTGGCGAACAGACTCCGAGGCCTCCTCAGCCTCTCCCATCGCACTCTTGAACTGAATGCGCAACATCTCCGCCTGTTCAAGCCCCTTCTCACCCAATATTGGCTCTTCCATCAGCCCTTCCAGAAGCTTCAATGCCTCTCCATATTCACCCAGACCGGCCTTCGCCGCCACCTGGTAGCGCACCCTCAACCCCAGATCATCATCTCCTTGATCCGTGCGTCCAAGCACCGCTTCATAATCCCCAGCCATCAAGGCCTGCCCCACCTCTACGAGTTCCATTCCTCTTTCTAGCTCTTGAAGTGCGTCCTCATCGCGAACCAACTCCAACCGCCCCTCCAGACGCTCCCACTGCCGCTGCCAATCGCTGTCGTCGAGCACCGGCAACCACTGGCCCTCATCGTCCCACGCCTCCCCGATCTCGTCGCTCAACTGCCGGTCAAGATCGCGCCTCAGCTCCGCCAAGTCGGGCTCCGCATAGCCCGTCTCCAGCAGTCCCCGAAACAACCCCAACGCCCCCGACTGCCCTTCCCCCAACGCCCGCCCCTCGCGGATCTCTCGCTCCAGGGCCCGCCGGGCCATCCGCTGACTGGTGGGCAAGCGACGCCGGTCATCGCCGGCTCGCCGCGCCGTATCCTCTCGCTCTGCTTCTACCTGCTCGATATCATCGGCTTCCCCCGCTATCTCCAAATAGTGCTCGTAAAAATGAGTGGCCTCCCCGTACTCATCGAGCATATTCAGACTCCGCGCCAGGTTTCGGTACGCCTCGGCCTTTTCTGGCTGGACCTGAATGGCCCGACGAAACGCCTCGCTGGCCTCTCGATAATCGCCCTCGTTATAAGCCTGACGGCCCTCCTCAAGGGCCTGCTCAAATGCCCGCTCCCAGGGGACATCATGTCGCTCCGAGGGTTCGACATCACCCGCATTCTCACTGGCAAATAGCCCGACTGGCACCGATATGACCACCACGGCGATGAGGGGCAACAACCATCCCTTATTCATAGCTCTCCTGGCGGTCTAGATCGAAGGCCCGGCAACTCCTTGAGGCCTCCACCGACCATCACGCTTAGATGGTGGCTCAGGCCGTCGCCGAAGCCGTAGGCCGGTCGATAATAGGCGCCCACCGACCAGCGCTCATCGAAGTGGTAGCGGGCGCCAAACTCGACATTGAGTTGCGGTTGATAGCGGCGGTAACGGATACGCTCGCCGCCGTCGGAGGTCAGCGAAACGGCCTGCATATGCATGCCCAGGCCGCCCTGAGCGCGGATGGCCAGGTTCTCATAGACCCAGCGGCCCCGAACCTGCATGGGGCGCACCTCCAGGTCGATGAGTCGGGTGCTGCGACCGGTGGCGACCTGATCGCCTTCGTTTCGCCACTGGAGGCGATCGCCGAGGCTGTGACGGGCGACGGATAACGAGAGCCACTCGATGCCCAACCGCTGACCTTCCCAGGCGACGCCCAGGCGAAGCCCTGGCCCCGGTGCAAGGCGCTTGCCCCGTCCGCTGTCGGCGACCTCCCCATTGTCGGTCAGCCAACCCTCCATCAGTGCCGGCCCAACGCTGCTATCGAAGCGATCGCCGCGCAGATCGGTTCGGCGCACTCCCATTTCCAGCCCCACCTCGGCCTGAAAGCGCCGATCGACGATGGCATCCGTATCGATGTCGCGAAGCCACCCCATCTGGCGCTCCATCTCCAGTTGGACCTCCACTTCTTCATCGGCCTCCACCTCGATGTGGCGACGCTCCGGCTCATAGCCCGCCGCCTCCACCACCAGGTAGCGCCGGCCAGGCGCCACCGCCAGCTGGCCCTCATCCCAGTCCACCCGTTGCCCATCGAGGTAGATATGGGCGTCCGAGGGGGCGCCGGCGATGGTCACCATCGCCGGTCGCCACGAAAGCTCGACCTCCACCTCCAGGTACTCCCCGGCCTCCACCCTACGCCGTTGCTCCCAGGGCTCGGTCCCCTCATAACTCAGGCGAAGCTCACGCTCTCCAACGGGCACCGCCCGGCTGATCGGCGTCCTCCCCACCACTTGTCCGTCGACCTCCAACTGCGCACCCTCGGGCTCGCTCTGGACCGCAATCACCGCCACCGCCTCGATGATCTCGCTGACCAACGCCAGGCCCACCCCCTCCGCCTGGTCGGCCTCCACCGTGCCCTCACCGGCCCGCTCTCCTCGCCGATCGATGACCTCGTACCTAGCTTTATAGAAGTCGTCCTCCGCCTCGACATCGGCGGCAATCCACAAATCGATCCCAAGGGCCTTCATGATCATCGCTCGTGGCTCCCCACATCGGCTTCGGCCCATCAAGCAGGCCTCATCCATCGCCAACCCCTGCTGGACCCGACCGTCGACGGCCTCTTCGCCCACCAAATGCTGGGCGTTGCGCTCGCCAAGACCTTCCTCGATCCCCTGGATGACCCCCTCTTCAAGCGCTGCATCGCTGCTGCGTACCCACCACAACACCTCCTCGTCGACCCCGGCCTCCACAGGGGGGGCCCAAAGGCCGATCAGGACCATCATCGCCAACCAGACGCATAAACGTGCGCTCCCCTTGTCTTTTCGATACCATGGGAGTTGTTGTCGGGGGTGTTGAAACGGGGCATCGGCGATCTCACGCCCTAGCAGCGTGGCTTCGCATTGTTTTCGCGCCTCGTTTGACCCCCCATGGGATTCCGGGAGGTTATGCATGACGGATCCAAACCAGTCCATTACGAAGGCCAATACCCTCTATCAATTCTTCCGCGACGAATTAGCCGAGGCCTTCGATGATCTCGGCTTGACCCCTCGCGAGGAGACCAACGCCTACCTCGTTCATCTGCTCGACCGCTTTGCGCGCCTCGATGATCGCCGCCGCGAAGCCATCGGGTTCGGTCGACCGGCGGCGTTGATGCTCGCCGATGCCCTGCAGGGCGCAGGCGACGATCGCATCGAGGCCTATCGCCAACTGGGCGATACCAGCCTCTTTTCCTGCGGTTTCTTCGAGGCCTATCTCAACCGGCCGAGGGCTCTGGTCAACGCGAATTACTACCGCGACATGGGTAAAAATGCCTACGCCCACGTCGAGAGCCTGATGGAATTCAAGGCCCCCGGGGGCTCCTTCCATCGCATCTTCGATGAGCTTACGCGCCAATTCGATGGGGTGGTCGCCGCCTTCCAGCGCATTGCCGGCGAGCTCCACCACCAGCGCGTCCCCTCACTGGATCCGAGCGCCGAAGATCAACTCCAGGCGATACTCACGACCCAGTGGTGGAAAGACACCGATGGCCAGGTTTAGCCGCCGAGCCGATCTTCGGCTTCCAGGGTGTCCAGGCCCAGGGATTTCGACAATTTCGCCTTGCTTCGCTCGTCGAAGAAGACAAACCCGGCCGCGATCTCGCGGAGCGCGTGGACGGGAGCCTTGTTCTTGGAGGGAAAGATCCGCGCTCCTTTGCGACGCAACTCACGTGCGCGCTCCGTGGCCAACATGCAGAGGGCAAATCGGTTTTCCACTTTTTCCAGGCAATCTTCAACGGTAACGCGGGCCATTCCAAACTCCTTAAGGATGTTGAATCGTATTCTGAGCCGTCGCTCAAGCGGCTGCACCATAGGCGTGGCGAGGCCAGCCGTCAACAATTGCCAATGCCAATTCCACTCATTGGACGATGGATGCGAGCTGCTTCGCCGCTCCACGGGGATCGTCGGCCTCCATCAATGCACTGATCACGGCCACTCCATGAGCACCGTGGGCCATCACCGCTTCTGAATTGGCGACTCCAATTCCGCCTATCCCAATCACGGGGATGGCGACTTTTTCCACGATCTCTGCGATCGCCTCCGGTCCCCGCGGCGCCGACGCATTGGGCTTTGAAGAGCGCGCTTCATAAATCGCCCCGACACCGAGGTAGTCGGCGCCCTGGGCCTCGGCGACCACCGCCGCCTCCACCGTCCCCGCCGAGGCCCCGACGATGGCATCGCTGCCCAGGATTTCGCGCACGTCCTCCACCGAGATATCCTCGGGACCCACATGAACCCCGTCGGCCCCCGACGCCATCGCCACATCCACCCGATCATTGACAATAAACGGCACCGTTTGCGCCCGGCATAATTTTCCCACCTGTCGGGCCAAATGCACGTAGTCGCGGGCCGTGGAGATCTTGTCTCGAAGTTGCACCACCGACGCTCCCCCCTCCAGAATCGCCCGGGTCATCGGCAATAGGCGTCCCGGCTCCACGCGCGCCGGATCGATCACGGCGTACAGTCCGCCAATCGCCGGTTTACCCATTGGCCAATCCCGCGTTTCCGCATCCTCCGAAACCACCCTCTTTTTCGGCGATCTCTTCGGCCTGCAAGTCAGCGCGATAGCTGGAACGGACCAGGGGCCCGGACTCGATATGCTTGTAGCCCATCTTCTCCCCCTCGGCTTTGAACATCTCAAACTCATCGGGGTGGACCCATCGCTTCACGGGGAGATGCCGATCACTGGGACGAAGGTATTGGCCCAGATTGAGCACCTCCACGCCATGGTCCACCAGGTCCTGCATCGCCCCCAGGATCTGTTCGTTGGTCTCTCCCAGTCCGAGCATCATCCCCGACTTGATCAACGAGCGCCCGTCGTCGGCCGCATGCTGCAACACTTTGAGACTTCGCTCGTAGCGCGCCTGGGGCCGCACGTGGCGGTGAAGCTCCTTGACCGTCTCGATATTGTGGGAAAAGCAATCGGGCTCGGCGTCGAGGACGATGTCCACATTCTCCAACTCGCCCTTGAAATCCGGGGTCAGCACTTCCAGCCCCAGATCGGGACAGCGCTCTTTGATGGCGTTGATCGTATTGGCCCAGGCCTGCGCCCCACCATCGTCGAGATCATCGCGGTCGACGCTGGTGATCACCACGTAGTTAAGGTCCAGGCCCGCCAGCGTTTCCGCCACCCGGCGCGGCTCATCCTCATCGACCCGACCGGGCCTTCCCGTCATCACGTCGCAAAAGCCGCAGCTTCGCGTGCAGACATTGCCCAAGATCATGAAGGTCAGCGATTTGCGCGACCAGCACTCCGTAATATTGGGGCATTGGCCCGATTCGCAGATGGTATTGAGCCCCGCCTCCTGGACCATTTCCTGGGTCTCGAAAAACGCCTTATTGAGGGTCAGCCGCTTTCGGATCCAACGGGGCCGAGGCCCGGCCTCATCGGGCTGAAATTTCCACTGGGGCCGCGCGGGACCGGAGTTTCGCTCCGACTGCGGGGCTTCGGGCTGGCGGTTGGCCAGCGGGAGGTTGATCTTTTTTTTCGCCATCGCTTGTCTCGCCTTCAACAGAAACGCTTATCAATCTCAAGTGGCCTAAAACATGGCCCCCTGTGGCGCAAATGCAACGAAAAAACGCAGCCATCGGCCGTTCATTCCAGGCCGATGCTGCGCGTATCCCAATCCATCGCCGCCGAACCGGACCGGTTCGCCACCCATTCAGTGCGCCTCGGGCGCTTCCGTATCGGCGAGCATCAGGAGCATTTCGTCTTCACTCATCATCCGAGAATTCGTATTGCCCCAGATATTATTGACCGCCACCAGCTCGCCGTCGCCCAATTTGGGGGTCAGATAAATGGCGAAAAACTCGCCGCCTTCGTCGGAGGTCATCCCCGGGATTTTGTCGAGGTGATTTCCCGTCTCCGGACAGAGCAATTCGCAGGGCTCGCCGGGCTCAAACTCGGTGTCCGTGATCTTGCTCGGATCACCGAAGACGGGGCTGAGGACGACCTCGCCTTCCAGATCGCCCTGTCGGACCAATAACTTGACACCTGCGGCGCCACTGAAGGTCGGTCCATCCTCGGCGATCAGATCTTCGCCTTCCGGTCCAAACGCTCGGGTCACCACAATGGCGTAGCCTTGCTCGCCCATTTGCTGGGTGCCCAATTCGGAGGTATCGCCTGTTTGCGGGGTCTCTTTCTGTTCGGTCGACATAGTCTGCTCCCTATTTCGGTCCACCGGCTTATCCCGGCCATTTGAGTTCGTACCGCAAAGATCGAGCCCTGACAAGCGCTCAAATTGGGGTTGCGATCCGATTTCCAATCCCCGTTATATGGTTTACATTTAGCGCCGTTCCAGCTCCTCATTCTTCTCCTGACCATGGAGTGTTGCTCATGAGCCCTACCACCAACAGCCCCACCCTCGACGTCCTCGCCCCCGCTCTGCTCGACGCCGCCCGGGCCTTTTATCGCTTCGGTTGGCTCATGGGGGGAAGCGGCAATATGAGCACGCGGCTCGCCGATGACCAACTGGTCGTCACCCCCACTGGGACGGCCAAGAACCGCCTGGAGCCCGATGATCTTGTGACCCTCGGGGTGGCCATCGACGCCGACACCCCCGAGGAGGCCTCCGAAGATCTCGACCTCCACCGCTTGATCTACGACCGAGTCGACGACGCCCGAACCATCTTCCACGTCCACCACCTGGAGGCCACCCTGTGCAGCAACCGCGATCAAAAACAGGGCTTTACCCACCTGCACGACGTCCAGATGCTGCGCGCCATCACCGGGACCGCCAGAGGTGAGGAACTCCGCGTAAATCTCCCCATCGCCGACGCCGCCACGGTCGACGCCTTCGAGGCCCTCCTGGACGACCCCACTGCCCCCTGCCTCAATGTCTTAGACCATGGGCTCTACGTGTGGGGCCGCACCATCGACGAAGCCCGCTCGCGCCTCGAGGCCCTGGCCTACCTCTACGAATATTCCTGGCAGCGGCCCATGAGCCCCAAAAGGAGCTCTTCTATCTCGGGCTTTGATCCCCGTTAAACCACCAAGCCCCCGACCATCGTCGGGGGCTTGAATCA
>CAYQBU010000007.1:14504-46396 GCA_964415785.1 uncultured Bradymonadales bacterium
TCAGTCCACGAGCAACTTGGCGATCGTCTGGCGCTGCATATTCGACGTCCCCTCGTAGATGGCTCCAATCTTGGCATCGCGGTAGAATTTCTCGGCGGGATACTCCTTGGTAAAGCCCACGCCGCCGTGAAATTCGAGCGCCTGGGAGGCCACCTTCTCGGCGACCTGACTGGAGTAGAGCTTGGCCATTGCCGCTTCCTTGAGAAAGGGCTTGCCCGCATCCTTGAGCCGGGCGGCGTTGTAGACCATCAGTCGAGCGGCCTCCAACTCGGTGGCCAACTCCGCGTACTGAAATTGCATGCCCTGGAAACTGGCCACGGGCCGCCCAAATTGGCTGCGCTCCTGAATATGCTTCATGCCGGCGTCAAAGGCGCCACGGGCCAGCCCGATCATCTGGGCACCAATGCCGATGCGCCCCTCGTTGAGCGTCTCGATGGCCACCTTGTAGCCCTTGCCCACCTCGCCGACCACATTGTCCTTGGGTACCCTGCAGCCATCGAGCAGTAACTCCACGGTCGACGACGCTCGAATGCCGAGCTTGTCTTCCTTCTTGCCCACCGAAAAGCCCTCGAATTCGCGCTCCACCATAAAGGCCGTGATCCCCCGATAGCCCTTCTCCGGATCGATGGTGGCAAAGAGAATATAGACGTCGGCTTCGTCGCCGTTGGTGATCCACAACTTGGAGCCATTGAGCTCCCAGTGATCGCCCTTGTCCTCCGCCCTGGTGGCCAGGGCAAAGGCGTCGGAACCACTGCCCGCTTCACTCAGCGCGTAGGCCCCCACCCACTCGGAGCACAGCCGGGGAAGGTACTTCTCCTTGAGTTCATCGCTTGCCCAGCGCACGAGCGCGTTATTGACCAGCGTGTTCTGAACATCCACAAATACCGACACGCTGGGGTCGACAGCCGCCAGTTCCTCGATCGCCAAAATCGCCGTCATAAAAGAGCTCTCCGCTCCTCCCAATGCCGCCGGCACCTCGATGCCCATCAGCCCCATCTTAAAGGCTTTATCGATGATCGATGGATCCAATTTCTGGGCCTCATCCATCTCCGAGACCAGGGGCGCCACCTCCGTTTGGGCAAAGTTGCGCACTGCATCGCGAAAAATCGTCTCGTCTTCCGATAACTGAGTCAGGGCTTTGTGCGTCATCGCTGCATCTCCTGTGGAGCCAAAAAGTAAGCGAAACCGTGGGTCACTGTAGGTGCTTAAGCCATAGTCGCCCCCCGCCAAAGAGGCAAGTGAACCTCCATTCAACGCCACCTGCGAGGCCAAGGCCTCGCCACCCGTTGCCTCACCGTGGTTTGTGCTTAATCCAAACGGTTGACACAGGACTCAACGCTCCATAAAGACATCTAAGTTGGCCCGGCAATCGAACGAATTCTCTTCTTTGGGAGTCCCCCCATGAGTGACCTCGCCATCCAAACCCCCGTGCCCATCGCCATCATCGGCGGCAGCGGCGTCTACGAGATCGATGGCCTGGAGGTCATCGAGGAAGTGCAGCTCGATACCCCATTTGGCGCCACCAGCGCTCCCATACGGATCGGCGAATACAAGGGGCGTCGCGTCGCCTTCGTGCCTCGTCACGGCGACCATCACCAGCACAACCCCTCGTCGGTGCCCTATCGGGCCAATATCTGGGCCCTGAAACGCCTGGGCGTCTTCTGGGTCATCAGCGTCAGCGCCGTGGGCTCGCTGCGCGAGGAGATCGTCCCCGGCGATGTGGTGATCCCCGACAATATCATCGACAAGACCTTTCGACGGCCCAACACCCTCTTTGAGGACCTGGCCGTCCACGTCACGCTCACCGAGCCCTTTCATCCCATGCTGCGCCAGGTCTTTATCGACCAGATCGAGGCCAGCGACCTGGACCTGACGCTGCACCGCGAGGCCACCTACGTGTGCATGGAAGGACCGGCCTTTAGCACCCGCGCGGAAAGCGAACTCCACCGAAGTTGGGGCGCCTCACTCATCGGCATGACCGCCATGCCCGAGGCCCGTTTCGCCCGGGAAGCCGAAATGTGCTACGCCACCATCGCCCTGCCCACCGACTACGACGTCTGGAAAGAAGACGACCAGGTAGAAGTGGAGAGCGTCATCGCCATCCTCCGCCAAAACGTGGCCAATGTGCGCAAGATTCTCCAGCGCGTCATTCCCGCCATCCCCCTGGATCGCCAGTCGGAGTGCAACGCCTCCAGGGCCCTCAAAGACGCCATCATGACCGCCCCCGAGGCGATCAGCGACCAGACGCGTGAGGACTTTTCAATGCTCCTCGACCCCTACCTCGAGGCTTGAGCCTTCGCATCTTGCGCCGTCCCCGTTATAAGCTATGGAGACGACCCGCCCGTTATCCCAAGGGAGATTGACCCATGACCCAGTATCAACCTTTTATGCACGCCCTGCTTTGGACCTGTAAGTCCTGCGGCTTCGCCTACGAGGGCGGCCAACCCAAGCAGAACTGCCCCATGTGCGAGGCCTACAAGACCTCCTTTATCGATTTCCCCCAGCATCTGGAATCTCAGATCCGCGAGGAGCATCCCGACAAGTCGTTTAACCACGGCGAATGTCGCACGATGCGCAAATCGATGCTCAAGGAGCACAACGTGGACAAGAAAAAGCGCGTCTCCGGCCGCGTCCCCCCGACGCTGTCGGGCACCAATATGGATCCCTCCCACCAGCGGTGATCTCGTGTCCCCTGCGTCTACTTCTCGCCCGCTCGCCGGGCGAATGCGGCCCACGACGCTTGACGGCTTCGTGGGCCAAAAGCACCTGCTGGCCCCCGGGGAGATCTTGGCCAATGCCCTCCAGCAAAAGAGACTTCCCAGCCTCATCCTCTGGGGCCCGCCGGGCTGCGGAAAGACCACGCTGGCGCGCATTCTCTGCGACGCCATCGGCGCCCAATTCCATCCCCTTTCGGCGGTCAATAGCGGCGTGCGCGACATTCGCGACGCCGTCTCTCAGGCCGACGACCTGCGCCAGATGCTTCGCCAGCCGACGATCCTCTTCGTCGACGAGATTCACCGCTTCAACAAGGCCCAACAGGACGCCCTGCTGCCCCATGTCGAAGACGGCACGATCACCCTCATCGGCGCCACCACCGAGACCCCGAGCTTTGAGGTCAACGCCGCCCTCCTTTCGCGCTGCAAGACCCTGGTGCTCGAACCCCTCGGCGATGGCGAATTGGAAGCCGTCATCAATGCCGCCCTCGAAAAGGATGACGAGCTGTCCAAACTCGACATCACCTTCGACGATCAGGCCAAAGCAACGCTCATCGACGCCGCCGAGGGCGACGCCCGCACGGCCCTCAACGGCTTGGAATTGGCCGTCCAGGCCGCCCGAGCCAACACCGACGCCAACGCCATTCGGCTGAGCACCGCCGAAGTCCAGCAGGCCCTCCAGCAGCGGGTCATCCGCTACGACAAAAATGGCGAGGAGCATTACAACCTGGTGAGCGCTTTCATCAAAAGCATGCGCGGAAGCGACCCCGACGCCGCCGTCTACTACATGACCCGCATGCTCGAGGGCGGCGAAGATCCCCTCTTCATCCTCCGACGCATGGTGATCTTTGCCAGCGAAGACATCGGAAACGCAGACCCAATGGCCTTAAGCGTCACCAACGAGGCCGTGCAATCCTTTCGCTTCATCGGCCTTCCCGAAGGCGTCCTGCCCATGACCCAGGCCGTCATCTATCTGGCCTGCGCCCCCAAATCCAATTCAGCGCTCACCACCTACGCCGCCGCCCGAAAGGACGTTCTCGACAAGGGCAGCCTTGCGCCGCCCCAAAAAATCCTCAACGCCCCCACCAAAATGCACACCCAATTGGGCCACGGCCGAGGCTATAAATACCCCCACAACTTCTCCGGCCACTACGTGGCCGGCGAAAATTACCTCCCCGACGCCCTCCACAACCGACGCTACTACGAACCGGACGCCACGGAGGTCATCCCCCGGCCGCCCGGCCTCGACGACACCGATTGACCCCACCGATCAGCCGAGCTTGTCGAGCACGACATCCTTGATCTTGGAGGCGTCGTAGCGTCCCTTGATGCGGGGTACGATCGCCCCCATCACGCGACCCATATCCCCCCGCGAGCTCGCCCCCGTCTCTTCGATGACCTCATCGACCATCTGGGCGGCCTCCTCGTCGCTTAGCTGCTCCGGAAGATAGGCCTGAATCCACTCGATTTCGCGCCGCTCCTTGGCCGCCAACTCCTCTCTTCCCCCTTCCTCAAAGGCTTGCGCCGACTCCCGTCGCTGCTTGACGGCCTTGGCCATCACCGCCACCACGTCGTCATCGCTGAGCTCCTGGCCGCCGTCGATGCGCTTATTTTTGAGATTGGAGTGAATCATTCGAAGCGTCGATAGCTTCTCTTTTTCCCGGGCCTTCATCGCGTCTTTGATATCTGCCTTGAGCCGATCGATCAGTGTCGCCATGCCTCTCCTCGCTGTGCTGAAGTGTCCAGACTATGAATATTGGCTTCGCCATGATGGGTGCCGGCAACCTAAGGAGCGTCGCGGTGAACTTCAAGCCTTATCACATCGCTTGATGCCCCCTATGCTTGGCATTCACTCGCCGATCGAAGTTGGATTTTTCACCCTGCCACGGAATGACATCGATCATGACCGATGCCGACCACAAAGCCAAAACCCTTCAAAAACTGGCCACCATGCGCCGGCGCATCGCAGAGCTGGAGCGCGAAGCGGGCATTGATCCCCAGGCCAAACTGGGCGATACCGAAGACCCCGACCACCAGTCGCTTCGAGCCTTCGAGCTCGTCGCCGACTACGCTACGGACATGATCTCCATCCACGCCGACAACGGCGATTTTCTCTTCGTCTCTGCCAATTGCGAGGAATTCTTCGGCTGGACCCAGGCCCAATTGCTGGGCCGAAACTCCTACGAATTCTTCCACCCCACCGACGTGAAGCGCATCGCAAGCGATCATGCCGATCACGACGTCGGCCATGAGGGACGGGTGCGCTACCGCATGCGCAAGCGCGACGGCTCCTATCTATGGGTCGAAACCCGCAGTCGGGCCCGGCTGACCGACGAGGGCGTAAAAGAAATCGTCGCCCTCACCACCAATATCGAACCCAATATGCAGGCCGAATACCTGCGCAATCGCGCCACCGAGGCCCATCTGGAGGCCGCTCGCCAGGCCTCATTTGCCCGTCTCGCCCAGGCCATGGCCCACGAGATCAACAATCCGCTGACCATCGCCATGGTCGCCGCCGACACCCTCACCGACCACGCCCAGGGCCCCTCGCTTCGCAAAGCCCTCAAGCGCATCAAAGGCGTGGTCGATGAACTCAATCTGCTCGTCGAACAGGGGGGAAGCCGCATCCAACCGCTGTTTCTTCGCGACGTGTTGCAACGTTTGGTCAAGCTTCAGGCCGACGCCCCGGAGGACGTGCGCGTCAAGAGCACATCCTGCCGCGTTCGCACCGAGGTTGGACGCCTCCACCAACTGCTGTACATCGTCCTCTCCATTCACTTTCGCGGCCACGAGCGCGCCCATCACCATCCGGTCACCATCCGCTGCTCTCCCAGCGACACGCCGGGCTTTGATGTCTGCATCGCCATCCAGGGGGGTCCCGAAAGCGCTGATCTGCGCGTGCGATCGGATTTTCTCTTTGCCCTTCGCGGCGACGCCGACCACGGCGGATCGTCCCTCGAACTCATCGAACGCCTGGCCACCGAACTCCAAGGCCAGGCCACCATCGAGAGCACCGATGAGGGACTACTCACCACCATCGATCTCCCCAACCTCGTCGACGATTAATGGTTCCCGCCGGAAGTACTAACCGCCCCATCGAGAGCGCCTGCGACTTCCGTGCCGGGCGTAAACCCGTTTGGCCTCTGCCTTTGCCTGCCGGCTCTCCTTTACCGCCCAAACCCGCTCCTTCGCCCGGTGATAGGCCAACTTATGGCCCACGATCGGCGCCGGATAATCGACGCCAATAACGCAACCAAAGGCCTCCTGCATCCGCGCCGTCATCCGCCACGGCGCATGCACAAACTCCACGGGGACCCGTTTGAGCGCCGGCAGCAGATCCTTGACGTAGTTGCCCTCCGCATCGTGCTCCTCGCCCTGCTTGATGGGGTTGTAGATGCGAATGGCGTTGATGCCCGTGGTCCCGGACTGCATCTGCATTTGGGGCCAGTGGATGCCGGGCTCAAAATCGAGAAAATGCCTCCCCAGATAGGGCCCGGTCTGGCGCCAATGAAGCCACAGGTGATAGGACGCAAAGCTGACGAGCATCGCCCGCATCCGAAAGGTGATCCACCCGGATCGATGTAGCTCCTTGATGCAGGCATCGATCATTGGATACCCCGTCTCGCCGGCCTTCCAGGCCTTTAATCGACTGGGATCGCCGACCTCGCGACGCATGCCGTCATAGGCCCGGGACATATTTCGAAACTCCAGTTCCGGCTCGTCCTCCAACTTCTGGATAAAATGGCAATGCCACCACAAGCGGCTCTCGAAGCTCGACAGGGACTTGCTCCACCCCTGGTGGTCTTCGCGCTGAGGCTGGCGCTTGAGTTCCTCGCGCACCGCCTTCAGGCGCTGATACGTCGCCCTCATCGAAATCGCCCCGTGGGCCAGATAGGGGCTTAGTCGGCTGCAGCTGTCGCGCGACGGACCGGGCTTGGACATCGCCCATCGATAGCCTTGACCCCGCTCGCCGAGAAAACCCTCCAAAAGATCCCAGGCCCGCGACTCGCCTCCCTTGAGGGCATCGGGCTTCGGGCTTCCCCAGACGCCGAGCCGATCGGCCCCACACAGCCCGTGAGAGTCCACCCCGTCGACGACGTCGATCCTCGCCGGCGCCTCCACCACCGGAAGCGCCATCCGCTTGCGCCAACGGTGGGCCCACCCATCGCGATCGCCGTGGGGCCGAAAGACGCCAAACTGGGGGATCTCTACCCACTCCACGCCCAACGACGACGCCCATCGAGCCACCGCCTTATCCCGCTCGTAGGTGGCAAAACTTCCCGTCTCCTCGTGCGACCACAGCCGCTCGATACCCACCTCCCGATGCAGCGATTGAAGCACGGACACCACCTTGCCTACCCGCGTCACCAGCGCCCCGCCTCGTGCACGAAGCGACCGCTCCAGCGCCTCCAGGCATTGGTTGATAAACCTCAGATCGCTGACCCCGAATTCCTCACTCTCCAACACCACCGGATCGTAGATGTACAGGCAGATCACCGGACCGCGTTCCAGCGCTCGACGCAGGGGACGGTGATCCCTGAGGCGCAGATCCCGCTTAAACCAGACCACATCACAACTCATCGCTCTCCAGAGTCTTCGTCCCTATCACCGGCTTGCCGGCGCCGCAAAACTCGTTCCTTGGTGCCCAAAATCAAGCGCTTAGATTGTTCAGGGCTCACCCGCGCCGACCAGGCGCCCACTCCCACCCCCCGGAGGAGTCATGAAAGCCAGCCAGCTATGCACCCGTGAGGTCGTCTTCACCCAGCCCGGCCAGACGATCTATCACGCCGCAGAATTGATGCGTCGCTTTGACGTCGGCGACGTGGTCGTCATCGAGGAAGAGGACGGCCTGCGCCGCCCCATCGGCATGGTCACCGACCGAGACATTGCCGTACGCGTCGTCGCTCAGGGCTTTGACCCGCGCCACCTGGACGTCGATGAGGTCATGGGCCAGGACATCGTCACCGTCCACGAGTCGATGTCCATCAACCAGGTCGGCCGCAAGATGTACGCCCACGGGGTGCGCCGCACCCCGGTGGTCGACGCCAACGACAACCTGGTGGGCATCATCTCCATCGACGACCTCGTCGACCTGCTCAGCGAGGAACTCTCCACCATGGCAGGACTGCTCAAGCGCCAGCAACGCTCGCGACGCCAGCCCATCCACCGCCGCTGAACTCGGCTCAACCATCCCACAATCCGGGCTGCGCCCCCCTGGCGTCGCCGGCCCCTCCATTGAGGATCCGGCCCGCCGCCGCAGCCCCACTCTTGAGCGCCCCCTCGATGCGCGACCCGCACAGCCAATCGCCAGCCACCACCAGCCCCTCCACCTGTTGGCTCACCAACGCCCCCTCTTCCAGTGGCTCAGCCGCCCGGGCGTAGCGCCACCGGTGAGCCCGCCGAACCATCGGCTCCGACCACTTCCCCCCACCGGCCTCCACCACCTCTCGAAACGCCTCCACCAGCGCCGACGCCACCTCCTCGCTCTCATCCTCCACATGGCTCGCCGACCACACCGCCGATCCGTGCAACACCCAGCTTTGCGTCCCCGAGCGCCCGGCCTTACTTCCATCTCGACACACCCATCCCAGCGGCCCCTCGCCGTTGACAAATATCCCCTGCGCCTCCAACTCCAGCTCCGACTCAAACGCCACCATCACCGCCCAGGTGGGCTGAAACTCGACCTCATCGATCCGCGTAGACAGCCCTGGATCCAACTCTCGACACAGCGCCGAAACCTGTGGTCCCGGGGGGGTCAAAATCACCGCGTCGTACGCTCCCAGGGTGCGACATCCCCCGCTTATCATCTCAATTTCCCCAGTTTTGACCACATTCAAGCCGCTGACTTCGACGTCACAATTTATATCCAGTGCCACGGCCAGATGATCGGCCACGGCGTCCATCGATGGCCTGCCCACGAATCGCTGCGTGGCTTTCTCTTTGAGCCGCCAGCCGTCCTCGTCGACAACGGCCAATGTGGGTTCAAACGGGGCCACCACGCCTTGCTCCACCCAGGCGTTGACGTAGCGCCGAAGCCAATCGCTGCGCGCCGTGAAGTACTGGGCCCCATGGTCGAACTGAAGGCCTTCGCGACTGCGCCGCGTCGAACTCCGGCCCCCTGGCTTTCGCCCTTTGTCGACCACCGACACCTCCAGCCCGTGGTCGTGGAGAATTCGGGCCGCCATCAGACCTGCCAACCCTGCTCCCACCACCCCCACCTTTGGCGGTGGCTCCTTCGGCGGCCGCTCCACCCACTGGCGATAGCGCGTCATATTCAGGCGGTTGGCATGGCGCTCTGAGGAGCGCGGACGGGTGGTCCCGATGATCGGCTTTTCCGGCTTAAAGGGCCGGTCCCATCCGCCGAAACACCACAATATACCGAGATAGGAATTGGGGTCGCTGCCATCGAGGGCGTAGCGATCATTGAGATCGACCGCCATCTCTACCGCCTGGTCGATAGTCTCCGTCCACTCCACGAAGCGCTTGCCCCAGGTCATGCGCAGATTGTTGTGCAACTCCCCGTGGGCCAGAAGGCTTTGCTGGCAGAGATTCCACAACTCATCATCCGTCTTGCCCCGCGCGATCTGTTCCCAGTCGTAGATCGCCGGACGCTCATCGGACTCGTGCTCTTTCAGCGTCTCCCTGGCCCAGGGGGGCAACCAGTCAACGCCCGGCGCACTCTCGAATTGAGCGCAAACATGATGGGCAAACTCTCGCCAGGTCACCATCTCATCGATATATTTGGCCGGTCCATCACCATCCATGGCCGCCGCCTGACGGGCCACCCGAAAGGGCGAGATCTGACCGTAATGCAGGTAGGCCGACAGGCGACTGACCCCCTGTGGCCTGGCGGCGTCATTTCTCACCTTATCATAATAGGCCAGGTTCTCATCGCGAAACGCCCGCCATCGACCATAGGCCGCCGCCGATCCACCGGGCGTATCGCCCACGGGCCCCACGCTGTGATCGATATCCATCGAGCTCACCACCTCGCCCACGTCAACCCCCTCCCACTCCAGGGGCTCAAAGGGCAACCCGTCGGTGGGCGTCGGCTCCACCGCCGGCTCCACGGGCTCCCAGCGCCGATGGATCCGCTCCTCTCTCAACGGGCGATGGACATCGCGAAACTTATAGGCCCGATCACGATATCCACCCACCAGATAGCGCGGCACCACACAGGCCGTATCAACCTCATAAACGGCGCCATCACTCGACGATGTCGCACCCTCGGTGCCGCATCGATGCCATTTTATGGGCAGATCTTCGACCACCACTGAGTGAGCCCGCCCCACCAGCTCTGGAAGGGCGCCCATCGCCCTATCGGCCACCTCGAAGGCATAGGCAATTCCACGTTGCTCAAGCTCCATCGCCACATCCCGCGCCCCCTCCAGGACAAATCGGTAGTGGCGATCACTGGGATAGGGATAAGGACCATCGGGGCTCAAGTACTGATAGACGAGCACCGAGAGCCCCTGGGCATTGGCCAATTCCACGGCCTTGTCGAGGGCTGGATTGTCGTGGCCGCGCATGGCGGTGCGCATCCAGTACAAAACCCAATCGGGCCCGTCATTACTGGACGATGTCGCACCCTGGGAGCGACATCTCGTGCGTTCATCGAGCCACTTTTTGACCATTATTGGCCACCGCTGAGGTCGTCCAACTGTTGGACCTCATCATCGCTCAATGCGATGTCGGCGGCCGCCACATTGTCTTCCAGGTGGGAGATTGAGGTCGTGCCGGGAATGGGGAGCACCACCGGTGAGCGGTGGAGGAGCCATGCCAACGCGATCTGAGCCTGGCTGGCGTCGTGGGCTTCGGCGACCGAGTTCAGTCGATCGTCTTCAGCCAATTCGCCGACCGCAAGGGGATACCAGGGGATAAAGCCAATCCCCTCCCGGGTGCAGTAGTCGACGACCGGGTCGTGTTCTCGATCTCCCAGATTGTAGCGATTTTGTACCGTCACGACGTCGACGACTTCGCGGGCCCGCTGGAGTTGTTCGACATTGAAGTTGGAGACACCGATATGGCGGATCTTTCCGGCATCCTGCATCTCCAGGATCGCCCCCAGCGAATCCTCAAGGGGGACATCGTCGTCGATGGCGTGGAGTTGATAGAGGTCGATGGCGTCGACATCGAGGCGGCGAAGCGAGTTATTGACCGCCCGCTCCAGGTGTTCGGGTCGGCCGTCGGTATGCCACTCGTTGGGCCCATTTCGCACCAGACCGCCCTTCGTGGCGATCCAGAGGTCGTCATCGTAGGGACCGAGGACCTCGGCGATCAGGTATTCGTTGGTCTCCGGGCCATAAGCGTCGGCCGTATCGATCAGGTTGACGCCCAACTCCCGGGTGCGTCGAAGCACCGCCGCCGCCGACTCCCTGTCCGGCGGATGGCCCCAGACCCCGTCGCCGGTCAGCCGCATGGCGCCATAACCCATGCGTTTGACTTCCAATTCATCACCGATCACAAAGGTTTCTTCGATACTGCTCATCGTGGACTCCCGGCGCTGAGAACTGCGTGGTTGGCTCAAAGCTTCATTTCGCCCTGCAATCTCAACGCCGAATGCCACTTATCAACCAAAAACCGCCACCAACTGGCTGCCCTCGGCGATCAACTCCCCCTCTTCGCTCCACAGCTGAGTCTGTTCATCGGCGTAGCCGTTTACGGCGATCTGGCTCTCCGAGGCGATCAGATAGAAATCATCGGCGTCCGCGTCCTCGAGCGGCAGGGGCCGATAAAGGTGGATATTCCAGGATATGGTCGCAGCCGGAGTGGGGGCCGTGGCGCGGGCCAGAATCGCCGGCGCCCAGGCATCGAGCAGCGCTGCCACTCTCGCCTCGTCGGCCGCCTTCGTATCTCCAATGGGCCGGCACCATCCTCCACCGGTGGCTTCCTCCGAGCCCGTATAGGGAATCGCCCCGTTGCAAAACCGATACTCATAGTGGCGCGAAAACTTCGGAAAGAGCGGCGACTCCGGCGCTGGATCCACCTCTTCGGGCGGCGGCACATCGGGCATCTCCCGCGCCTCAAAATCAATCGCCGAGTTCCGCATTCCTCCATAGAGCGCCAGCGCCGTCGTCTTCACCTCTCCCTTCTGCACAATTTTGGCCGAGGCGTTGATCACCGACGAACCCCGCCGCTGGATCTCTACCTCCAAACGCGCTTTCTCAGCCACCAGCGGACCGCAAAACTGGACCTGCATCGAGCGCAACCGCTTTGATTCATCATTGACGACAGCCTCCAGGCCCCGAATCATCGCCGCCACCACCACCCCACCGAAGGCCCCGCGTCCCTGGTACCACTCCTCGGGAAAAGAGCCCTCGAAAACGCCCTCTTCCACCTCTTCCCAGCCAATAAGCGCATCAAAATCCATCATCACCTCTTCGCTTCGCAAGTGATCGAACTGAAACTCGAACCCCTACCGTCTATCACTCCACTGAGGCTGCGAACAAACCCCTTTGACAGCAATTTCCCATGATCCCGGGCGCATTGCGCAAATGGTCTATCCTCCGCGGCCACCCTGGGCCTTCTGGTGACCATGATGGGCGACGCCCCCGCCATGGGCCGGGCCTTGGTCGCCATCTTCGGGGGCTTCTTCATCGTCTGGGCCTACTGGTTTCGCGAGGTCCGACGACGGCTCGCCGACGATTCAACCCCCGCCCTCTCTCAGCCCCCTGCCGCTTGATTGTCATCTCGATGGCGTTACATATAAGGGCACCAATAACGACGGGTTCCCAACCATTTTGTGCCTAGCTGGAGGCTGACCATGACGCTGGAATATATGACCGGGTTCGGCAATACCTTTGAGACCGAAGCCCTCGACGGCGCCCTTCCCAAGGGCATCAACTCCCCGCAGCGCTGCCCCTACGGTCTCTACGCCGAACAGCTCTCGGGCTCCGCCTTTACCGCCCCCCGCGACTCCAACGAGCGCTCCTGGCTCTACCGGATCCGCCCATCGGTACGCCATATGGGAAGCTACGAAGCCTACGACCAACCCCTGTGGAAGAGTGCTCCCCAGCGCGAGAGCTCGACGCTCGCCATTGGTCAGCGCCGCTGGGATCCCGTCGATATCCCCGACGAACCCACCCATTTCGTCGATGGCGTGCGCACCATCACCACCTGCGGCGACGCCGTTGGCCAGGATGGCATGGCCTCCCACCTCTATCTGGCCAACCAGTCCATGGAGGATCAATACCTCCTCAACGCCGATGCCGAGATGCTCTTCGTCCCCCAACAGGGCGATATCCGGCTGGTCACCGAATTCGGAATCCTCGCTGTCGAGCCCGGCGATATCGCCGTCATTCCCCGCGGCATCACCTTCCGCGTCGAGTTGGTCGACGGTCCAATCCGAGGCTACGTCTGCGAAAATTACGGCGGCGCCCTCACCCTCCCGGAGCGAGGCCCCATCGGCGCCAATTGCCTGGCCAATGCCCGCGACTTCAAGAGCCCGGTGGCCCACTTCGAAGATCGAGAGGTCGAGAGCACGATCTTTGTCAAATGGGGCGGCCAGCACCACACGACCACCATCGGTCATTCGCCACTGGATGTTGTCGCCTGGCACGGCAATTACGTCCCCTATAAATACGATCTTCGCGATTTTTCCCCGGTGGGCGCCATTCTGAGCGACCACCCCGATCCCTCGATTTTTACCGTCTTGACCTCGCCGTCGAGCACCGAGGGCACGGCCAATATCGACTTCGTCATCTTCCCCGATCGATGGCTGGTCGCCGAGGACACCTTCCGCCCCCCCTGGTACCACCGCAATATCATGTCCGAATTCATGGGCCTCATCTATGGCCAATACGACGCCAAAGAAGAGGGATTCTTGCCCGGCGGCATGAGCCTGCACAACACCATGCTGCCCCACGGACCGGATACGGACGCCTTTGAAAAGGCATCTCGCGTCGACCTGGAGCCCCAGAAATTAGAGGGCACCCTGGCTTTTATGTTCGAGACCCGGGCCCCTCAATACGTCACCGATTATGCCGCCAACCTGGAGACCCTTCAGGAAAACTACCTCGATTGCTGGGAGGGGCTCCAAAAGCGCTTTGACGGCACCCCCGAGGGCAACTGGGAAAAATAGGCTTATCCCAGCGTGGTGGCTCGCCCCCAGTCCAGCGTCAGGGGGCGGCCATCGTGCCACCAGCTCGCCGGCGGCGATTGCAGCAGGCCCGCCTTACATATCCGGGTAAACCCCGTTTGCCCCAGCGCCCTCTCCCAGGCCTCTCGGCGCTCCGGCTCCGCCCCACAACTCAGCGAGGCCCCCTGGAGTTGAACGGCCGGCACATCAATGGCCCGCTCCACCCCCTGGGGCCCATCGAGGGCGTGCACCGTCACCGCGTGAACCGCCTCCTGATCACCTCGAAAGGGCCCTCGACGGATCCGCACATAACCCAATCCATCCACAAAGATCGGCCCCGTCAATTGGGCCACCCCGATTGACTGGGCCCGGGCCGCCAACTCGCCCTTTGTCACCCCATCGATGCCCCAGGCCTTCTCCCTCTTCGCGATCGCCGTCGCTAATTTTCGCCCGAAGACGCGGCGCCGCCCCTCGCCACCGCAAAACAGCACCGCCCGCACCGAAAAGCAGCCCCGCTGATGCCACATCACCACATCGGCGGCGATGGCCTCCGCCACCGATCCCAGCTCCAATTGGCGTCCCTCGTCGTCGACCACCGCCAGGGATACGCGGTGGCCAAAGCCCACCACGCGTCCCCGACCCACCATCTCCTGTCGAACGGCTCCCAGGGTGGCGTCGCTGCCGCTCACCATCACCAGATCCGCCGACGACCACCCCCTGTCATCGTCCAAGAGCTCTACCCCCGTGGCCTCCAATAGTGTCCGGGCCGTCGCCTGACTGCGCCGCGAGGCTTTAACGCCCTGGTCGACGCCCAGGAGCATCCCCACCAAGACCTCTGCAAAGCTCGCCCCCGGCAACGCCGGCCAAATATGATGAACTCGCCGTGGCCAAAAAAAGTGGCGCCCCTCGGCCTCAATCAGCTTTCGCTCTACGGCGATCTGGCGCGCCAGGACCTCCACGTCCCAGCGTCGCCAATGCCTCTCCAGACCGGCCCGGGCCATGGCCGCCGACCAGCCGTCGGCCACCATGGCCGCCACCACCGCCTCCGATCGCTGTTTCAACCCCTCCACCACCCGTCGAACGGTGGCCATTTCTCGCGTCTCGATCACGGCGTCTCCTCATCGGTTCCTCGCGGCCAGACCACGATCTGTGAGCGCTGGCGCTGTCCGTCGATATCGCTTTCGATGCGCAGCGCATCCACCGGTTTCAACCAGGACGCCAATTCGACGTCGCCGCCCTCGCGCACCATGCCCCGAATGGTCGCCAAATCCAGATATGCCCCCAGTCCCTGACGGCGCTCCAACAGGGCGTCGACACCCCGTTCGGCAAAGACGCCCTCCAACGGCTGGGGGCTTTGCTCCCATCGCCGTACCTGATCAAAGGCTCCCATGCTATCGACCACCACCAGATAATCCTCGTCCAAAATCACGATCCACTGCAGCGCACCATCGTCGAGCCAGGCGTATTGGATCGTGCGATCCATCGCCTGGCGGCGAAGCTTGCCCTTCGACAACTGCGTGGTGGCATCCAAAAGCTGGCGCAACCGATCCCGATCCTCAAAAGGGATCACCGCCGCCACCCGGGGAGCCTCCAAACGAATCATCGACGCTATCCTCTCGCGTCCCTGGAGTTCAAAAAAGCCCTGTTCGAGCCCCAGAAAGACCACCGCCCATTGCCCACTAAGATTGGCCACCACGTCTGCCATCACGTCGATTTCTAACTCCTCATCGAGTTGCTCCAACACCCCCGAAAACGCCTCCTGTTCTGCGGCTCCCAGGGTGCGACGCCAGCCCATAAATAGGGCCTCTGCGTCACCTGAGACCCGAATCACACCGGGGACTCCCGACTGCACCAACCCCCCCAGATCGGGGAGCTCTCCACGGGCCTCTCCCAGCTCCATGGCCATCTCTATTTGCGCGTCTGCACCGGGGGTCCACAACTCGATAACCCGTCGGCCATCGTCGGGCACATCGCCACCCATTGGACGGGCGAGATGGACTGTCTCCAGTCCCCGAAGAAGGGCCTGGCCAACCATGTCCATGCGCTCCGACTCTGGCTCTGGAAGGCGGTCTGCCAGCAGTCCACTGACGCCGATCTGGCCGTGGACCCGCCACCTATCGAGGCTCGCCGGCCAGGCATCCGGCCGGTGATCGCGCTCCGGCACCATCCATTCCTCCTCATTGAGGGCCCACCATTGTTGGGCCTTCTCCAGATCCGTGCCCACCGCGAGCCGTCGCCCATCACTGGCCACCCAACCGGCTCCCCATCCCGATGTATCCAGGCGGCGCACCTCGTCGGCAAACGCTTCCTCCACCTCCTCGCCGGTGCCGGGCCACCGCTCCAACGATGACTCTCCCTCTGGATCGACCCATCCCATGATCATCCACTCCCCGTCGTCGACCACCGCCGCCGCCGACCCCTCCATCCAGGCCCCCACGGCCGCCCAGGAATCGCTGCGACCGACCTCCGTGGCGCCCTCTGTCCAGGCCTCTTGCAGCACCCCCACTTCCTTGACCAACCCCTCGAGCCGGGGTGCAAAAAAGACCCCATCGGCCTGGCGGGGCACCATCTCCGCCAGTTCATACGCCCCCTCCTCGCCCTCCGGCGGCGGTGCTGGCCCACAGCTGATGGCATCCCAACTAAGCCCGATCGCCAGACATAGCCCTACCGCAAGCCATCCCCCCGCGATTTTAAGTCCGCGCCTCATCGACCTGCCCTTCATCGTCGTCAATAGATGGCACCGTTTCACCTCATCACCCTTGGGCCATCACCGTTGAGCCCGTATACTGGACTCAGCGTATTTGAAAAGCGGCGACTTCGCGACACCGCCACCCTCCTACTGCCCTGACGAGCTTATCGTGAAAAGCACGCTGGTCGAGCCCCCACCGGAGAATAGGGACTCCGACGGCGCCGATACTGGTGCCGAATTTATCCGCGCCCAATCCGTTCAGGAGTTGGCCGAGCAGACCAACCTGGGCAGCGACGACGTGCTGGAGCGGGTGCTTTTGCCCGGCAAGCGCTTTGGGTCTTACCATATTCTGGGCTTTATCGCCGCCGGAGGCATGGGCGAGATTTACGCCGCCGAACGCATCTTTGAAGACGGCCGTCGCTCCCGCCCTCTGGCCCTCAAGGTCATCACGGCCGAATACGCCAACGATTGGCGGATCATCGAGCGCTTCAAGCGCGAAGCACGCATCTCCAAGGCCATCCGATCGCGTCACGTCGCGCGGGTCTACGAGTTTGGAGAGTCCCCACAGGGCGATGTTTTCCTGGCCATGGAATTGCTCGATGGTGAGGAGCTCTTTGACCGGCTCTATCAGGAGCGATACCTGTCGCCGCTGGCCATGGGCGAGTTGAGTCTTCAGATCCTCAAGGGCCTCCACAAAATTCACGACTGTGGCTTCGTCCATCGCGACATCAAGCCCGAAAATATCTTTTTGGCCCGGACCAGCGAGGGCGATGAAACCGTTAAGATCCTGGACTTCGGCATCGCCAAACGCGCCGAGGAAGAATCGGATCCCCTGCTCAGCGTCGTCGGCCAGATTTACGGAACCCCTCAGTATATTGCCCCCGAACAGGCCATCAATCCCGACGTCGACCATCGCGCCGACCTCTACAGCCTGGGCGTCCTTCTCTACGAATGCGTCACCGGCAGCCTGCCCTTTGAGGGCGAGTCCTCCTATGACGTCATCGTCGCCCACCAGAAAAGCCCCATTCCTCCCCTTCCATCGTCGGTGGATCCGACCTTTGCCGACATCATCCATCGCGCTCTGGCCAAAGACCCCGACGAGCGCTTTCAATCGGCCATCGAGATGGGGCGCGTCATCAAACAATGGGTCGACGAGACCTCCTGGGTCGAAGAAGAGGATCCTCCCATCACCGCCGAGACCCCGGCGATCGATGCCGAACCGGGCTCCGACGCCGATACGGTCATCGGTGACGCCTCCGCTCAACTGGCCTCTCAACTGGTCGAAGAAAGCCCGGATCCGGAGCCGGAACCGCTTGTGACCGACGATCCCCCCTCAAAGCAGACCCCTCACCCCACGGCCGTCGCCCATTCCGACCCATCGCCGCCCTCCAATGACCAGCCGCCCTCTACCGACGAATCCTTTGTCCCCGCCCCCGACACGACCACCGAGTTTCGCAGCCCCCACGCCAGTCAGGAGTCGCCGGCCGCCGACTCCTCGGAGGCCCGCACCGCCCAGATCATCACCGGTGTGGCCATGGGACTTATCATTCTTGCGTTGCTCTGGGCTCTTCTTTAACGGCAACGACCGGGCCACCTTGTTTGACGGCGGCCCTCAGAGTTATGGTGGGCGCCACGACCGACACTGACCTTCCGCCTCCCCGGATGCTCCATGAGTAAAGAGGCCACCCGCACCATCTTCCTCGACAGCGGCGATGAGCAACTCGAGTTGCAGCGCTACCAGTTGCGTGTCCTCGGCAGCGACGACGACGCCGTGACCCTGGAGTCGTCGACCGCCAATATCGGCAGCGCCTCCTCCAACGACCTGGTGCTCGACGATCCGGCGGTCAGCCGGGTTCACGCCACCATCGAGGTCGACGAAAATGGCTATCGCCTCATCGACCGGGACTCCAAAAACGGACTCTTCTTAGAGGGGATGCGCTTTCGCGACATCTACCTGGAGGACGGCAGTGAATTTCAGGTGGGCACCACTCGCATTCGCTTCTCGTTGACCGACGAGACCACGGAAGTCTATTTCTCGAGCCGCGACCGCTACGGCGATCTCTTGGGCTCCAGCCGCCGGATGCGCGAGGTCTTCGCCATCCTGGAGCGCGTCGCCCCCACGGACGCCACGGTACTCATCGAGGGCGAATCGGGCACCGGTAAAGAATTGGCGGCAGAAGCCATCCACAACCACAGTGAGCGAAGCGACGGTCCCCTGATCGTTTTGGACTGCTCTGCCATTCCAGCCGACCTGATCGAGTCGGAGCTCTTTGGCCACGTCAAAGGAGCCTTCACCGGCGCCACCTCTTCGCGCACTGGCGCCTTCGAGGCCGCCCGCGGGGGCACCCTCTTTCTCGACGAACTGGGCGAATTATCCACCGAACTCCAGCCCAAATTGCTCCGGGCCCTCGAAAAACAGCAGATCAAACCCGTGGGCAGCCATAAGACCATCTCCACAGACGTGCGCATCGTCGCCGCCACCAACCGCCACCTCATCGACGAGGTGCAAGAGGGCAATTTTCGCGAAGACCTCTACTACCGCTTCGCCGTCATCCACGTCAAAATGCCCCCCCTTCGCGAGCGCCCCGAGGATATCGCCTTGCTCGTAGAGCACTTCCTGGGTCAGGCCAACGATCGCAGCGGCCGCGACGACGTCGATATCGCCTACCGAACGATGCAAAAACTCAAGCGCCATCCCTGGCCCGGCAATGTCCGAGAGCTCAAAAATTTCATCGACCGAGCCGTCCTTTTGACCCGCGGCGACCAAGTGGAGACCCGCTACCTGACCCCGGGCAGCCCGGAAGAACAAAAACCGCACGCCGGCACCACCGCCGCCGCTCAGCCCATGGTCGACACCGCCCTCGACGAGAGCATTCCATTTAAGGACGCCAAGAGTCGGCTCGTTGAGGAATTCGAAAAGGCCTATTGGAAGCGCCTTCTGGAGCGCACCGACGGCAACGTCTCCAAGGCCGCTCGCATCGCCGGCGTCCACCGAAAGAGCGTGGAATATATCCTCAAAAAACACGGCGTGACCCGCCAAGATCTGGGCGTGAGTTAGTGCCGAGCGATTTGTCTCTCTACCGGCGTTGCGCTAAATGAGGGGTGCCTTCATGCCCACTTGAACCAAGGAGTACCTATGCCATCGAAGTCCACCCCCGTTTTGAAATCTGTGATTGCTACATCGATGGGCGCCCTCCTCGCCCTGAGCATCGCGGCCTGCTCGTCGACCCCCACCGTCGATGAGACACCGGTCGACGATCCGGCCCCGGCCGACGAGATCCACCTGCGCCTATTGGGCTTTAACGACCTGCACGGCTCGCTTGAGGGCCCCAACGGCCAGGTGCCCGTCGATGGCGAAATGGTCGACGCCGGGGGCGTGGCCCATATGGCCACCTTACTCGAAGAAAAGCGCGGTGAGGCCCACTTTACGACCACCGTCGCCGCCGGCGACATCATTGGTGCTTCGCCACTGCTATCCGCCCTTTTTTACGATGAGCCAACCATTGAGGCAATGAGGCTCATCGGCCTCGATCTCGCCTCCGTGGGCAACCATGAATTCGACCAGGGCGTCGACGAATTAATGCGCATCGACGAGGGCGGCTGCCACGAGGATGAGGAGTGCGTCGAGGGCGACGAATATGACGGCGCCTCCTTTCCCTACCTGGCGGCCAATGTCCGGTGGAACGACAACGACGAAACGATCCTCCCCCCCTATACGATCCGCAGCTATGGTGGCATCGACGTCGCCTATATCGGCATGACTCTTGAGGACACGCCCAGCGTCGTCATTCCCTCGGCCATCGAAGATATCTACTTTGAAGACGAAGTGGAGACGATGGAGTACTATCTGCCCCAGATGCTCGACGAAGGGGCGGACGCCGTCGTTCTCGTCATTCACGAGGGTGGAACCCACAGCGGCGAAATCAACGATATCAACGACTGCAATGACCTCCAGGGTCCCATCGTCTCCATCGCCGAGGGCATGCCCGAGGAAGTGGTCGCCATCCTCAGCGGTCACTCCCACGTGCCCTATGTCTGTGATATCGATGGCCTTCCGGTCACCCAGGCCGGCTCCTCTGGTCGCATCGTCACCACCATCGATCTGCTCTTTGACGCCGCCTCCGGCGAAGTGGTGGAGAGCGATGCCAGAAATCGCGCCGTCTCCTCCGACCTGGAGCCCAATCCCCAGGTCGCGGACCATGTGGCGCACTACCTGGCATTGTCCGAATCTCGCACCCAGCGCGTCGTCGGCCAGATCACGGAAGATCTCCCCCGGGGCCCCCGACCGGAAGCTGGCACCTCTCCCATCGGCAGGCTGATCGCCGACGCCCAGCTCGCCGCCACCGACGAGGTCTCGGGCGCCCAAATCGCCTTTATGAACCCCGGCGGCGTCCGCGATGGACTCCATTTTGATGAGGATAGCGACGGAGACGTCACCTACGAGGCGCTCCACACCATTCAGCCCTTCTCCAACCTGTTGATCACCATGGATCTTACGGGGGCCCAGATCCACCAGATGCTGGAGCAGCAATTCAACGACGGGGATCGAGACCACATCATGGCCGTCTCCTCGGGCTTCCAATATACCTACGACCCGGAGGGCCCCTATGGCGATCGGGTCGACGCCGACAGCCTCTCCCTCCATGGAGAGCCTATCGACCCCGAGGGCACCTACCGCATCACGGTCAATAACTTCCTGGCCGATGGTGGCGATGGATTTGCGGTGCTCAACGAGGGCACCAACCGCGTCGGCGGCCAGATCGATCTGGAGGCTCTCGTCGATTACGTGGAAGCCAACTCCCCCATTGAGCCTCCCCAGGATCAACGCATCTTCACCACCGATTCGGAGTAACGCACCATGGCCTGGAATCGCCATCGCCTGCTTGTCGCGCTGAGCCTCGCCCTACTCTTTGTCAGCGCCTGTTCGCCCTCTGTTGACGAGGCGAACGATGGCGATTCCGCCTCCGATGATGAGGCCGTGGAGGAGACCCGAGAGATCGACGAGACGGACTCCGTCCGGACAGCCCCGATGGACGCCAAACTCGATCTGCGCCACCCCCACCCCGATCATCCCACAGAATCCCTGGCGGCGATCACCGCCGGGCCTCCCACCCGGGTGACCGCCTTTTTCCCCGCTCAGGCCAACCTCCAATGGCTCGCCGCTGACATCCAGGACTATGACCACCCCGTCGCCGGCGAGGGCTCCACCACCGCCCACCCCGGTGGTGCCCTGAGCGAGCCCTGCGCCAACTGCCACGCCGACGATGGCCTCGCCCCCCATCCCCGCGAATTGGGCCAGCGACTCGTCGACGCCTCAACTGATGTCCCCGACAAGCGACCCTACGTCGATCTCGACCTTCGCGCCGCCTTTGACGACCAATTCCTCTACCTCCAGGCCTCCTGGACCTCTGATCGGCCCCGACCGGGTATCACCCACCAGCATTTCCACTTTGACGGCGACGAATGGGAGGGCCTCTCGGCGCCCAAAGACGCCGACAACCCGACGCCAGACGATCTCGATGAGGGCAATATCTTCGACTACGAAGATCGCTTCGCCGTCATGCTCGCCCCAAAAGATCAGGGGATCTACGCCTTTGGCGACGATGAGGGACCGAGCTTCGACGACATCGGCTGCGCCGTGGGCTGCCATGCCAGCATGCGCAACATGCCCGAAAAACCGGATGCCCAGCAGGTCGCCGACCACGGCTACCTCGGCGACGCCGGACTGGGTAACGACGACGTCCGCCACTACCTCTTGGACAGCCGCCACGACGACGCACGCCTCGACGCCGACGGGGCCTGGGCGGCCATCGATACCGACTACGACGCCGAACAATCGCGCCAGGATGGCCGCTTCCTCGACCTCTGGCAATATCGCGCCGCCCGCTCGGCGGCCATGTATGGCGCCAGCAACGACTACGTCATGGAGTACCGCCACAGCGGCGCCACGGGCGACAATTACTGGTTCAACCAGAGCCCCTCCGACCAGGCCGACGACGCCCATGAACTCCACTTCGACGACCAGAACCACCAGTGGCTCAACGCCAACGACGAGCCGGTCGACGTCTCCGATTACGCCTGGATGTACGACGCCCACATCACCGGCTTTCACGCCCTCCACACCGACGCCATCGACGAACAAAGCCGCGACATCAAGGCCTCCTGGGCCGCCCGCACTCCTTTGATTGCCGAGGGCCCCGACCGCAACGCCGTCCCCCTGGACCAAGAAGTCCTCGACGACGGCGATCTGATCACTCGACGCGTCCTGCGCCACGCCTCCGGCACCCGCGCCCGGGTCCACGCCTTCAGCCACTGGCAGCCCCTGACCCAACGCTACACCGTCACCCTTCGCCGCCCCCTGACGCCCGACGACGGCGACCACGACCTCCAACCCCTCCTCAACGGCCACCCCGTCACCGCCGGCTTTGCCGTCTTCGACGACCACGCCTCCAACCGCTACCACCACATCACCTTCCCCCAATCCATCGGCCCTGACAACGACGCCGACATCCGCGCCCGCGACCTGCGATAACCCCCAAAAAAAACCACCCAAAAAAACACACCACATGTCGCTCCCAGGGTGCGACATCGCCCTTTATTTCTGCGCCCACCTCCGATCTTGCCCCATTTTTAGCCACCCCGGTTTGGGGGCCTAAAAATGGGTCCACAATCAGAGCTCAAAATCGCTGCTACCGCTGCGGGGAACAAAGACTGTATCGGCCACAAAATCTCGCAATTCGCGCTCTTGAATGTCGGCTCCCAGGGTGCCGCACCAGCCTTTATTGGTGGGGTCATCGGGCCATGGGTCACTGATCTGGAAGGGGGGTTCGAGGTAGGCGCGGTCGGTGATGTTTTCCCACCAGAATTCGATGACCATATCCAGGAAGGGGGTCCAGCCGTGGGCGTGGAGTTCTTCGGTGGGTGAGGAGGCGGCGGCGCCGCGGGCGGTGGATAGAGACCAGTCGTCGTTGTCGGGGGTCCACCACCAGGTTTGGCCGGGGGCCTCTTCGGCAGCCGGTTCGACGCGCAGGACCCAGCGATCGGGGTTGGAGCTTTCGCCAGCGCTGCGGGCGGCCTCTAACCATAGGCCAACGCCGTCGGGGGTGACGATGCGGAGGACGGCGCCCTCCTGGTGGCCGTCGGCGGCGGAAAAGAAGCTCAGTTCCCAGAGGGTGTCGTCGAGTTGGTGTTCCAGGCGAAGGAGTACCGAGATAAGGCCCTGGGCATCGCCGTCTTCTGAGTCCACTCCCTGGAGTCGCGATAGCAGGGGGAAGAGGTGGTTCCAGAGGTCGGTGCGATAGGATTGGTCCTCGATGCCCCAGCCGTCGAAGACGGTCCAGTCGCCATCGTCGATATCGACGGCCATGGGTGCCGCCTCGCGGGGTCGCCAGGCTTCCCAAAAGGCATGGCCTGCCTCGTCGAGGCCCATCATTCCTCCCTCCGGCATTTGGCTGTCTCCCGGGGACGGCGAGGCGCAACCCAATCCTGCAGCCACCACGATCGCGCCACATAGAACCCTAAATTTCATCGGCGCCAAATTGCATCTCAAGAGCGACTCCTAGTATCTGTCGGTGGTAGGTCTGGTCGGCGCCGAAGACCTGACGATATCGACTGTAGCGAACCTCCCACCACAGATCATCGCGAATCGGCCGCCTCAGGGCTGTCACCAGCGTATTGCGGTTATCCTCGTCGATATAAAAGGTGTCGTCGACGCGCACCTCGTCTTCGTAGCGCGCCCGCTGCAACTCCAGACGGGCCGACAAAAAGGTGTCCATCGGAAGGGGGGCGGTCAAGCGCCCCTCGATCGCGTGGCGACCCATCGCCTGCCCAAAGGAATTGGAGCGGTTTCGCCCGTATCGGTAGGTGATTTGCCCCACCAGTGGGCCGCGGTACAAGAGGCCGATGGACGCCGATTCGAAGCGATCGCGGCGCGGCGACTCCAACTCCTCGACGCCTTGATCGCCCACGGCGATCGCCGATGTGTCAAAGCGGCGCCACCGGCTGCGAAGCGATCCCATCAGCTGCCAATTATCGGACCAATGCAGCGTCGCGCCAGCCCCCAACGAAGGCCCCCAGAAGTCGGCGTCCCGGTTCGGTTTATAGTCCAGGGCCGTCGCCTGCCCTTCCAGCCACACCTGGCCCCGTTGGGCTTGCCATCCACCGCGCAGGCCCCCCACGCTGCGCGTGTAATCGCGGGGCCAATCGGGATCGCGCTCGCTTCGGTCTTTCCACCCCGCTCGCGGGCCCAGCCACCAGGCGCCCTGTTGAATACGCAGTCCCACTTCCACGTCGGTGATCCAGTTGTCGTGGCCCCGATCACGGCGATGCACACTGGCCCCCTGGAGCCATTGGCCCTGGACTTCCACGGCCTCCCCGATATCGTGGCTCACGGAACCATCGAGAAGGAGGCGGGTCAGCCCATCGCCGGACTGCTGCTGGGCATCGGCGCGCCGGGTATTACTATCAAGGTCGATGCCCCAGCGAAGATCGGCGCGCCACGACGGCGACTCGTCACCGGCCGACGCCACCGATGGTGCTACCAACGCCGCCAGCGCGATCGCCCCCAGCGTGATGAGCCCTCGTCTCCAACGCCACATTCGCCCAACTCCCTACTCTCAACGCCGTGTTACCCAGAGTCTAGAGACCTCCATGTTCCTCAATGCTTTGCAAATTCGCACCCGCCTTGTCGCCCTCATCGGCGCCGTCACGCTTGCCACCTTGGGCTGCTCCACAGAGATCATGCCTCCCGATGACGCCCTCGACGATCCCGATGAGCTGCGCGACGCCATCGAGACCCGCCTGGAGCAGGTCGATGATGCCCGCTTTCACGACGTGACCATGGAGTATTTCGGCGACGGTGAACGGGTTCGCGTCCGTCAATTAATCCTGGTGGAGCGTCCCGACCGCCTCCGCGTCCAGACGCGCCTTCCCGGCAGCGAAGAGATACTGAGCCTCTTGGTCAGCGATGGCGACACCTTCTCGCTCCATGACCGCGACGACAACTCCTATTACACGGGCGCTCCCACCCACCACAATATCAATCGCATGCTCCCCGTCGATCTCTCCGGCCAGGATGTGGTCCGCGTCATGCTCGGCGGAGCTCCCTGGGAGCGGCTCTCCCGCGCCGATGGCGAACCGACCCTGGACTGGGATCGCTCCCGCGGCCACTACCGCTACGCCATCGAAGAGCCAGGAGGCCACCAACTGGCCATGTACGTGCGCCACAACGACTTCGCCGTCGTCGAGCTCGAAGAACTCGATGCCGATGGCGATATGGTCTACGCCTACGCCACCCGCGATTGGAGTCACCACGACGGCCTCGAGATCCCTTCGTACCAACGCTTTCAATGGCCCGATCGGGATCTCGACTTTTCGCTGGAAGCGGGGCGCACCGAGATCAATGTGGGCTTTGACTCCATGCTCTTTTCCTTTCCACCGCCGGCAGGCGCCACGATCTACGATCTCGATGATCAATCTTGAGCGTTCGGGTCTCCGGGCTCTGGTGATTTTGTTTAAAATGCGTAAAAATACGTTGCCGTTGCCCTCCAGGGGGGTTTTTAAGCCCACTCCCCAACCTGGCTAGAGGACCAAGCGCTCCATGATCGACGACAAGCAACTTATCTCAGCACTCCTATCGTCCCACCGGATCGATCAGAACGTTCTGAAAAAGGGATTGGAGCTCGCCGAAGATCACCAGGCCACTCTCTACGACACCCTGATCGCCTACGATCTGGTGGCGGAGCACCGCGTGGTAGAAGCGGCCTCAGGGATCCTCAATGTGCCCTGCGTCCATCTGTCGGAACTCGATATCGATCGAGATACCGGCCAGATGATCCCTGCCGAATTGGCCTCCGAGAGCCAATCGCTTCCCCTGGCCGTGCGCAACGAAAATGGCCAACAGATCCTTAAATTGGCGATGGCCGACCCCATCGACGTGATGGCCATGGACGAGATCGCGAGCTATACGGGAATCGATATCCACCCCGTGCTCGTCGGTCCCAACGATCTGCGCTCGGCCATCGAGCGAACCTTTGACGACAACGAGGAAGAGATCATCGAGCTCGACGAGCTCGACGCCATCGCCATTGAGGAGGAAGTCGACGAACCCCTTAGCGGCGATCAGGACGACGAAAACTACCACATGGATCATGGCAGCGTCGATTTTTCGTCCTACGACGAAGAGGACGAGGACGACGGTGGTCTCTTTGCCATCGAAGACGATGAGAGCGCTGAACGAGAGTCCGGGATTGACTTCTCGACCCTCGACGACGACTCCGCCTCCCCGGACCCCTCCAACGAGCTGGCCGCCCAGGCCAATCAGGACTTCGATCTCAATGAGCCGGAAGGCCTCGGCGCCGATGAAGATAGCTGGGCGACCATGTTTACCTCCGCCTCCGAAGCTTCAGAGGCCTCAGAGGCCGACAAAAACGGAGGTGACGAATTTGATTTCGGGTCCATCCCCACCGACGGCGACGCCGGAGGCACCCAGATCGGCAGCCCCGCCCAACTCGGCGAGTGGAGCGAAAGCGATATGGCTCCCGGCGATAGCTGGGAGATCAGCGATGCCTATATCGAAGAGGTCTCGGAGCCCGAGGAACAAGCTCCTCCGGAAGAAGACAAGCCCACCCAACAGCCGGGACGCGCCACTCGCGGCACGCCCATGGGCCTTGCTTCTCGTCCCGGCTCCCCCCCCTCAGAGCCCGCCGACGACGGACCGCCGAGGTCCGATGATAATGTTGAAGCCGATACCGCCGACGAATCCGATGACGCTGATGGGGTCCCCAAAAGCATTCGGGATGTCCTCCATAAGACCCGCCAAAAAAACCAGAAGAAAAAGCCCTCCTCCTCGACATCTGGCGACGACAGCGGAGCCGCTCTGGGGCGCATCGACGTCAAAAAAGTGGCCGTTCCCACCTTCAAGGGAGCCGTCGAAAAGCGATCGGACCGACAGTCCAAAAAGGCCCGCCCAAAACCCAACACCTCCGGACCGGCGTTGGAAAGCAACGAGAAGCTGGAGCTGCCCGCCGATCTGGACAGCGATCTCCTCCTTCGCGCCCTCGTCGATCTGTTGGTCGACAAAAAGATCATCACCCGCCGCGAGCTTACCGCCCTTCTCGAAGAACTGGTCTAACCTGAGCTAAGCCCCGTCGCTGTTTTCCGCCATCAGGCGCTGAATCATCTCCGAGGCCTGCTCCAGCAGACACCACAGCACTTTTACACCGATCACTGGCTCCTGCTCGACGAAGCAACGCAGTTTCTCCGTAGAAAGCACCAACAAAAACCCCTCCTCTCGGCAGATCACATCGGCCGTGCGAAATCGATCTCCGAATAGCCCCACCTCCCCAAAGTGCGCTCCTTCCTCCAGCACACTGACCACTTCCTCATCGACGACAACCTCCAGGCGTCCATCCATCACCAGGTAGAGCCCATCGACTCCATCGCCCTTCTCGACGACCCGATCGCCGGGCTCCACGCAGCGACTGGTGACGTAGCGCAAAAGCTTAAGGGCCTCCTGAAAGCCCAGGGCACCGAAGAGGCCCACCTTGTTAATGAAGTTGATCCTTCGCATCGTATCGGGCCGGGTCGTGGACCGCGATTCGAATTGCCCTTGAAAGTCATCGCCCACATCGATGACGATGACGCTGGAATTATCCTTGCCCCCGGCTTCATTGGCCGCCCTCACCAGGTGTTGCGCCAGATGCTCGGCATCGGCCTGCTCCAGTAGCTCTTTGATCTCCTGGCCGCGAAAATAATCCGTCACTCCATCGCTGCACATCACGCAGCGATCGCCGGGCTCAATATCGACGTAGAGCCGATCCGCTTCCACTCGCGGCTCCCGTCCCATCGATCGTGTCAAAATATGGGTATAGAGACGGGGATCGCCGTGGCCCCGAAGATCGGGGTTGGCTTTCAAATGCTCATAAAACGTATGGTCCTGTGTGATACGAAAGACCTCTCCATTGCGGAGCAAATAGACCCGGCTGTCGCCGACGTGCAGAATAAAGGCGCCGCGAGGACCAAAGACCACCAGATCCATGGTCGCCCCAATGCCCCGGGGATAGGCATCATCTCGGCCCGCTCGGTAGACCGCGGCATTGATATCCTGAACCTCTTCATAGAGCAGCGAAAAGATCTCCTCGCGACCCTCCGCGCTCTCGGAGTCGTATTCGCCCACGATGCGAGCCATCGCCGGGGCCCGTTGCTCCACGGCATCCACGATCAACTGGCTCGCCCGCTCACCGCCGGGCTTTCCACCGATCCCATCGCTGAGCACAAATACCCCCCACCGGGGACGGGCCAGGATGCGATCTTGATTCTGATCCCGCTTGCGACCCACATCACTGGACGCCTGTACTTTGAAGTCCATACTCATCTCCACAATTTGGAATGCGCATCGACCACCAAGTGTTTGCCTCTACACGAGCCGATGTGCCTTCTTGACGCGCATGGCCCAACCTCTTTAGGTTTCCCTTAGAGATAACCTGTGCGCGAGCTCCTCCCCGAGGGGAGCGTAGCGCATTTACCCATAAATTGCAGGAGATTATCATGATAGGCATGACCGAAGTGGCCGCCGACAAGGCGCGAGCGATGATGGAGGATAACGATATTTCTCCCGACAGCGACTACGGCATCCGGGTGGGCGTGGAATCCGGCGGGTGCTCGGGGCTCAATTACGTCCTCGATATCGTCGAAAGCCCCAACGACAACGACCGCGTCTTTAACTATCACGGCGTCAAGGTCTACTGCGATCCCAAGAGCTACCTCTATCTGAGCGGGACTGAGATCGACTACGAAGGAGGGCTCAACGGTGGGTTTGCGTTCAATAATCCCAACGCCAAGCGCTCCTGCGGCTGCGGCACCAGTTTTGCTGTGTGAATCGGCCCCGTGTTGAGATCGCCCTTCGACGAGCGCCGGCTCCGGCGCTCGTCGCCGTTCTAGCGCCATCGAGCCCCCTCCATGACCACTACCGACGAGTCCACGCCCTTTTGGCAACGCCCCCTGGTCTACCGGACCGCCATCGGGCTCTACATCATCCTGGTGCTGGCGATCGCCGGGGTGACTTTTGTGGTCTCCAGCCTCGATGTGCAGACCAGCCTCTACGTTCGGGGCCAACCGGACCTTCAGGTCGACCGGCCCCAGGGGCTCCGTGGCGCCTTTCACCATGCGCCCACCGGAGAGGTCCTCGAGCCCCAGTCGCTGAGCATCGATCTCGTCGACGCCGACGGGCAGGCCCACGGCGTGGAATGGATCGACGGCCCCGTCGATCAAGACTGGCCCAACCCCACCTACAAGATCCCCAGTGAGCTCTCGGAGCAACTCGGCGAACCTCCCTATCACCTCCAGATCTCTACCGATCACGAGCGCGTCGACCCCCTGGTCGCCCAGTTCCCGGTGGTGCTCAACGAGGCCCGCTCCCCCTCGCCGCTGGAACACCTTCCCTGGCCCCGGGCCTCGCGCCGCGATGAGGAGCCCCGCCTTCGCGGCCAGGCGGTTCGCCCCGTCGACGACGCCGTGGAGTCGCCGGCCGTCGATCTCGCCATCGCTCCCGCCAACGGCGAATTGACCCGGGGGCTGCCCCAATCGCTCTATTTTCGCACCTTTGATCCCGACAGCGGCGAGCCGGTGGTGGCGACCATCGAGTTCCAAAAGGTGGAGGGCCTGCTGGAGAGCGAGCTGCCCAGGCGGCGCCGAACCGACGCCTTCGGGATCGCAGACATCGCCATCCAACCGGCCACCAACGTTCACCTTCGAGCCACCGTCACCCCCCGCGCCCGGGGCGACGAGCCTCCTGAGGCCGTGGAGTTCGATGTCCATCTTCGCGTCGTCGCCTCCCAATACGCCATCGCCACCACCTCGGCGTTGGTCGCTCCCGGCGAGCCCATCGACGCCATCGTCCACAGCGTCTTTCGCGACCGCCCCTTCATGGTCGATCTCTACGACCACGAAAACGACCGTCTCTTAGACACCCTCAGCCTCCAGATGAGCGACTACCGAGGGGCAGTCCAATTCTACGCCCCCCAGGGCGACCAGGCCTCTCCACTGCTTCGCCTCCAGACCTATCAGAGTATCTACGGCACCCAGCGCGGATGGGACCAGACTTATATTCTGGTCACCGACCACAGCTCGACCGCCGAATTGCGCGCCCTGATCCGCGAGCTCTACGCCTGGATCGGCGACCGCACCGGCAGTCCCCATCACCACTATCTCGCCGACAGCGACAGCATCAACAACGCCGACGCCCAGGCACTGCGAAGCCTTGCCGAAGCCGGTCTCGCCGAGCTTCCCCGCCGCTTTCAACTTCCCCCGGTGGTCCTCAATACGCGCCGCGACGATCGCGAAGAACTCGACCTGTGGCGCGAGCAGATCCGCGGCGATCTTCAGATCATGATGGCCGTCACCCTCTTTGTAGGCGTCGTCGTGGCCACCTATTTCGTGGTCCTCGGCATTCGCCGCCAACGCCGGGAGCGCCAGTTAATGGAGGCCGTGGCTCTGGAGGGCGACGCCATCCTGGAGTCCGACGAGGCCAACCTGGCCGCCCTCGAACGGTGGTCCGTGCTCCTCCAGGGGGCCATCGTCTTCACCACCCTCATTGCCTTCGCGCTTGGCATCCTCATCGTCGTTAGTTATCTGTAGCGCGCCCTGCGCCCCCCGAACTGAGGAGCCCCAATGACCGACACCGCCGAGCCCTCCGCCCAGCTTAGCCTCGACACCTCCACGCCCCACGACCTCACAGACAAGACCCTCTATCTGGTCGATGGCTCCTCCTATATCTACCGCGCCTTCTTTGCCATTCGCGGACTTTCGACCTCCGATGGATTTCCCACCAATGCCATCTATGGCTTTACACAGATGCTTAAAAAACTCATCGAGGATGAGGACCCGGAATACGTGGTCGTGACCTTCGATGCCCACGACGCCGACGAAAAGACCTTTCGAAAAGAGCTCTACCCCGACTACAAGGCCAATCGAAAGAAGATGCCCGACGATCTTCGCGAGCAACTTCCCTACTTTCGAAAGGTCGTCGAGGCCCTCAATATCCCCATTATGGAGCAGGCGACGGTGGAGGCCGACGACCTCATCGCTACCGCCACCGTCCAGTCCCGCGACCTGGGCCTTCCGGTCTGCATCGTCAGCGGCGACAAGGACCTGATGCAATTGGTCAGCGACGGGGTGTCCATGCTCGACACCATGAAGGACAAATCCTACGGCATTGAAGAGGTCATGGAGCGCTTTGGTGTGGGCCCCGAGCGAGTTCGCTACGTCCTCGCCCTCGCCGGCGATAGCTCCGACAACGTCCCCGGCGTCCCCGGCATTGGTCCCAAGACGAGCGAAAAACTGCTGGCCCAATTCCAGGATCTGGAGGATATCCTGGCCAATATCGACCAGGTCAGCGGCAAGAAGCGAAAGGAAA
>CAYQBU010000008.1:0-46036 GCA_964415785.1 uncultured Bradymonadales bacterium
AACGCGACCGAGCACTGTTATTCGCTCGTTTGGCCCTGACGAAAAGACGGCCCTGACGAAAAGACGGCCCTGGCAGCCTGGGGCATGAAATAACTGGAGAATCTAGAGGAGTCGATTGTGACGACGATAAAAATTACCGAGCAGAATTTTGACGAAGAAGTAACGAACGCCGACACCCCGGTGATCGTGGATCTGTGGGCGCCCTGGTGCGGCCCGTGCAAGGCCCTGGGGCCGGTGCTCGACAAATTGGCCGAGGAATTCGAAGGCCAGGTCAAGGTAGGCAAGATCAATATCGATGAAGAGCCCAAGTTGGCGCAGGCGTTCAACGCCCGCTCCATCCCCCTGGTGGTGGCCCTGAAGGGCGACGAAGTCCAGGATGTGGTGATGGGCTTTCGCGGCGAACCCCCAATCCGCGAACTCTTCGAAAAGGTCATTGCCTAACCCTGAGTATTCACGACTCGTCTAGTGCGGCTCATCACGACGTCTCATGAATAATTTGGGCTAGGAGCCTGTTGCACATAAGCTCCGCATCGTCTCGCCGGCCGATTTTGCGCCATACACCGCTCGTATTCCTCCGAATAGCGCTGCTATTTCGATGTCATACGAACGGGTCTGGCATCAAAATCTTCTCGGCGAGGAATCGGTCCGCTATACGCAACAGGCTCCTAGTACTGGCCTTCGGGTGTTGGGATAACCGGGGGATGAGCGTGAAACGCTCGTCGATCGTCGGTGACCGAGGATCGGCGGGCGGCTGACCATTGAATCGAGAGCAGAGGAAGCGTGTATGGCGACGAGCGAAGAGGCGATGTGGGAGCATCTCAACCAGGAGGTGGAACCCCTGGTGGATGGAGGTGCCTTTCGGCAGGCCGTCGAGCGGCTGAGTTCGGCGCTGGAGATGATGGGAGAGGGCGAGGACACCAAGCAGATCCGGGCGCGGCTTTTAGCGCGGCGAGGGGAGTGCTTGCTGGATCTCGAAGAAGGAGAAGAGGCCCTGGACGACGCCAGGCGGGCCCTGGAACTGGGCGGTGGCGATGCCGCCAGTTATGGGCTGGCCGGGTGGGCGAGCTATCACCTCGATAAATTGCATAAGGCCCGGGAGTATTTTGATCGCGCGCTGGCGCTGGCGCCGGAAGAAGTCAGCTACCTGATGGGCCGGGCGATGGTGTGCATGGAGCTGGAGGAGTATAGCCAGGCCCGCGCCGATCTGACCCAGGCCCTATTGGTGGAGGAAGATGGGGGCGAGTTGTTGGGCATGCGGGGGGAAGCGAACCTGCATATGGGAAATATGAACGAGGCGGAGCGCGATCTTCGGCGGGCCGTAGAGGAGGTGCCCGAAGAGGGGGAGTGGGCGCTGATGCTGGCGCGGGTAATGCTGGCACGAGGAGAGCAAAAAGAGGCCCTGGAGCTGGTGGACAAGGCGGTTGAAGAAGATAGTGAACTGGTCTTTGAAGCGCTGCTGCTTCGCAGCTACCTGAGATTGGGAGAGGGCGATACGCGGGCGGCGCGGTCGGACGCCATTCGGGCGTCGAACCTCTTTCCCGACGAGGCGTTTGCCTTTGTGCAATTGGCGCACGTCCAATTGGCAGAAGAGAGTTTGACGCTCGCTCAGACGGCGGCGGAGCGAGCGGTGCTCCTGGATCCGAGCCTGCCCGATTCCTACCTGGTGCGCGGTGCAGCCCATCAATTGGCGGGAAATAAAGAGGATGCGAAGGAGGATTTTGAGCGGGCCAGTCAGGCGCCGGCAGAGCTGCCGCTCTTTTTGCTGGGACCGGCCCATCGGTGGATGGAGGGATCGGCGATGGGATTGGATTCGTCGATCTTGGAGATGCTCGGTCAGCAAGGGGGGGCGGGGAGCTCACCCTTTGGCTTTGACCCGTCGGCCTTTGGCGATCTCTTCGGCGCTGGAGCCCCGGGAGCCTCGGAGCCAAGTGGGGAAGAGGGTGAACAGCAAGCCGGCCCCGCAGGACTCGGCGGCATGGGCGGACTCGGTGGACTCGGTGGACTCGGTGGCATGGGCGGTGGAATGAACCCCATGGACATGCTCAGCAAGGTCTTCGATGACGAGGGAAATATCCGGGGCCCCTTTAAGCCGATCATGAAGATGGCGTTCAAGAATGCCCCCAAAATCATGGAGAATCTGCCATCGGGGATGCTCGGCGAAAAAGAGCGCGAGGAGTTGGAGAAGATGGACTTCTCGGAGATGTCCAGTGAGCAATTGGAGGAGCGGATGAAGCGCTTCTACCAGATGATGAAGCGGGCTCAAGAGGGGCAGGAGGACGGCGATGAGGATGGCGAGGAGCCGTCCTAGAAAAGGCGATCGACGGCGATCGCTGCTCAAGGGACTCTGGACAAACGGGGGGCCCGTACCTATGTAAAGCAGCACCGACTGAAAGCCGAAACTTCAAAAAGTCGGTGCCATTCTATCCATTACTACTCGTGAAGCGTCGGGTTTTATATGTCCAAATTGGTCATTGTCGAGTCACCATCGAAGGCAAAGACGATTGAAAAATATCTGCCTGGAGATTTTCGAGTGCGGGCCTCATTGGGCCATATTCGAGATCTGCCGAAAAATGCCAAACAGCTGCCCAAAAAGTACCGAAAGAAGTCGTGGGCAAAGTTCGGGGTGGACACGGAGAATGATTTTCAGCCCATCTATGTGGTGAGCGATAAGCGCTCCAAGAAGGCGCTCAAAGAGCTCAAGAAGGAGCTCAAGGACGCCGACGCCCTCTACCTGGCGACAGATGAAGATCGCGAGGGAGAGGCCATTAGCTGGCACCTGGTGGAGGAATTGGCGCCCAATTGCGATACCCACCGAATGGTCTTTCACGAGATCACGAAGTCGGCGATCGAGAAGGCGTTGGAGAATCCGCGCGACATCGATGAGAGCCTGGTGGAAGCGCAGGAGACGCGACGGATCTTGGACCGGCTGGTGGGCTACGACCTGTCACCGCTGGTGGCCAAAAAGATCAAGTACGGACTCAGCGCCGGACGTGTCCAGTCGGTGGCCGTCAGGCTACTGGTGGAGCGCGAGCGAGAACGACGTCGGTTTAAAATTGGAAGCTATTGGGATCTGAAGGCGGCTCTGGATAAGTCCGGCGAGGACTTTGAAGCGGTGCTTCGAAGCGTGGATGGAAAGCGCATCGCCACGGGCAAGGATTTCGACAAGCACACCGGTAAAATCGAGGAGGGCAAGGATGTCCTCCTGGTGGGCGAAGAGCAGGCCAAGTCGATGGTCGCCAACCTCGATAGCGAGGATTGGAAGGTCGCCAATGTCAAAGAGCGGCCCTATACGAGTAAGCCCAAGCCGCCCTTTATCACGTCGACGCTGCAGCAGGACGCGAGCCGCAAGCTCAATATGTCGGCGAAGCAGACGATGCGGGTGGCCCAAGATCTCTATGAGAATGGGTTTATCACCTATATGCGAACGGACTCGGTGAACCTGTCAGAGCAGGCGCTGACGGCGGCCCGAAAGGCCGCCAAGAGCCTCTATGGTGAAGAATATGTGGCCGAAAAGGCTCGGCAATATAGCTCGAAGGCCAAAGGTGCTCAGGAGGCGCACGAGGCGATTCGACCCACGGGTGATGCCTTTGTGCACCCCGGCGAATCGGGGCTTACGGGACGTAAAAAGAAGCTCTACGACCTGATCTGGAAGCGGACGGTGGCCAGTCAGATGGCCAATGCGAAAAAGACGAGCATTCGCGTAGATCTCGAGGTCAACGATGCGGAGCACGCCTATGTGTTCCGGGCCAATGGCAACCGAATCGACTTTGCGGGATTCATGCGGGCCTACGTGGAGGGATCAGACGATCCGGAGTCGGCGCTCCAAGATCAGGAGCGCTTGCTGCCAGCCCTGGAAGCCAATGAGTCGGTGGACTGCAAGGAATTGGAGGCCATTGGTCACGAGACGAAGCCGCCGGCGCGATTTACGGAGGCCTCGTTGGTGAAGGTGCTGGAAGAAGAGGGCGTGGGACGCCCCAGCACCTACGCCTCGATTATGGACAAGATCACCCGGGAAGAGCGCTACGCCAGAAAGAAGGGCAAGACCCTGACCCCGACCTATATGGCCTTTGCGGTCACGGGGTTTCTGGAGAAGCATTTCCCGGAGTTGGTGGACGTCCAATTTACGGCGCGAATGGAGACCGATCTCGATGAGATCGCGGCAGGAAAGGGCACGAAGAAGGATTACCTCCACGAATTCTATCGGCGCCAGGGAGCGCTGGCCGACAAGGTCGACAAGGGCGATGAGTCCATCGATCCCAAGGACGCGCGAGTGGTGGATCTGGAGGAGTTTCCGGCCACTCTGAAGGTCGGTCGATATGGACCGTACGTGCAATTGGAGCGCGATGGAGAAAAAAAGACCGTCGACGTGCCTGAAGACGTACCGCCGGCAGATCTGACGATGGATCATATCGAGGAGATGTTGGAGCGGCGTGAGAAAGGTCCCGAGCAATTGGGCCAACACCCGGAGACGGACCAGCCCATCTTCTTGATGGATGGTCGCTACGGGCCCTATCTGCAACTGGGCGAGCGCACCGACGACAATAAAAAGCCCAAGACTGCTTCGGTGCCCAAGGGCAAAGAGCCCCACGAAGTGGAGCTAGACGAGGCGGTTAAGTTACTCGACTTGCCTCGCCACCTGGGCGAGCACCCCGAGGATGGAAAGCCCGTGGAGGCCGGCATCGGTCGCTACGGACCCTTCGTCAAGCACAAGCGAAATTATCGCAATCTGGACGAAGAAGAGCAGGTCTTTACGGTGAAACTGGAAGAGGCGTTGGAGCTGTTGAATCAGCCCAAGGGGCGACGTCGGCAAAAAGTGCTCAAGGAGTTGGGCAAAGATCCGGATTCGGGCAAGCAGATCAACGTGCTCGACGGGCGCTATGGCCCCTACGTGAAGCTGGGCAAGACCAATGCCTCGCTGCCCGATGGGACAAAGCCAGATGATATGACGCTTGAAAAAGCCCTGGAGCTGATCGCAGAGAAGCGGTCGTAGCAGCAGAACTGGATTCGCCGTCTCAGAAAGTGAGGCGGGGGATGGAGTGAAATATATCGGGAAAACGCCGACCATGGGTTCCGGTGACGTCAAAAGCGTCAAGGGCCTGGTCGGCGTTTTCGTATTGAGGGATGCCCACAGCCTTGAGGGCGTCGATGGGTTGGTCGGCGCCGACCAGCGCGATGGGATTGCGCTGGAGGGTACGGGCGATGACGTAGGCCCGTTGTTCGCCGCCGTGGAGAGGTTGGGTCGTCTGGGAATGCAGGTCGTCGAGGAGGGCCTGGCGGCCGCGCTGGAGGGCAACAGCGCAGGCCTGCTCGCCGGCGCCCTGGCCGATGCCCTCGGGACAGGGGGCGTCGACGATGATGGGGGCGCCGGGGCGGATGGCCGGTCGATCGATGAGGGCGGCGTAGGTCGCGGCCCGTGAGGCCTGATAGAAATTGATGGCCTTGGGGCCACGAACGGGCAGATGGAGCCAGTCGAAGTAGCGACTGATCTCCAGAAAGGAGCGATCATAGGCCCGACGGCAGGCCTCGTCGAAGGCCTGGCGAAGTCGGCCCAGAGAGAGGGCAGCGATGCCACCGCCGACGGCGGGCACCAGTTGAAGCCCCAGGGGGTTAGCGATGGCGTCGATGATCTTCCACAGATGGGCCTGGAAGGGATTGTCCTCGAGTTGGCCCAGCGTGGTATTGGGAGCGCGCAGAAAGGTGAGACCGTGCATGGCGGAGATAGTGGATTCGCCGGCGCATCCGATGGCCATGGCTTTGGCGCCACCGGAGAAACCGGCGTATTGATGGGGTTCAACGGTGCCGATGCAGAGGACGCGCTCGGCCTCCAGCAGCCGCCGGTTGAGTGCGATGGGCACGTGATCGACTTGACCGAGGTCCAGGAGATCATCGCCATGGGGATCGTGCTGATGGACGTCGATGTCACGGGGGGCGGCGACCTGATGGATGGGAGCCAATTCGGCGTTGGTCATCGGACGGTGAAGGCCCAGGCCGACGAGGATCTGGGTGGGGGCCCCCACTTCGCAGAGGTGGTCGAGGACTGGAGGGAGAACTTCCTGGAAGGGGATGGGACGGGTGGCGTCGGGGATGACGACGCAGGTAGACGCCGACCCCGTGAGGAGGGCCGGTTTTTGTCGGATAGCGAGGCGGAATGCTCTTTTGAGGTTGAGCTTCATGATAAAAAGTAGACAGGCAATGGAGGGGGGAGCGCAAGTAGAATAGGGAAAAAAGACGTAAAACGCCGGATCACCCCGATGTGTAGGGATGACCCGGCGGTAGACGCTCGGGCAACGAAGGAGCCCGAAAGTCACTGCTCAATGATTACTCAGCGGCATTGCCCATCTGGCGAAGGACCATGTGGAGGATGCCGCCATTGCGGTAGTAGTCGAGCTCGGCGTCAGTATCGATGCGATTGACGGCTTGGAACTCGATGGTCTCACCGCTTTCGGGGTGAGTGGCTTTGACGGTGACATCTTGCATGGGCTTGAGGTTGTCGTCGATGTCGATATTGAAGACCTCCTGGCCGGTGAGGCCGAGGGAGTCCTGGGTGTCGTCCTCCTTGAACTGGAGGGGAAGGACACCCATGCCGATGAGGTTGGAGCGGTGAATCCGCTCGTAGCTCTTGGCGATGACGGCTTCGACGCCCAGCAGGAAGGTGCCCTTGGCGGCCCAGTCACGGGAGGAGCCCATGCCGTAGTTTTTGCCGCCCAGGACGACGGTGGAGACGCCGTGCTTCATGTATTTGACGGCGGCGTCGTAGATGAAGCACTGCTCGCCAGGGGTTGGATCGTGGTCGCTCTCGTAGTTGAGCTCCACCGGGTTTTCCGGTTGTCCCTCGGGACCCAGATAGGTGGTGTAGCCACCTTCGGTGCCGGGGGCGAGCTCGTTTTTGAGGCGCACGTTTCCGAAGGTTCCGCGGGTCATGACCTGGTCATTTCCGCGGCGCGAGCCGTAGGAGTTGAACATCGAGCGGCTGACGCCGTGGTCCAGGAGATAGCGACCGGCCGGGCTGTCCACGGGGATCACGCCAGCGGGGCTGATGTGGTCGGTGGTGGTGTTGTCGCCGACCTTGACCAGGCAGCGAGCGTCGGTGACGGGCTCGATGGAGGGCACTTCCAGGCCCATGTCCACGAAGAAGGGCGGCTCCTGAATATAGGTGGATTCCTCGCTCCACTCGTAGAGGTCTCCCTCGGGGGCGTCGAGGTTCTTCCACTTTTCGGGGCCCTCGAAGACCTCGGCGTAGCGATCCAGGAAGTCCTGGCGGCTGACGAATTGCTTCATGAAGTCGCGGATCTCTTCGTTGGAGGGCCAGATGTCGGAGAGCATGACATCGTTTCCGTCCTTATCGGTGCCGATGGGATCGTTGTACATGTCGATGTCCATCGTGCCGGCGATGGCGTAGGCCACGACGAGGGGCGGAGAAGCCAGGTAATTGCCCTTGGTGTGGGGGCTGACGCGTCCCTCAAAGTTGCGGTTTCCGCTGAGGACGGAGCAGGCGACGAGGTCTTCGTCCATGATGGCCTCTTCGATGGGCTCCGGCAGAGGGCCGGAGTTACCGATGCAGGTGGTGCAGCCGTAACCGACGGTATAGAAGCCCGTCTCTTCCAGGTCTTCGGTGAGGCCGGCGCGGTCGAGGTATTCGGTGACCACTCGGGATCCGGGGGCCAGCGAGGTCTTGACCCAGGGCTTGGCCTTGAGGCCGAGCTCGCGGGCTTTGCGGGCCACCAGTCCAGCACCGATCATGACCGCCGGGTTGGAGGTGTTGGTGCAGGAGGTGATGGCGGCGATGACGATGTCGCCGTCGGTGAGATCGAAGGTGTTGCCGCGGAATTCGACGTCCTTGGCGGTGGTCTTCTCGGGCTTGTCGAAGGTCTTCTCGCAGTGCATGCGGAAGTCGCCCTGCATCTCGCTCATGATGACGCGCTCGTGGGGGTTTTTGGGACCCGCCAGGCTGGGCTCGACGTCGCCGAGGTCGAGCTTGAGGCTCGAGGTATAGGTGACGTCGTAGTCGTCGTCGCGCCAGAAGCCGTTGAGCTTGGTGTATTTTTCGACGAGGTCGAGCTGCTCGTCCTCGCGGCCCGTCAGGTGGAGGTAGTCCAGGGTCTTCTGGTCGATGGGGAAGTAGCCCATGGTGGCGCCGTACTCGGGTGCCATATTGGCGATGGTGGCGCGATCGGCGAGGGTGAGGCTGGCGAGGCCGGGGCCGTGGAACTCGACGAATTTGCCGACGACGCCGTGGCGTCGAAGCATCTGGGTGACCGTGAGCACGAGGTCGGTGGCGGTGGCGCCTTCGCGCATCTCGCCGGTGAGCTCAAAGCCGACGACCTCGGGGATGAGCATATAGATGGGCTGGCCGAGCATGCTGGCCTCGGCCTCGATGCCGCCGACGCCCCATCCGGTGACGCCCAGTCCGTTGATCATGGTGGTGTGGGAGTCGGTGCCGACCAGGGAGTCCGGGTAGGCGACCTGTTCGCCGTCGCGCTCCTCGGTGAGGACACAGCCCGCCAGGTATTCCAGGTTGACCTGGTGGACGATGCCCGTCTCCGGTGGAACAACAGCGAAATTGGAGAAGGCCTCTTTGCCCCATTTGAGGAATTCGTAGCGCTCTTTGTTGCGCTCAAACTCTTTCTCGGTGTTGACCTTCATCGATTTGGCATTGCCGAATTCGTCGACCTGCACGGAGTGATCGATGACGAGGTCGGAGCGGCTCCAGGGATTGACCTTGGAGACGTCTTTACCCCAGCGCGCCATAGCGCTTCGGCAGGCAGCGAGATCGACGATGGCGGGAACGCCGGTGAAGTCCTGAAGGACAACGCGGCCGGGGCTAAAGGGAACTTCTTGCTCCGGCACATTGGTGGCGTCGTAGCCAGCGAGGGCCTTGACGTGGTCCTCGTTGATGGTTTTGCCGTTGAAGTTACGGAGGCAAGACTCCAGGAGAACCTTGATGGAGTAGGGAAGAGAGTCGATATTGCCCAGGCCGGCCTCTTCGAGCGCTTTGAGTTCGTAGGCGGTATATTCGCCCTTGTCGGACTCAAAGGTCTTTTTGGCATTCCAGGGATTGTTTTGGTCGGTCATGATGGCCTCAATGGGTTGGGGATGAGGAATGTGACGAGATCATAGGAAATACTTCTCGACTGCGGGGCAGAATATAGGTCGGAGGCGTGCATAATGAAAATTGATTGGTTTTATTCAGGGTATAGTGTTGAGCTATGACGGCGGTGAAGTGGCCGAAATTTAAGGAGAAACGGTGAGCAATCAAGGTCTGGAAGAGCGCGCACAAGCTTTGGTCGAGGAGTTATCCCCCGGTCTGGCTAAGTTTAAGGGCTACGACGTGAGGATGGACGCGGGAGAAGAAGGGGCGATTTTTGTGGCCCTCCGGGACGCAAAGCGCGACGTCGCGGCTGCCGAAGGGCTCGCACAAACCCTGGTGCAACGGCTGACGGCGGCGTTGTCCGACGAGCCGGCGCTGGATTTTGCGGTGGCCCTGGGCACGGGGATAAAGGATGCGGTGATCCGGGTGAAGTTGGAGCGCCGGGGGTGATCGGGGTGGCCTATTGGGGAGGCCTTTCGATATTGCCGGCGGCGTTGACGGATTCTTGAGCGGCGGCGGCCCCGGAGGCGCCGACGCTGCCGGCGACAATTCGAGCAAAGGCTCCGGCGTACTCCCGATTGCGCTCGCTTTCGGCGGAGTCGAGGCTCGAGGGGTCGTCGAGGCCAGCCAAGACAGAAGCCTGGGACTCCTGCATGGCGCGGTTGGCCTCGGTGAGGGCGGGCATCTCCAGGGCCGTAGAGGTGATGAGTCCGATGGCCAGGGGGCCGCCGACACCGGTGGCGGTGAGCGCGGCAGCGGCGGAGAAGGCAGCGACGGATTTGACGATTTCATCTCGGTTGTTGGCGGCGGCGCCATCGGCGCGGACTCTGGCGAAGGCGTCACCGGCGGCGTCGCGCTGCGATGGGGGATCGAGGGTGATGCCCAGCTCTTCGAGATTGGCCTCCAAATAAGGAGCGACCGTGGGGTTTTGGAGCAGATCTTCGGTACTCATGGAATCGCTTCGAATGCCGCTTTGCAGACTCTCCAGTCCGCTGGCGGCGGTGTCGAGGTGCTTTTCGAGCATGCGCTCTGCTTTGACGAAGGCGTCTCGTTTGAGCAGGCCACGGCTGGGGCCGCTGTCGCCGTCGAGGAAATTTTGCTCAGCGACGTTGAATTCCTGAATGGGGGTGAGGAGTTCGGTCAATTCCTCGGCATCGCTCGCGGTCATTCCGAATTCTTGTAGAGCGGTGTGGATCTGCTCAGGGGAATCCGTCGTTGTGGCCAGCTCAGCGAGAAATCCGCGGCGGCTCTCACTGCTGCTGTTGAGTTGCTGTACATGAGCGAGGTGGGGTTCGAGGTCCTCGCTCGTCTGGCTCGCTGCGGTGGAGGTGATCTCGGCGACCACATGGTTTTCAATGGTTTCGATGGCTCGATCGACGTCGCCGGGGTCGTCGAGCACTTCGCCGAGGCGATGGGCAAGGGCATCGCCGAGTTCGAGCAACTCTAAGCGCTCTGAAAAGTGAGAGCTATACTCGGTGGTGACCCCATCAAGGGTTGAGCGGAAATCGCTGGGGGATGGCCCCCCCTCAATGCTGGCCAGACGCTGCACATAGACCTGAGCGGTCGTATTGTCGGCCAGGTCGGCGGCCTGGTTGACGATGTCGGAGTTGATGCAATCGCCGACGCTAAAGGTATTGCCGGGGCCGTCGAAATGGGCTCGCTCATAACCCTGGTCGCGGCGGTCCTGGGCCTGGAGGCTGTGGTATTGGTCGGGGGTGTCCACCGGCGGCGGCTCGTAGGGAAGAGAGGGTTCGGGCTTACATGTGGGGTGTTGGACCTCAGAGCTTTCGCCATCGGCGCGCTGTGGGGCGTTGGTGGTGGGGGAGCCAGAAGTAGGACCGATAGTGGCGTTGTTGCTCATGATCGCCTCCCGTGAGCATGGGTTGGATGGGGTTTGCTCTATTATCGATGGTTGGGGCGACGATGTTGCGTGGGAGTAGGGAAGTCAGAAGTGGGAAGGGGTGGGGATGGGAGGTTGTAGGACCTCTGTGGTAGCTGCCAGTCTTGCTCACCGGCGAGCGAGCTCACCGGGGTCGTGTCCATGGTGGCAGTGATAAGGTGATGGAGGTGGCGCGGAGTAAGGAGAGGAGGCCGCCAGGAGGCTTTGATGGTCATGATGGCTTTTGCATCCATGGGGGTGGGGAACCATGATAGCCCGGATTATTCACGACTCGCCTACTGCGGCGCATCAGAGCCCAGATGCCTGCATCTTACTCCGCGACGATGCTCCGCATCGCCTGTGGGGCTCGATTTTGGCCTCTGAGCTCTGATTTTGCCTCGTTACGACGTCTCATGAATAATCCGGGATAGGGTGGATTGGCAGTGCATGTGACGTGATCAATTGGGACAAGGAGCAAGCGATGGGATCATTTTTCGACAATTTCATTGGCGAGCAGCAGGCGATGATTCGGGAAACGGCGTCGAGTTTTGGGCGTGAGGAGATTCGGCCCAATGTGGAAGAATGGGAGGAGATGGGGCGCTTTCCCAGAGAGCTCTACCGGCAGGCGGCGGAGGTGGGTCTGCTGGGCGTGGGGTTTGAGGAAGAAGTGGGCGGATCCGGTGGGGCGGCGCTGGATCAGGTGATGGTTATTGAGGGGCTCATGGAGGGAGGCTCCATGGGGGTGGCGGCGGGGCTGGGGTCGCTGGGGATCGCCGTGCCGCCGATCATCGCCCAGGGAAGTGAGGCGCTGATCGACGAGGTGGTGAGGCCGGCGTTTAAGGGAGATGCGATCTGTGCGCTGGCGATCACGGAGCCCAATACGGGAAGCGATGTGGCGGGGGTAGCGACGCGGGCCAGGCGCGACGGCGATCACTACGTGGTGAGTGGTTCCAAGACCTATATTACCTCCGGGGTGCGGGCCGATTATTTTACGGTGTTGGTGCGCACAGGAGAGGATCCCCACGGGGGGCTGAGCTTTTTCGTGATCGACGCCAATGCCGAGGGGGTGGAGGTGTCCAAACCGCTCAAGAAGCATGGATGGTGGGCCAGCGATACGGCGGAGCTTCATTTCGACGAGGTTCGGGTGCCCGTGGAACGGCGGGTGGGCCCGGAGGGGTGGGGGTTTATCGGATTGATGCAGAATTTCCAGCGCGAGCGATTGGCGCTGGCGGCCTATGGGGTGGCCACGGCGCGGTTGGCCCTGGAGGAGGCACTCAACTATAGCTCGGAGCGCGAGGCCTTCGGGCGGCCCATCGCCAAATTTCAGGTCAATCGCCATAAATTGGTGGATATGAAGACGCGGACGATGAGTGTGCAGACCTTCGTCTACCAGGTGGCGATGCGCATGGACCGCGAGGAGTATCGGGTCCAGGAGGTGTCGATGGCCAAGAATTTGGCCGCCCAGTTGGCGATCGACGTCTGCTATGAGGCGGTGCAGCTCCATGGGGGCATGGGCTATATGCGGGAGACGGTGGTGGAGCGGTTGAGCCGCGATGCGCGCCTGCTGCCCATTGGTGGAGGGACCCAGGAGATCATGAAGGAGATCATCGCCAAAGAGATGAAGATTTAGCGGACGGGCAGGTGTGGGTCAGCCGAAATTCATCCACAGGAGGAGGCCGCCGAGGACGAGGCCGCCGATGAGGAGGCCCATGAGGATGTCGTTGATGGCGGAGTTCGATGAGGAGGACGCCGCGGGGGGCGGAGCGTCGTCGATGGGGTCGACCTGCTGGGTGGGTTGGCGGGTGCGGTGGGGCTGGGCCTCTGGGGTTTCGTTGACCCCGTGGGCCTCTTCGCTGGCATTGGAAAAGGAGTAGTTGCGCTCGACGGTGGGGTCATCGTCGGTGGCGTCGACCTCGGGGAACTCGCCGGCTCGCAATTGGGCCTCCACCTCGTCGAGGGAGGGGCGGCCCTTGAATTGAGGCTTGGTCTGGGCGCTGGGGTCGGCGTTGCCGATCTCGGGGGGAGCGGTGTTGAGGGGGACTTCCCGGCTGTAGGGTCCGGCGCCGGGGAGGTCGAGGGTGCGCAGGGCCTCGATCATGGCGTGAGCGGTGGGGAATCGTTGGTCGAGGTCCTTGTGGATCGCCTTTCGGATCACGGGCTCGAACAGAGAGCCCTCGAGGGCTTCGGGGAGGCGGACGCGCTTATCGGAGCCCTGAAAGAGGACGGTGTCGTAGATGCTCTCGATCTGGACGATTTTTTCGCCGGCGAGCATTTCGGCCAGGATCAGGCCCATGGCGTAGACGTCGGCGGCGGGGCCGACATTTTTTTTGTGGACCAGTTCAGGCGACATATAGGCGGGGGTGCCGACGAGGGTGCCGGCGTTGGTGAGCTCGTCGTTTTGCTCACCCTCCAGGGCTTTGGCGAAGCCGAAGTCTAAGACCTTAACGTGGCCCTTGGCACCATCGTTGACCAGAAAGATATTGGCGGGCTTGAGGTCGCGGTGGATGATGTCGTGGCTGTGGGCGGTGTGGAGGGCGGCCAGGGACTCGATGGTGATGCGGCGGGCCAGGGGTTGGGCGAGGCCGCCGTGGTGGCGGAGCAGGGTCTTGAGGTCCGTGCCCTGGAGGTACTCCATGGCCATGTAGGGCAGGTCTTTGTCGGTGTCGCCGTAGTAGTAGACCTCGACGACGTGGGGGTGGCGAAGCTGGTAGATGAGGCGCGCTTCGCGCTCGAAGCGCCGGTGCAATTCCTCTTCGTCGTGAGGGCCGGGCTTGAGGACCTTGAGGGCCAGGGTGCGATGCTCCAAGAGGTCGGTGACGCGGTAGACGGCACCGAAATTACCATGGTCGAGTTCCTCTTCCACCTGGAAGACGTCATCGACAAGTTCACCGACGGAGGGAAGCCTGGACATCGACTACTGCTCGCAGCCTGAGAAAAGGAATTGAAGAAGGCCCATCGATGATGGCTTGGAGGGCCGTCGGTTGCAAGGTCTTTGAGCAAGCTCCGCTAGAGGAGGCGGCGCTCGCGCAGTTGGCGGCGCAGGTGATCGGCATCCTGGAAGCGGATGGCGTCGATGCCCAGCTGTCGGGCGGCGTGGCAATTGGATTGGCGGTCGTCGACAAAGATCAATTGTTCCGGGGGGCACTCCAGAGTGTGGAGGACGAGCTGATAGGCTTCGGGGGAGGGCTTTCGGTGGCCCGTCTTCCAGGAGACGAAGTCCCAGGAGATCCAGCGGCTGAGCTGGAGGCGTTGCTCGATGATCTGGGACCAGACCGGGTAATTGGAGAGGGCATGGCCGGGGCCGTGGCGGTCGGTGATGGCATCGAGGAGTTCGGGGATCCCGGGGAGGAAGCGGTAGGCCTCGTGGAGGGTTTCGCGCAGGGCGTCGCCGTCGATGGGGTCGGGGTCGTCGGGGAGGTAGAGCCGATAGAATTCGTCTTCGGAGATCTGGCCGCGCTCAAAGTCGACCCAGGCGGTGGGGTGGTTTCGGTCGTAGAGCTCCTGGAGCTCGAGATCGAAAAAAGCGGGGATCTCCCGGTGGATGGGGTCGTAGACCAGGGTGCTCATGACGTCGAAGAGAAAAGTCTTGGAGGGGGAAGGCATGGGTCATAGCTCCGGAAACGATGGGGGCTTTACGACACTTTGCAGCAGAGCGTACGATAGGAGGAGAAGACATCAAGAGACAATTGGGCAGACGGCTGAGCGAGAGGAGTCGCGATGGTGGAGAGGCAGAAGCGAGTAGAGATTTTGCGATTAACGCCGAGTTTTTCCCATTTCACCAAACAAGAACTAGAGATGTTGGCGCCGGTCTTTAAGGAGCGGTGGCTAAGCGATGGAGAGGCGCTCTTTCGCCAGGGCGATAGGGGGGATTATCTGGCGGTGATCGCCAGCGGTGAGCTGGCGGTGGAGGTGTCCCGGGAGGGCGGAGAAGAGGAGACGACGGTCGGTTATGTGGGGGAGTCGGAGACGGTGGGGGCGATGGCGTGCCTGGATCCGGCGCCGCGATCGGCGACGGTGCGGGCCGATGGAGAGGCGACGGCGCTGATCTTGACGCGGACGATGCTCGATTCGCTCAAGGCCAACGCCACGGAGCTCTTCTCCAAGGTGGTACGAGGCCTGGCCCGGCGCTTGTCCCAGATGCTCGATGAGACCAATGAGTTGTTGAGCCGACTTTTGGAGTCCAAGGATACGCCGAGGCAGCTCGATCGGCCGGTGCGACAGGAAATGCTGGGAGAGGTATCTCAGGGAAAGCCGATGCTGCAGAGGGTTCGGCTCAGCGACGATGGGGTCTTTGCACAGCTCGATGACAATGAGCGCGAGGTGTTGCGCTCGGCGACAGAGGCGCGGCGCTACGGTGGCCAGCGCGTGATCTGCATGGAGGGAGAGCCGGCGGCGTCGGCCTACCTGGTGGTGGAGGGCCAGGTGGATGTGATCAAAGAGGTGGAGGGCAAAAATTATCGATTGGCGACGGTGGGTCCGGGCAGTTTCCTGGGCCAGCGGGCATTGCTCCTGGAGGGGCAGCGCTCGGCGACCCTTCGCACGAGGCGGTCGGGAGCGACGATCTTGGTGCTGTCGCGGCTTCGCTTTGAATCGCTGCTAGAGGCGGCGTCGCCGCTGGCGGTGGGATTTCAGGAGTCGGTGACGGTGGCGGGGATTCGCCAGCTTCGCCAGGCGAATGCCATGATCACCTATCTGGATTCGCGCCAGACATTGGATCGAGGTTTTGCGGCGCGGCCGTCGAGCCAGAAGGTGGTGCAGCAATTTCGCCGCTCCGATGGCTCGGACTACGATATCGAGGAGATCATCGACGGCGATGTCGATGAGCAAGACGATCTGGAGACGCTGGCGTCGGCCTATCTGGAGACGGCGCTCGAGGACTGGGATCTGAGCCCGTCGGAGCTCAATAATATCCGCGTGGAGCGCGGGGCGGGTCAGATGTCGGCGGCGGAGAAGAAGATGCGCGAGAAAAATAAGTGATCGGGCTTGCCCCAAGGGGGGGTGGTACGCATACTCACCAGGCGAAGCCAAGCATATTCATGTTCTCAAGCCACGGGGTTGGAAGCGGTGAGCGACCAAAAGATCATTTTTTCGATGGAAGGTGTGGGCAAGGTCTATCCCAATGGGGATAGCGTGTTCAAAGATATTTACCTCTCTTTTTTCTACGGGGCAAAGATCGGCGTGGTGGGCCCAAATGGGTCCGGTAAATCGACGCTGCTCAAGATCATCGCCGGGTTGGACAAGGAGTACCACGGCGAGGTTCACCGCAACTCCGGGATCAGCTTTGATTACCTGGAGCAGGAGCCGGAGCTCGACGAGTCCAAAAAGGTCATTGATATCGTGGAGGAAGGGGTTGGCGAGACGGTGGCGCTGCTGAAGGAATATGAGGAGATCAGCGCCAAGTTTGCGGAGCCCGATGCCGATTTTGCGGCGTTGACGGAGCGCCAGTCGAAGCTGCAGGAGCAGATTGAACAGCGCGACGCCTGGGATCTGGACAGCAAGTTGGAGATGGCCATGGGGGCCCTTCGATGCCCGCCCAAGGAGACGCCGATTGAGGTGTTGTCCGGTGGCGAGCGCAGGCGCGTGGCCCTGTGCCGTATCCTGCTCAAGGAGCCAGACGTGTTGCTGCTCGACGAGCCGACGAACCACCTGGACGCGGAGTCCGTGGGTTGGTTGGAGCAGCATCTGGAGAAATACGAGGGCACGGTGATCGCCGTGACCCACGATCGCTACTTTCTCAATAATGTGGCCGGTTGGATTCTGGAGATGGAGCGAGGCAAAGGGGTGCCCTTTGAGGGCAATTACTCCTCCTGGCTGCAGCAAAAGGAAGAGCGGCTCCAGAAGCGAAATAAGAACGGCTCCCAGCGACGCGAAACCCTGCAGAGCGAGTTGAGCTGGATTCGATCGACGCCCAAGGAACGCCAGGCCAAATCCCAGGCGCGTATTGACGCCTACGAGGATATGCTGGCCAATCAGCGCTCGGGGAGTCTCGATGAACTCGAGATCTATATCCCGCCGGGACCGCGGCTGGGCGATGTGGTGATCGAGGCCGAGGGGTTGGCCAAGGGCTATGAAGACAAGTTGTTGTACCAGAACCTGAGCTTTCACCTTCCGCCGGGGGCGATCGTGGGGATCGTGGGCCCCAATGGAGCGGGAAAGACGACACTCTTTCGGATGATCACCGGTGAGGAGGAGCCCGATGAGGGGGAGATCCGCATCGGAGAGACCGTCAAGTTGGGCTATATCGACCAGCGCCGCCCTTTGGATCCGGAAGCCACGGTCTACGAGGCGATCTCAGAGGGGCAGGAAAAAATCGATCTGGGCCAGCGCACGGTCAATGCCCGGGCCTATGTGTCGTGGTTCAATTTCTCGGGAAGCGACCAGCAAAAGAAGACGAAGGTGCTGTCGGGAGGAGAGCGCAACCGGCTCTATCTGGCGAAGGTGCTCAAGGAGCAGTCCAATGTGTTGCTCCTCGATGAGCCCTCCAACGATCTGGACGTGGCGACGCTACGAGCCCTGGAGGAAGCGCTGCTTCACTTTGCGGGATGCGCGGCGGTGATCTCTCACGACAGGTGGTTTCTCGACCGCATCGCCACCCACATTTTGGCCTTCGAGGGCGATAGCGAGGTGGTGTGGTTTCAGGGTAATTATAGTGAGTACGAAGAAGATCGGCGACAGCGGCTGGGCAAGGACGCCCTGCGGCCGGAGCGGATCAAGTACAAGCGCCTGAAGCGCGACTAGTGCCGGTTCATCAGGGGTCGCCGTCGCTGTCACCGTCGTCAGTTTCGGCGGCCTCAGCCTCGGCGATCAGCTCCTGAAGGTGCTCGACATGCTCATCGTCCAGCGAAGGGGCCATCTCGCCGAGCGCCCGGCGGGCTTCGCCAGCGGTCATGCGTTGGTTTTGAAAATCGACGCAAATCATGCACATAGTGGAACTCCTCGGGAAGAGAGCGATGGACACCGGGGTTGATAATAAACACGAGGCGCGGGAGTGCATTCCCGAAGCCCAACGATTTAGGATATCCGGAGATGACGATGAAGAGTAGCTGGTTAGCGTTTTGGATGGTGGTGGTGAGCCTGCTCGCGATGAGCGGCAGCGGATGTTCGACGATCTTTGGGAGCACGGCGGCAGACAGGCTGGTGCCGGTGTCCGAGGAAAATAAGCTGGGCGATGAGATGAAGGTGGAGCTGGAACGAGAGCTCGACCTTCACGACGACGAGGAGTTGGTGGGCTATATCACCATGCTCGGCAACTCGATGGTGAGGGAGGCCGAGGTGCCGGAGGGGATCGAGTTTGAGTTCTTTTTGGTGGACGACGATGACATGGTCAATGCCTTCGCCATTCCGGGAGGGGGTATTTACGTGTTTACGGGATTGCTATTGGCGATGGACGATGAGGCGGAGCTGGCGGGAGTGATGGGCCACGAGGTGGCGCACGTGACGCGGCGCCATATCGCCCAGCGGCTGGTGGCGATCTACAGCACGGAGATCATCAGCCAGATGGCGTTCGGCGAAGAGCCGGGACTATTGCGTCAACTGGTGACGGCCGTGGCTCAGCAGGGATTTATGCTCAGCTATAGTCGGTCCAACGAGCGCGACGCCGACTACTGGGGAGTGCGCTACGTGGTGGACGCCGGTTACGACCCCGGTGGGTTGATCGATTTTTTCGCCAAGCTCGGCGAGGCGCCGCAGCCACCGGCCTTTTTGTCGACCCACCCCAATCCAGCGGAGCGGGTCCAGAATATTCAGGAGCAGATCGCGGAATTCGACGAGGTCCCCACAGAGCGCAACCGGTCGCGCTTTGAGTCGATGCAGCAGCGCATCCAGGCTCAGTCGTCGCCGTGATCAGCGAGTAGGTCCTGGAGGGTCTCCTCGACCTTGGCGCTGTAGGGCCAGTCGTTGGGGGCGTTGTCGAGGGCGATCTGGAGGTCTTGGATGGCCTCGTCGAAGTGCTCGGTGGCGATCCACATGGAGGCTCGTTTGAGATAGGGCGTGGGGTAATAGGGGTTGATGGCGATGGCGGTTTCCCAGTCGTCGACGGCGCCGTCGAGATCGCCCTCCATCATCTTGGCGGCGCCGCGGTTGGCCAGGGCTTCAACGTCTTCGGGATCCAGTTCCAGGGCGCGGCTGTAGTCGTCGATCGCCTTTGGCGGGGCGTCGGCCAAGAGGTGGGCGTGGGCCCGGTTGTAGTAGAGGGCGGCGTCGGAGGGTTGGAGTTCGATGGCGCGGTTGAGATCGGGGAAGGCCTGGTCGACGTCTTCCATCTGGAGAAAGAGAAATCCGCGGGCGGAGTAGGCGTCGACGAAGTCCGGTCGCAGCTCGATGGCGGAGGCGTAGTCGTTGAGGGCGCGGCCAACGTCGCCGAGGACGCGGTGGACATTGGCGCGTTGAAAGTAGGCCTCGGCCATCTGGTCGTCGATGTCGATGGCGCGATTAAAGTCATTGAGGGCGGCGTCAAAGCTCTGGTTGGAGAAGTGAGCGATGCCGCGATTGGTCCACAATTCGGGGTTGTCGTCGACCTGCTCCAGGGCCCGGTTGTAGTCGTTGAGGGCGGCGTCGATATCGCCGAGGGAGTGGCGGGCGAGGCCGCGGTTGAGGAGGGCCATGAGGTGGTCTTCGTCGGCCTCGAGGACGGCGTCGAAGTCGTCGATGGCGCCGTCGAGGTTCTCCAGGGCAGCGCGGAGGACGCCGCGCTGGGTGCGGGCGTAGAGGTGGTCGCTCTGCTCGTCGAGGACGGCGGAGTAGATGGCCTTGGCGCCGACGAGGTCGCCCTCTTGTTGGCGTTGGTCGGCGTCTTCGATGGCGTCATCGATATCGTCGATGATGGCGGTGTAGGGGTCGCCCAGCGGAGACAGTTGGCCTTTGGCGACGTCGTCGTCGAAGGCCTCGGTCATCTGGTCGATGAGGCCTTGAGAAAACTCGACGACGGCCTCGTGGTGTTCCTGAAGCAGTTGTCGGGCGCGGGCGAAGCGGCGCTTGATGGTCGCCTGTCGCTCGTGGTCGTCGGGAAGCGGTTTGGCGCCCGTCTTGCGATAGCTCTGGAGCCACTGGGGGCCATCGAGGGGTTTGCTGGAGTCGAGGGTGCGCAACTCTTCGAAAAAGGAGGCGAGGTCGCGATCGTCGTTGAGCACCAGCCCCAGGTGCATGGAGGACACCAGCATATAACGGGGATGCTCGGCAGGAGCGGCGAGAAAGAGCAGCCAGGCCATGTCGAGCAAGAACTCCTCGACCTCGTCGTTGCCGTCGATGAGATCCGGGAAGTCACCGGTGCTGACGAAGAGCTTGATGGCCGCCGCCACGGCCCGATCGGTGAGGGCGTGGTCCTCTTGAAGGGATTGGAGGCGGGCTTCGATGCGATCGATGTCATCTTGGTACATGAAGGTCTCTGTTGGAAAATGAAGTGAAAGCGCTCAAAGATCGATGTCGTAGTCCTTGATCTTATAGAGGAGAGCGCGGTGGCTGATCTCGAGAAGCTTGGAGGCATGGGTGCGATTGCCGTCGGTCTCTTCCAGGGCTCGAGTGATGAGGTGTTTTTCAAGTCGGGCAGACATCTTCTTAATGGAGAGCTCGTCGCTGTCAAAGAGGGTGTCGTAGGTGGGGTCGGCGTCGGCGATGGTGGGGGGAAGGTCGTCGACGCCGATGCGTTCGCCCTCGCAGATGACGACGCCGCGCTCGATGCAGTTATGGAGCTCGCGGATATTGCCGGGCCAGTGGTAGGCCATGAGGAGGTCCAAGGCGGCGTCGGTGACCCCTTTGACGGCGGTGTTGAGGCGCTGATTTTGGCGGGCCAGAAAGTGATCGACGAGCAGGGGGATATCGCTTCGGCGCTGGCGAAGAGGCGGGATATCGATGCCGATGACGTGGAGGCGATAGAAGAGGTCCTGGCGAAAGTCGCCCTGGTCGACGAGCTGTTCCAGGTCGTGGAGGGTGGCGGCGATGATGCGCACGTCCACGGAGAGGGGTTGGGAGCTTCCCACGGGGCGGATCTCCTCTTCCTGGAGAACACGCAGTAATTTGACCTGGAGGTTCTGGGGAAGCTCGGCAATCTCGTCGAGGAGCAGGGTGCCACCGTCGGCGGCTCGAAAAAGGCCCTCCTTGTCGGTGGAGGCGTCGGTAAAGGCGCCTTTGACGTGGCCGAAGAGCTCGCTCTCGAGCAGATCAGCGGGGATGGCCCCACAATTGATGGCCACGAAGGGTTGGTCGGCCCGGGGCGAGCAGTCGTGGAGGGCGCGGGCAGCCAATTCCTTGCCGGTGCCCGATTCGCCGGTGAGGAGGACGGTGGATTTGAAGCTGGCCACCTTCTCGATCATGGAGAGGACCCGCTCGATGGCCGGGCTCTGGCCGACCATCCGCTGGAGGCCGCGGCGCTCGTCAACCTGGCGGCGCAGGGCCTGATTTTCGCGGGTCAGGCGAAGGTGTTCGATGGCCTTGACCACGGTCAGCAGGATCTCGTCCTTCTGAAAGGGCTTGTCGATATAGTCGTAGGCGCCGCGCTTGAGGGCATCGATGGCCATCTCTCGACTGCCAAAGGCGCTCATGACGATGACGGTAGTGTCGATGGACCGAGACTGGATGTGGTCCAGGAGCTCAAGACCGCCGAGTTCGGGCATGCGCACGTCGCACAGGAGAAGGTCGAAGTCGCGGGTCATAAGTCGCTTGAGGCCCTCCTGGCCATCTTCGGCGACCTCGACGTGCCAACCCTCCTTGCCCAAAAGCATCTGGAGCATATGACGGATGCTCTCTTCGTCGTCGATGACGAGGATACGAGTCTGGTCTTGGGGGGGACTCATTTGATGATGATCTCGAGGCGTGGGCCGCATTCAAGGGTGACTTCGCCACTGTCGGCGATGTGCATGTCGCCGTCGATGGTATAGCTGATCGGGTCCGGAGAGCGAAAGATGGCGCGAGGAGCGACCTCGGAGGGGAATTTATCCTCGTTGAGGGGAAGGCCGAGGCGAATGCGGGGAAAGGAGGTGGTGACGCCGAAGGCACCGGAGGTGACGCCGAGCAGATGAAAAGTGCCCTCTTTTTCCTGGCAACGGATAAAGGGACGAAAGCCCAGCCCGATCTGGTCGACCGTGGAGGCGATGACGGCGGAGTAATCGCGTTCGGGCCAGGTCTCGTGGGGCATCTCAATGCTGGCTCGAAAGGGACGGATGATGGACTCGATCAACTCGCCACCACCGACGGGCAGGGTGGCGATGGCCTTGGTGAGCAGGACGGCGGCGGTGGCGGGACTGGGGTCATCGGTATCGTAGTAGAGCTCTAAAAAATTGGCGACCAGGCCGTTGCCGAAGATAAAGCCGTAGCGCGAGCGCTCGTCGTCGGTGACCTTGAGGATGTCGCGCATCGAGGTCTCGAAGGGACGTCCCGTATAGTATTTTTCGACGAGGTTGGCGAGCAATGTCGACGGTTTGCCGCGGATCCCCAGGGCGTTGGAGACGGTATTCATGGTGCCGCCGCGCAACAGAGCAATCTTGGGCAAGGGGTCGTCGCCGTAGACCTCGATAAATTGGCTCAGGGTGACGTGGTTGGTGCCATCACCTCCATTGAGGGCCAGTATGTCGATGTCGTTGGCCTTGAATTCGCGGGCCACCGCTTCGATATCTTCGATGCGGTTGGTCAACTCGTAGGTGTCATGGCGGCCCAACATATAGCCCAGGCGACGCATGCGCTCAGGGTAACGCTTATTTCGACGACTATGGGGGTTGGTAATGATGCCAATACCAGGCATGGAACTCCTCACGCTGTGGATCCAAATCGGGCGCAGAATAAGGGCAGCGTGATGAGGAGGCAATGGAAGCGAGGTGGCGAACACTTTAGTGGCGGGCAGCCTGGCCGGGGGGATCGGTGTGGAGCCAGGCGCTCAGGGCGCTGGCAGAGATGTCGATGGCGACCTGGCGATGGGGGAGGATGCCGTCGATAAACAGGGGGTCGCGGCGGGCGCTGGGGCTGACCTGACGGCGGCAAAAGAGGGCATCGAAGCGCGGTGGAAGGCCCTGTGGAGGGGCGTGGCCAAGGGGATAGGCCTTGATGAGGAGGTGGCCGGCGTTGCCCGGCGTGGGGCGAAGCTCAAGGCAGAGGGTGGAGGTGCGGGGCCAGGCTCGGTAGGCGTTGACGCAGAGGTCGAGGAGCAGGCGTTGGAGGCCCGTCCTGCGGGCTTCGATGGGGTCGAGGCCGGGGGCGACGTCGATCTGCCAGGCCGGTCCGGGCTGGAGGAGGCGACCGATAAAGGGGCGCATCTCCTCGATGAGGGTGTGGAGGTCGCAGGTCTCCAGGGGGCCGAGGACCTCGGGATGGGAGAAGGTCTGGAGGATTTCGTTGAGGCGAATGCCGTGGTTGATGGCCCCGATGGCCCGCTCCAGATAGGGGGTGGCCCGCTCGATGGGGAGGCGGCGGCGCAAGCTGAGATCGATAAAGCTTCGCGCGACGGTAAAGACGTTATTGAGGTCGTGGGCGATCAGGGCGCCCAGGCGGGCCTGAAGCGAAGCGCGCTCGATGGGCGGGCGGGGCTCCAGGCCTTCGAGCATCACCAGGGGCGGATGGGTGCCGTCCAGGGGGCCGATGCGGGCGGCGTGGGCCATCATGGGAGTGCCGTTGCGATGGCGATAGCTCAAGGCCAACTCGCGATAGGCGCTGGGGGGAGCTGGCTCGTGGACGGCCTGATGGATCAAGCGTTGGGTGCCCGAGGGCACCAGGGGCAGAAGGCCACCGCCGTTGGAGGAGGCGGAGTGACCGAGGCCCAGGGCAGCGCAGAGTTCCCGGTTGGGGGCGGTGGGAGTGCCGTCTTCGTGGAGGGTGTGGATGGGCCAGGGGGCGAGGTGCCACCAGGGGCGAGGAGTTTCTTGAGCAGTTAAAGGGCGTTGGTCGACCATCACGGCTCCTGGGCGATCGGCGTCATAGATGCGGACCTTAAGCAAAAAAGCTAGACACCGTCGTCTACAAGCCTAATCCGGGCTACTCCCGATCGTCGGAGTCAGAAGGGCGGTTGGAGGGGATGTCCGTGGGTGGCTCCAGGGTATCGCGCGGGCCCCAGTCATCGTCGATGGAGACCAGCGAGGCTTTAGGCTGGGTGGGATCGTCGGCCTCGATGGTCCAGGTGGAATAGTGGAAGTCGCGGCCGCGGACGTAGCGTCCCTCAAGGCCGTGGTAGTCAAAATCCTCCTGGTACATGCGGTATTTGTGGGCCTCGACGTCGACTTCCAGGGGATAGGCCGAGGGGTCGTCGGGCCAGTCGATATCGACGAAGAGGGAGTCGCCGGGATCGATGCGGTTGTCGGAGAGGAGTTTGAGCTCGGGGTACCACTGGTAACGAGCGCCGATATGCTGGTGGATGGGCTCTAGCGATTGGCCGTCGGCGTCGCGGAGGGTGATGTCGATCTCGACGTGGCGTTCGGGGTCGCCGGTGGGGAACATGTGGCCGGCGAATTCATTGTAGACGCGAAGGGCCAGGTGGTCGTCGGGATCGGTGTCGAAAAAGAGGGTGGCCCCGGAGCCAAACATCTGACGAAGGGGTTTGATCTCCTCTTCGAAGTCCGGATGCTTGGGGATCAGGGAGCCCCCAAAATAGTGGTGGCGGGTGTCGCGGGTGGGAGCGTCCAGGGTGTCGGCGATGGGCCGCTGGGTGGGCGGCATGTGGCAGTCCTGGCAGTGGTTGCCCTTTTCGGCGGCCGGGCTATCGGCCCATTCAGTGCCGGTGGTAAAAAAACAGGCGTACATGTCGTCGGGGTAGTAGTTGGCCTCGGCCTGGTGGCATTGGACGCAATTTCGCTCGTTGGTCAGGTCCTCGTCTTTGGCCACGGGGTGAGGAGCGTCGGTGTCGCCGCGGGGGCCGTAGACGATGCCGTCTTCGACGTGACAGGTGGCGCAGCCGATGGCGTCGTCCTGGAGTTCTTCGTCGAAATAGGGGTTGTCGACGAGGATGGGAAAGCCCATCTGATCGTCCTCCAGGCCGATGACCAATTCCTCGAGTTGGTTGATCATCGGGGTATGGCAGGTGACGCAGAGCCAGCCGTAGTCTTCTTGTTGGTCGTCGTAATATTCGCCGCGGGCCTTGGCGAGTTCTTCCATGTACTGGGCGTCGTCCTTCCAGGCGCGAGCGTGGGTGGAGATGGACCACTCCTGGTGGATGTCGCCGTGGCATTGGCCGCAGGTCTCGGAGCGCAGGTCGGGCAAGCCCTCGGGAACCTCGGAGTAGGGGAAGGGCCGTTCGTAGTAGGGACGGCTGTCGTAGAAGGCCTGGGCGGCGGCGAGGATCTCCTCATCGCTCATATGGGCGGTGGGATCGTCGGGATCCGGAGAGGAGGAGATCCACCAGGCGAGGCCAGCGAGGGAGAGGGCCAGCAAGGTCGCGGCGAGGATGATACGTCGATGTCGTGGCATGCAGAGGACTTATGAAGATTGGGTGGGCAGGTCGTCGCCGTCGAGGTAGCGGGGCACATCGCGGTGACGGATGTTGACGCGCCATTGCCGGGCGCGGAGGCGCTCGCCGATGGTTTCGCTCATGGCCACAGAGCGGTGTTTGCCGCCCGTGCAACCGATGCCGATGGTGAGGTAGCTCTTGCCCTCGCGCTCGTACATGGGGAGCATGAAATCGGTCATTTGCTGAAAGTGGGCGAGAAATTGGGTGGATTCGGAGAGGCCGAGCACGAAGTCTTGGACCGGCTCGTCGAGGCCGGTCTGGGGACGAAGCTCGTCGATGAAGTAGGGGTTGGGCAAAAAGCGGAGATCAAAGACGAGGTCGCATTCCGGGGGAAGACCGTGCTTGAAGCCAAAGCTGAGGACGGTGACGGTCAGGGCCGGTGCCTCGTCGTCGGAGAAGTGCTCCTTGAGCAGTGCCTTGAGGGTGTGAACGGTATGCTTGGTGGTGTCGACGACGGTGTCGGCGTGAGCGCGCAGGGTTTCAAGTTGCTGGCGTTCGCGGCTCAGGCCGTCGCGAACGGTGTCTCCATCGCTCAAGGGGTGGCGGCGGCGGGTCTCGCTGAAGCGGCGAACGAGTTCTTCTTCATCGGCCTCCAAAAAGAGGATCTGTAGGGAGACCCCCTCGTCGCGGAGTTGGCCGATCATGGTCTCCGCCTGGTCGAGGTGGAGGTGGTCGCGGGTGTCGATGACGAAGGCCAACTCGCGCCACTGCTGCTGGGGGTTGGTGGCCGCCTGGGCCAACTCCAACACCTTGGGGACCAGGGGAATGGGGAGGTTGTCGATGCAGAAAAAGCCCATGTCCTCCAGGGCGCGGATGGCCGTGCTTTTGCCGGAGCCGCTCAATCCGGTGACGATGACCACCCGAGGCGTGGTCAGGGTATGGCCTTCGGAGATGTCGGAGAGCGAGTCAGCCATAAGCGATAGTATCCCGTTGAGAAACGCTTAATCGTCGCGTAGGACTTGGACGAGGACGACGGTGATATTGTCGTTTCCGCCGGCTTCGTTGGCGGCGTCGATGAGGGCGTCGACGCAGGACTCGAGATTGTCGCGTTCCTTGCGCATGATGTCGCGAATCTCGTCGTCCTTGAGCATGTCGCAGAGGCCATCGGAGCACAGCAGATAGATGTCGTCATCTTCCGGGCGTTCGTGGCTGACATCGACCTGGACGGTCTCCTTCATGCCAAGGGCGCGGACGATGACATTTTTATGGGGGAAATTCTCGATCTCCTCCTCGCTGAGATCTTTCATCTTGATGTAGTCGTTGAGCAGGGAGTGGTCGTCGGTGACCTGCTCGAGATCGCCGTCGCGGAGGCGATAGATGCGGCTGTCGCCGACGTGGCCAAAGTAGACGAGGCCGTTGGTGACGTGAGTGGCGACGATGGTGGTGCCCATGCCGTGCTGACCGGGATTACCCTCGGCCTCCTCGAAGATGCGCAGGTTGGCCAACTTGATGGAGGCGGCCAGGCGATTTTCCTGGTAGTTGAGATCCTTTTCCATCTTGTAGGGCCAGGTCAACTCCTTATCGTCGGCGGTATCCTTGAAAAATTGGGCCACCGTCTCGACGGCGATCTCGGAAGCGACCTCACCACTGGCGTGACCGCCCATGCCGTCGGCCGCGAGGTAGAGATTTTCCTCGGGGACCAGGCAGAGGTTGTCCTCGTTGTGGCCGCGTTTTTTTCCGACGTCAGTACTTCCGGCGTATTGTAATGTGATGGACACGTTGGGACCCCGTTCCACGTCTTGGCAGGTGGTTGGGCGAGGCCTCCAAACAAGAGGTACTCTCGCCATATGAATCAATAAGCTCGCGTATAACGCTACCTACCTTACTGCCGGCGGGGGTTTGGGGCAAGGTTTATGCTCAGGAGTTTCGTCGGGAGGCCATGGACCCGATCTGTTCAAATTCCAGGAGACGGATTTGACGGTCGATGGAACAGACGGCGATGGGGTTGCCGGTGGGCGAGAAGTTGATGGCCAACACCTCCACCTCTTCGGTCTCCAAAGACAGCATCTTGCGCCCTGTGGGCAATTGCAGCAGGACCACGGAGCGATCGACGAGAGCAGCGGCCAGCAGGTATTGGTCCGGCGAAATGGCCATGGAGCGGATGGGGGCGTCGACGGAGAAGCTGCTCATCGGGGAGCGAGGGCTGGAGCTATTGATGATCTCGACGGTGTTGTTGGAGCGACCGACGGCGAGCGTGTCGCCGTCTTCGGAGAGGGCGACGTCCTGGACGGGGGCTCCCGAAGGCCCGATGCGTTTCCAACTGGAGGAGCCGGAACGATGGGGGTGGTGATAGTAGAGGCGACCGGAGTGCGATCCGGCGAGGATGGCGCCCGGGTCTTCGGCGATGGCGAGAGCGGTGATGGGGACCCGCCGGATGTCCTGGTAGAGCTTTCGGTCGCCCCCGTTGTCGAGATCGATCTGGGCGATCGTGCCGTCGCCATGACCAACGATGAGGCGTTTGTTGGCCAGGGCCAGGGCCTCGAGTGGGGAGCTGTGAGAGGGGTGTAGCTGGCGAGGGGGAGTGGCATTGGATTGGAAGAGGCGAAGCTGATTGATATCGCGTTCCAGCAAAGCAAATTGGCCGCTTGATCCGTAGTCGGCGACGATCTGAGAAATCGTCGATTTAAGCGTATAATTCGCCGAGGGAAGGGCGGTGGCCGCGGAGTCCTCGCTTCCCGTGCCGTGGAAGGTGATCTGTCCGGAGACGGCATTCACAGAAGGAGAGCCGTCTCTGGGGGTGGCCTGGCGTTGGAAGATAGGCGTGTGAGCGGTGGGCCGAGAGGGAGAGCTATCAGCGGGGTCGTGAGCGGACTCGGTGGGTTCGTCATTGGACTCGGCGGCGTCTTGACTGGAGGAGACACCGCCCAGGCGAGGGGCGCGAAATTTGCCGGAGGGAGGCGTCTGGCGGCGCTTGCGCTTTTTGCCCTTACCGGCCTGAAAATTTTCGGGGACCGTGAGTACACCAGAGGAGGGAGCGCGGGATTCGCTCTGGTCGGGGCGATCTTCGTCTACGGAAGGCGGTGAGGCTTGTGTGGTGTGCCGTGGCTCGGGTTCGCGGCTATTTTCGCTGAGGTACTGGTGGGCGATGCGGTCGATCTGGTGGATAACCTTGGTCAGATCGTCGGGGCGATCGTCGGGAGATTTAGAGAGCATGCGGGCCACCAACTCCTCGAGGGCGACGGGGAAGTCGTGGCCCTGGACGGTTTCGCTGAGGGTGGGAGCGGGCTTGCGAACGTGCATGCGGAGGACGTCGTAGACGTTTTCCGAGGGAAATGGGGGACGGCCGGTGAGCAAGAAGAAAAGGATCGCTCCCAGGCTGTAGATGTCGCTTCGATGATCGAGGGGTTTGGCGGTGGCCTGCTCGGGGCTGGCGTATAGCGGGGTGCCGATGAAGCCGTGGGTCAAGCTGGTGCTGGTATCGTCGGTGAGGCGAACGATGCCAAAATCGAGAATATGGATGAAGTCGTCGCCCGCCGGGAGGCGCTCGACCATCAGGTTTTCGGGCTTGAGATCGCGGTGGATGATGCCCGCCTGGTGGGCGCCGTAGATGCCGTTAGAGATCTGGCGCAGCAGCGGGAGGGCGCGGGAGACGGACATCGGCCCGTGATCCTCGACGGCGCTCTCCAGCGTCTGGCCCTCGATGAGATCCATGACGGCGGCGACGTAGCGGCCGCGAAGGTCGAGGATTTCATAGATGGAGACGATGTGGGGATTGCGAAGGCGGCTGAGGGCCTCGATCTCGCGGTTGAGCCGCTCGATGACGCGCTCGGCCTCGCCGTGCTGGCGATCGGTGGCGATGATCTTGATGGCAAATTCGCGGCTGATGGACAGGGATTCGCCGCGGTAGACATCGCCCGACGAACCCCGACCGAGGGCGGAGGCGATCAGGTAGCGATCGTTGATCGCCTCGCCGAGCCAGGGGTCGTTGGAGGTGTCAACGGGAGGCCAGCCCTCATCGGGTTCGGACTCTTGGCAGTGAACGCAAAACGGGTCATCGATAAAACACAGCGACAAGCAGGAGCTACAGAAGTGGCCGGGGACTTCCTTTTTGAGGCGAACTCTCCACTGGTCGCGCTGTTTGCGCACCCGGGGATTCGTCTCGGATGAACCCTTGTTCCACATATTCGCTCCGTCAGTCAGTGCTTCAACTACCAGGGGCCAGCCCCATCAGGAACCCGGTGGTTAACTCGATGAGGGTCCAAAGCATTCCACCAATGGAAATGCTCATTGGAGAATAGGTGCGACCAAACTTTGTGCCAAGACGCGAAGTGTCAATGTTTGTGAGTGAAAACTCTTATTACGATAAAAAAGGCCGAGCGGAGGAATAAGGCCCTCCGCTCGGCCACAACAATGGGACTCTATGTTAGCCCGAAATATTCAAGGCACGTCTACTGGCGCTCAGTCGTCGTTCTGATTATCGACGTCGTCCTGGTTGTTGCCATCGTCCTGATTGTTGGCATCGCTCTGCGCGGAGGATTCACCTCCGGCGGTGCGGGTGCTTGCATAGCGGATCAAGAGGTCGAAGTCACCGATGATCTGGTCGGCCTCGGTATCATTCCAGTTGACGCGCAGGCCATTGCCCTCACAGGTGGCCCAGAGGAATCGCTCCGGATTGATGACGCAGCTCTCGGGCAGCGAGGGGTCGCTGCTATCCTCGTCGATGCAATAGCCGGTGGCCTCCAGGTCTTCGAGGGTGAGGCTATCGTTGTCGGCGGCGGAGAGGCGGGCTTCCAGGCCCGTGTCGCAATAGAACGCGGCGTCCTCGTCCTCGGCGATGCGCTGGTCGATGGCGTCGAGCAGGGCGTTCTGAGCGTCGAGGTCGAGGCCCAGGTCGGGGTTGCTGACGGCATTTTCGACGGCTATGCCATCCTGGCTGGCGAGGTCGATGAAGGCGTCGAGTTGGGCGGCATCGACGCCATCGATGTCGGCGGCGTTGAGGGTGGAGAGCACGGGGGTGACGAGCACGTTGGTGCGGTAGGGCACACAGCTTCCCGGCTCACCGGAATAGCGGTGGTTGGGACAACCCGTGTCGCTGAGACCCTGGCAGGGATAGACGTCAGTGACGCAGCCTGTGGCTTCGGCCAGAATAAAATCGGCCAACTCCCGCATTACCGGTGCAAAGTCGCTGCAGATCTCGCCGCCAATGGGGGCGCCTTCTTCCTCATCGAAGGGGAAGAATTGGGGGAATTTTTGGAGGAAAAAGGCGTAGCGGTGACCGGACCAGGCCCGTCCGAACGGAGTGAGGCAAGATGTGGGAACTTCCCAGGGACTTCCCTGAGAACTGTCCTCCGCTTCCGGGCACTCCAGGGGAATGTCGTCGCCGAGGATGGCGGCGGATTCGTCGAGGTCTTGGAAGGCGCCGTGGATGGAGGCCGGCAAGATGGAGGAGGTATAGCCCTCGATCTCGAGGCGAAGGGGATCGTCGAAAGCGAGGTCGTCGATATGGTCAATGCTGTCGTTATCCTGAGCGATCTCGTTGAATTGTTCAGCGAGTTCTGGCCGTTTATTGCCCAGGATATTGATCACAAAGTCGGTGTAGAGCGATTCGATGGGGAACATGGAGCTTTCGAGGCCCTGGCGGAGGCGATTTTCCTGAATGGAACATTCGTTGACATCGCAGGGAGACAGATAGTTAAAGTCGTCGTCGACGCTGCAATCGTTTTCGTCGCTGACAAAGATGACGCTGGTTTGGGCGTCGCTTCTCAAAAAGCCGGCATTGGGAAATTCGTCGCGCTGATCGGGGGTGGTGTCGGCGCCACCGGTTAACTCCGGGGAGAGAGCAAGCGTGGCGGCCGCCAGCCCCTGTTCGTAACCGGAGCCCCGCGTACCGACGAGGCTCATGCAGGAAAAGTCCTGGCGAAAGCGCTCGGTGTCCAGCGATCCCACATCGTCATCACTCAGGTCTGGTCGATCAGCGACGTCGTCGGCGGTGAGGATATAGTCTTCGGAGCGAAGGACCAGATCGATATCGCGGTAGTCGGAGGAGGCGGGAAATAGATCTTCGAAATCTTCATCGCCTGTGCAATCCGAGGGGTCGAGAGGGTTATCGATTTCACCAGTGCATCGCAGATGGCGCTCCCACTCCGGGTCGTCGAAATTAAGCAGATGCTCGTAGTCGCCGGGGTTTTCGGTGCAACTGACGGAGGTCTCGACAGACTCAATGATGGGGTCGAACTCGTCGATGATCGGTTCTGCATTCTGATCGATAGGGTGGTAGCAACGGTCATCGGGACCAGGAATTGGTTGAGGAGTGGCTTGAAGCCGGCCAGCGCTGGCCACGGGTTCGTAAACACAGGCCTGAAAGTATCGTAATGGCTGTTCCTCGGGATCGAGTTCGTCGCAGTCGAGCAAGTGGCTGGTGGTCACAGCGATGTGGAAGTCGAGTTCGCCACCGTCGAGAATATCGACGAATTCGTCGATGCCGTCGCGCAGAATGCTCTGCGAGCGGCACATGGATCCGGAGTTGTCGATCATCCAGAGGATGTCCAATTGGTTGCCGCCCAGGCCCTGGGTGACCACGGTTTCGACGTCACCGGAGGCCTGAGTCAGGGAGACGGGATGCTCGTTGCAGGCGACGAGGCCCAGGGCGAGCAGCGCAGAGGCGCCGAGAAGAGCGCCGTGGCAAAGGGGGGTTTGGGGGGTGCCCATAGATCTAATCCTTCCAGGGAGAACGTGGTACCGCTTCTGAGGGCAGATTCCTGAGAATCCTATCGAAGGACTCAACGAGTGTCTAGGCCGTAACCGCGATCGGGAGTAGGGATTTGTAGCGTTGAGAGCGATCGCGTGAAGGGGGCAAAAGGGCGTGGAATGGAGAGGTGGCGTTGTGCCCTTGCTTTTGAGCGATGGGACCGCTATGACATTGCCCCCTTTGTGAAGGGGCAAGTAATTGACCGCCTTCGTCCTCCCCACGGGGAGCGAAGAGCACGCGTTTTTGTGATCTGGAGAAAGTGCCATGCGAGAAAAAATCAAGCTCGTGTCCACGGCCGGCACCGGTTATTTTTATACGACCAAGAAGAATAAGCGGAAGACCCCGGACAAGCTTCGCCTCAAGAAGTACGATCCGGTGGCCCGAAAGCATGTCGAGTTCGTGGAAAAGAAGATCAATTAAAGCTGCCACAGGACAACGCTTGGATACCGGCCAACCGGGATCGCAGGCGCCTGGGTGGCCTATATTCAATTTGCGATGAGGAACCATCATGTCGAAATACCCACGCATCAACTGGCGGCGACGCCGCAAGGTCGATCCCTTTGAGGAAAATCCCTCGTGGGAGCTCAACTATAAGAACCCGGAGCTGCTCAAGCTCTTTGTGACGCGGACGGGCAAGATTTTGCCTCGGCGGATCACGGGTGTGACGGCGCGAAATCAGCGCAAGCTGCGCAGGGCGATCCTGCGGGCACGTCAGATTGGATTTCTGCCCTACACGACGCACCGCGCGACGTGAGGCGGTAGAGGCGAAGAGAGAAAAAGAAAAACGCTGTCACTTCAAAGGTGGCGGCGTTTTTTGTGTTCTAGTCCTCATCCCAGACGGTGAGGACCTTGCAGTCGTCGCCGGGTTCGATGTCCACGGAGAAGGTCTCGCGGCGATCGCTTTCCGGGTGGTGGACGGTGATCTGGTGCTCGCCGGCGGGGAGGGCGTGGTTGCGAAGGGCCATGTGGCGGCCGTCGAGCCATTGGTCATTGATGGCGATGCGGTTGTGGGCGGGATAGAGGGCGCGAAAGTGGAGGCAGCCCTGAGGCCTGGCCTCCAACTCGAGGATCAGCTCCTCGTTGAGTTCGTTGGGGGCAAGGGTTTTTTGGAGGGGGACGTAGCCCTCGCGGTGGGCGACGAGATCGACGGTGGAGTCGGGGCGCGGGACCTCAAGGGGAGTGGTGCCCAGGTGTTGGTCGTTCCAGGTGATGTCGACGTCGGCGGGATCGCTGGAGATGGCGATGGGGGGCAAGGGTTCGTCGGCCTGTTGGACAGGGGCCTGGTCGGTGGGCGCGTCGACGTCGTTAGAGTCGGGCTCGTCGCAATCGAGTTCCACGAAGAAGCGCTGGCGCTGGCGATCGCCAGCGAGGTCGGTGCGGTAGTCTCGGCAATCGTCGTGTCGAAATTGAAGTTCGGCGCTCTCGTCGGGTCGAAGATCGAGGTCGATGGGAAGAGAGCCGACGGCTTCACCATCGATGTGCAGGCGCGTCGAGGAGGGAGAGGCGTCGATGGTAAAGCGTCGAGGCGGGGTGGCCGCAGGGGTCAGGCGAAGATCGTCGGGGCTGAGGGTGCGCGTTTCACCGGCGTCGAGATCGACGCGAAATTGGCGAGCTTCGTAGCCGTCGGCCTGGAGTTCAATGCGGTGGGTGCCGGGATTGAGGGTCAGCGTGTCGGGCGTGGAGCGCCCGGCGAGGGCGTCGCCATCGAGGATGATCTGAGCACCCGGGGGATCGCTCTCCAGGTCGAGGGTCGCCGACTCCTCGGTGGTGTCGATGGCCTCCAGGAGCAGGAGGATGGCAAAGAGCGCGGCCGTAGCGACGGCGACGATCACACTGGCACGGCCATAGAGATTTGGGGAGGAGGAATCGTCGGTGAGCGTGGAAGAGCTGGACGGCGATGGGGAGGATTGGATGAGGTTTCCGTCGGTGCCCTGAGGTCGTGCGACGGGAGTCGAGGAGGCGCTGGTGGCCGTCCAGGCGAGACCGAGTGAAGCGGTGTTGGGGTTGGATTGATCGGGGTCAAAGGCCTGGAGTTGTTGTTCCAGCGCGGCGTCTAGATCTAGGGGTTGGGAGTCCGACGGAGGCTCGATCTGGTCGTCGAAGTGGGGTTTGAGAGCGTTGGCCAACTGGTGGCTGGTGACGGTGTGGCCGAGGTGATGGAGGGCTTGTTGGAGCTCGACGAAGAGGGCGTCGGCGTTCTGGTAGCGATCGTCGGGGTCCTGGGCCAGGGCCTTCTGGAGGATGCGGTCGATGGATTCAGGGATCGCCGGGCGGTGGACGCCGGGAGGAGAAATATCGCATTGGCGCACCAGCTCCAGGCTCTCGAGGTCGGAGCGGCCGTCAAAGGGACGCTCCAGGGTCAGCATTTCGTAGATCAGAAGACCGGTAGAAAAGATGTCGCTTCGGGCGTCCAGGGATTTTCCCCGGGCCTGCTCGGGGCTCATGTAGCAGCATTTTCCCTGGATGCGACCGGTGGCCGTCTTGGCGACCTTGTCGGCGGCGCGGGCGATGCCGAAGTCGATGAGTTTGACCTCGCCTTCGCGGGAGATGAGGACGTTGGAGGGGCTGATGTCGCGGTGGACGATGTGGAGGGGGCGGCCCTGGTCGTCGGTCTTGCGGTGGGCATAGTCGAGGCCCTTGCAGACCTCGGCGCCGATATGAAGGGCGTGGGCGATGGAGAGGCGTTCGTCGGCCTTGCGCAGGTTGGCCAGGATGGCGCGAACGTCGAGGCCGGGGACGTACTCCATGGCGATAAAATACTCGCCGTTTTCCTCGCCCATATCGAAGACAGGGACGATATTGCCGTGGGTCAATTGAACGACCGTGCGGCCCTCGTCGAGGAATTTGGTGATGAATTCCTGGCGCTCGGCGAGGTGGGGGAGGATCTTTTTGATGATCACCAGCTTCTCAAACCCGCCGGCACCGCGGGTACGGGCGAGATAGATCTCACCCATGCCGCCGGTGGCCAGGCGTTGGAGCAACTCGTAGCGTCCAAGCTGGGGAAGAGATTCGGTCATGACAGCGATCGAATAAAATAAGGTGAAGTGGGTCGTGATCGATGCGAAAAGATCCAGCTCATGTATACTGCACAACAGGTATCACGTCACTCCCGACCAGCGCGGGAGCGGAGAAAGCAAAGATCAATAACATGTGGGAGATATGGGATGATGGAGCGTCAGAGGCAAGGTAATGAAGGTGGAGACAAGCGTTCATGGAAGGCGAGGGCGTTGTCGCGGGCGATGCGAACGCGGCCTCTGTTTCAGAGTGCGCTGTGGACGCAGATGCCGCTTCTGGCGATGGCCGGTCCCCGGGTTCGGCGCCTGGACGAGGAGGCCTGTGAGATCGAGTTGCCCTTTGGGTGGAGGACGCGAAATATCTTTGGGACGATGTATTTTGGGGCGTCGTTGATGGCGGCGGAGGCGACGACGGGAGGATTGGTGCTGTATCGCGATGCCCTGGAAGTGGCGGAGACGTCGTTTATTGTCACCGGGGTGAGCGCCGATTTTGTGGACAAAGCGGAGTCGGCGGTGACCTTTCGATGTGATCAGGGAGCAGAGGTGGCGGCGGCGTTTGAGGAGGCCAAAGGCAGCTCGGAGCGCTTTGAGCGAAGCTATGAAGTGGTGGGTCGTCGAGAGGATGGCGTAGAGACGGCGCGGGTAAGCGTGAGGTGGTCGTTTCGGGGGAGTAGGTCGTGATTGCAACGATAAATCTGGGGTGGGCCATTGCGTCGCTGGTGATAGGAGCGTTGATCTGGGCGGTGGTGATCGCTCGATTATGGGGCGATCTCCGCGCGAGTCGCCAGGTATCTGAGAAGGGAGCGGTCGAGAAGGACCACAAGATCGGCTATGATGATGAAGTGGAGGGGCACCCGCAAAATGACGAAACGGATGAGGCCGAGGATGAGCGCGATGAAGATTGAGCGACAAAAGATCGGATTGTGGTGGGTGGTGGTGGGGCTGTGCATGGCATCGGTGATGAGTCATGGCAGCGCCGGGGAGTCGGCGACGGCGTCGCTGGATGCGCCCTCGGTCGAGGATCCCGATCGGGTCGATGAGAGCATCGACGAAGAAGAAGTCTCGGCGCTATACCCGAAACTCGCGGAGGCGATCGATGAGTTTTTGGCCGGCTCGTCGATGCGCGGCGTTAGTGCCGGGATCCACGTGGAAGACCTGATGAGTGGAGAGGTGATCTACAGCCACGAGGCGGATCGGCTCATGGATCCGGCGAGCAATATGAAGCTGGTGACGGCGGCGGCGGTGCTCGACGAGCTGGGCCCGCAGCATACGCTGGAGACTCTGTTGAGTACGGATGCCAGAGCCAATGGGCGGGTGGAAAACCTCTATGTTCGCGGGGAAGGCGAGGCCTTTATCCTGTTTAAGGATATGCTCGATTGGGCCAGGCAGTTGAGGGTCCAGGGCGTGGAGGCGATCGACGGCGATGTGGTGATCGATGATGGGGTCTTCGACGGGGGCTATTTGCCGCCGGGCTTTGATCTAAGGGAGACCGGCGATGCCTGGCGATCGCCGATCGGGGCGGTGTCGGTCAATTTCAACGCCGTCACAGCGATCGTGAAACCGGGAGAGCGGCCAGGGATGGAACCGCGAGTGCGCCTGGATCCGCCCAATGATTATGTGCAAGTGGTCAATCGGGCGCGGACGACGACGGGTTCCCTGCAGCGCATTCACGTGGACTCGGAGGCCGGCGAGGAGGGAACGGTGATCACCATCGGTGGGACCATTGGGGCAGGGGCCTCGGAGGTGCGTCAGCGTCGACGGATCAACGATCCGCCGGCCTTTGCCGGGGCGGTGGTCGCCGAGGCGATGCGGATGATGGGCATCGAGTTTGAAGGGCAGATCCGCCGGGGCGTGGCGCCATCGGATGGAGAGCGTCTATTTCGCCACGAGTCGTCGCCGATGATCGATACGGTGTCGGCGATGAATAAGTGGAGCAATAACTTCATGGCCGAACAACTGCTGCGGCTCCTGGGCACGCTTGACGTCGACGATCCCTCGACCTGGGAGGCATCTCAGGCGCGGCTGCGCTACGCCGTAGACAGCCAGGGCTTGTTGAGTGGGCAATACGAGTTGGGCAATGGAAGTGGGCTATGGGGTGGAAACCTGCTCAGTGCTCGGCAGTTGGTGACGCTCTTGTCGCGGATGCAGCGCCATCGCTTCGGCCCGGAGTTTGTGTCGTCCTTGCCCATCGCCGGAGTCGACGGGACGCTTCGCCATCGGTTGAGAGAGGAGTCGACGCAGGGCAATGTGAGGGCAAAGACGGGGACGCTTCGAAATGTGACGGCGCTCAGTGGCTATTTGACCACTGCATCGGGACGGCGGGTCGCCTTTTCGGTGCTATTTAATGATACGCCACGGCGGGCCTGGTTTTATCGCGACGAACAAGATCGAATCGTAGAAATGATCGCAGAGTTCGACGGTTAGCCCTCGATACAACTCCCGATGTAGTTGAGGGCCCTTGACGGTGCGGCGAGGGAATGCCTACTGAAGAGGTATGGTTTAAAATTGGGATAGCAGCCATTATCCCCGATATTTCCACGAGGGTTGAACCACCATGTGCCGTCTCTTTGGGTTTCGTTCCGTGATTTCCAGTCAGGTTCATCGCAGCCTGGTCAGTGCCGACAATGCATTGATGCACCAGAGTGAGCGCCATCCCGATGGATGGGGCGTGGCCTATTACGTGGAGGGATATCCCCATGTGATCAAAAGCGTCAACGCGGCGATGTCGGATAGCCTCTTTCAGAGGGTGTCGGGCATCGTGTCCTCGGAGACGGTGCTCGCCCACCTTCGCAAGGCGACGGTGGGGACGGTGTCGACGGTCAACTCCCATCCCTTCCAATTTGGCAATTGGATCTTTGGCCACAACGGCCAGGTGCCCGGATTTAGCCAGCATCGCGAGGCGATCATCGAAAAGATCTCGCCGGTTTATCGCCGCTATATTCTGGGCGATACGGATAGCGAGGTGCTTTTTTATCTGCTGATCTCACATATGGCGCGCTATTTCGACGTGCATCGAAAGGGCACGGATCTGGGCGATGTGATCCAGGCGGTGCGCTCGATGGTGGATGAAATCGAGGAGTTGACGGGCCTCGATTGCGGCGATGTAGAGCGGGCCAAAGAAGAGGAATTCTACCTCAGCTTTGTCTTGACCAATGGGCATATGATGCTGGCTCACCAGGGTGGAAAGCCGCTGTATTATAGCACGTATAAGCATCGGTGCCCGGAGCGGGCGAGTTGCCCCAGTTTTGGACCCTCTTGTGAGGCGATGACAGAGTCGGGCTTTGTCAATCACTTCATCGTCTCCAGCGAACCGCTGCATGGCGAAAACGTGTGGTATGCCATGGAGCCCACGGATATTGCGGCCGTGGACTGGAGGATGCGCTTTCGGGCGCCGAAGCGAGCGCCGTCGGAGCCGGTGGAAGCGGCTTAACCCGAATTGAAGCGACTTTTCAGCGGGGGTGGCTTCGGCACCACGGCTGCGCTCGATGGCCCGCTGAAGTTCCTCGTGGGAGAGGCCGGAGTGGCCCTCGACGGTGATCGATTTGGAGGCCTCCGTATTGAGGTCGCGGGCCGAGACGTTGACGATGCCATCGGTGTCGATCTCGAAGCTGACCTCGATGCGGGGCTTGCCAGCAGGGGCGGGGTCGATGCCAGTGAGGTTGAACATGCCGAGGAGTTTGTTGTCGCTGGCCTTATCGGCTTCGCCCTGGAGGACGGTGACGGTGACGATGTCCTGATTGTCCTCGGTGGTGGTAAAGACCTTGGTCTCCAAGGTGGGGACGGAGGTATTTTTGCTGATGATGGAGCTAAAGCGGTCGCCGCTGACGCGGATACCAAGGCTCATGGGGGTGATGTCGAGGAGGATGACCTCCTGGACTTCGCCGCCGAGGATGCCGGATTGAATGGCGGCGCCCTTGGCGACCACCTCGTCGGGGTTGACCCCTTTGTGGGGCTTTTGACCAAAGATCTCCTCGACGCGCTCCTGGACCAGAGGCATGCGGGTCATGCCGCCGACGAGGAGGATGTCGTCGATGTCGGAGGGAGATAGCTTGGCCTCCTCGAGGGCCTGGAGACAGGGCGGGTCGAGGCGGTCGACGAGATCGTAGACCAGGTCGTTGAGCTGAGATCGAGAAAGATCGAGGGAGAGGTGTTGGGGCCCGGAGTCGTCGACGGCCAAAAAGGGCAGGTTGATATTGGTCTCGCTGATGGTGGAGAGCTCGCACTTGGCGTTTTCAGCGGCCTCTTTGAGGCGCTGAAGGGCCATATTATCCTCGCTGAGATCGATGCCCGTTTCGTCTTCAAAGCGGGCCATCAAAAAGTCGAGGACGGCGCGATCGAAGTCCTCGCCACCGAGGTGATTGTCACCGGAGGTGGAGGCAACCTCGAAGACTCCGCCGCGGATCTGGACGATGGAGACGTCGAAGGTGCCGCCGCCGAGGTCGAAGACGACCAGGTTGGAGTCGTCGGTTTGTTCGTAGCCATAGGCGAGAGCGGCGGCAGTGGGCTCGTTGACCATGCGACGCACGGTGAGACCGGCGATCTTACCGGCGTCCTTGGTGGCGCTGCGTTGGGCGTCGTTGAAATAGGCGGGCACGGTGATCACGGCTTCGGTGATCTCTTCGCCGAAATAGTCCTCGGCGGTTTGCTTCATTTTGCGCAGGATGCGTGATGAGATCTCCTGAGGGCTAAAGCGCTGGCCGTCGACCTCGACCCAGGCGTCACCGTTGGTATTTTCCACGATCTTATAGGGCAGGGCCTGCTGATAGGTCTGGACCTCGGGATCTTTATATTTGTGACCAATGAGGCGCTTGATGTCGTAGATCGTCAACTCGGGGTTGATGATCGCCTGGCGCTTGGCCTGCTGGCCGACAAATTGCTCGCCCTCTTCGGTAAAGCCCACCATGGAAGGGGTGGTTCGAGAGCCCTCACTATTGGGGAGGACGATCGGATCGCTTCCGTCGATGACGGCAACGCAGGAGTTGCTGGTGCCGAGGTCGATGCCGATGATTTTGCCCATAGTAACAAGTCCTCAATGCCACGGTGATCGCTGTCCCATGACAGATGCAGTGATCGTGAGATAGCCCACCGTTGACTTTAACACGGACAGAAGCGATGGGCCAATTATAGGTCTAATTATCGCTTTCGTCGTCAAAGGTGCAAGCGAGGAGCGGGGCGCAGGGGATCAATCTTTGAAAAGGCCCTTAAAGAAGCCTCCACGGGATTGCTTCTTTTGCTCGGAATTATGGCGCTTTTCGTAGAGGCGGATCTCGCGTTCGGCGTCGCGGTTAGAGGGATTGAGGTTGCGGACCTTTCTAAAGTGGCGATAGGCGCGCTTTTCTTTGCCCATGGCTTTGAGCACATGGCCGAGAAAGAGGTGGGTGTCGGGAAGGGATTGGCGATCGCCGGCCTCCAGGGCCTCTTCGAGTAGGGAGCGAGCCTCTTTGGCCTTGTCGCCGTCGACCTGAAAGAGGCAATAGGCAAAAAAGGTGGTGTACAGGGGGTTGTCCTTGTCGGCCTGATGGGCTTTTTCGAGGTGAGGCAAGGCCTTGTTATAGCGCTGGTCGCGAAATTGCTTATAGCCCAGATTGAAGGTGTCGCGGGTGGGGTCGGAGGAAGGAGAAGAGCCAGGCCTGGTGGTGGATCGGCGCGCTTTGGCGGAACTCTTTTTCTGGAGGCGTTCCAGTTGTTTTTTTCGCCACTCCGGATTGGAGGCCTGGTCGCCGAGGCCATGGGACGAGGAGCGGCGTTTAGGGGCGGAGGACCGACCAGAGGTTGTGGGGCGGCGCCGGGGCTTAGAGGAGGGTCGGTCCTTGCTCTTGGAAGATGTTTTTCGGGTGGGCTTCGAGGAGGGGTTGTCCTTGGGCCCGATCGTGGGGTGAGGGGCAGTGGGCTCGCGGCCCATGGCGATGGGCGTGGATTGGGGTGTACGGGAGGGTTGATTGATGGCGTCGAGGTCGGATTGATCGAATTGGTCGGGCCGAAGGGTCTGGAGGTTCTTTCGGCCCGGTTGTTGGCGCTCAGGAGTCGCCTCGGAGCGCTGATCGGGAGGGGGAACAGTCTGCTCATGTTCCGTTCTGAGGAGTCGCGAATAGGCCTTTCGGATGGCCACAAAGATCTGCTGGGCCAGGCGGCGGATATCAGGGCTGATATTGCCCCCGTAGACGTCGGGGTGATGCTCTTTGACCATGCGGTAATAGGCTTCTTTGACGGCTTCTCGACCACAGCCTTTCCAGAGCCCGAAGATCTCATGATCCGATTGGTCTTCAATGGTGTTGTAGCTGGTCTGGAGGTCATCCTCCAGAGCAACGTGGTCGTCGGGATTGTTGGCCCGACGGGTTTTGGCAAGGGTCGGTGAAGCAGGGTCAGTGGACGACTGGGAGGACGCTTTGTCGTAGACGATGGTGACGGAGTCGGTGGTGGGCTGTTCGGCGAAATGGATCAGATCGCAGGCCCGACAGAAGGTGGCGGCGCGAAAGGCGTCGTTGATGCGAGCGCCGAGTTGGCCAAAGATCGTTTCCAGGGAGCGCTCGCCATCGCAGAGGGAGAGAAAGTCATCGAGTATGGGCCAGTCGGGGGTGCCATCCGGGGCCTGGAGTTGGGTCCGCTGGGGAAAGTGAGGAAATTGAAGGGTCAGGCCTTCCATCAACTGGCGCTGCGGGCTGTGATAGCGCAGGCCATCGACGATCAATTTGGCCAATGAAGCGGTGGGTTCAGCGTTGGGAGAGTCGGTCTTGAAAGCATAAGAGCCCGTATTCCAAGCGAAGGCGCTGGTGAGGGCTTCAGCGTCATGGTGTTTCGAAGGCTGCGCAAATTGACCGTCGACGATGGCGAAGCGACGGTCGATAGTGTTGGAGCGAAGCCCCAGAACGCCGGACACCTGGCGATAAGAGAAGGTGTAGAGCAGTCGGTCGAGAGAGACGTTATCGAGCTGGCCCTTTTGAACGTCGGGGAGGGTGATCTCGATGCGTCGGGATTCGTCGGAGGACTCCTCTCGGGAGGCCCCAGGGGGGGGTTGTTGCTTGGAGGAGGCCGATTGTGCCGATTCCAGCGCCGAGCGCAGGACCTGGGCGATGGCATTCCAGTCGTCGGTTCTGTCGGGGATGGCGAAAATTTGCTCAAGACTGGGGAAGATCGAAGGCCATTGCTCCACCTCATCATCGGGGTCTTGAGAGACGAGAAAGATGGGCCGTCCCTCAGAGGCGAGCAATTGGTCGAGCTGAGCCATTTGTTGGGCATATTCGAAAGCACCGAGACGCGGTCCCACAATGACGGCGGCGGGGTTGCCGTCGGCGAGGAGACGAAAGGCCTCGGACCAGGAGGAGATGCGGGCGATATGCCGCGGTGAATCCAGGAGGTCGCCGAGGCGAGACTCCATGGCAGAGGACGCGGATATGAGGAGAATGGTCTCCATGAGATGAATGCTTGGTACAGAGAAAAAGAAAAGCGGCTCTCAAGAGCAGCTAAGCCTAGGAACGAAGAAGGGGAAAGCGAGCCGCCCCGAGGGGCGAGCCACGGCTTAGCCCCCGAGGCGTTCGACCTGGCGCATGATTTCGCGGCGATCGCTGTCACTGACCTGGTCATCATCGGATTCGCGGAGGAAGGCGCGGAAGGCGTCGATGGCGTCGCCTCGCTGGCCGAGGTCGCGGTAGAGGTAGCCCATGGTGCGATAGATCTGGGGGTCCTCATAGCCGTGACGCACAGCCAATTGAAGGTGGCGAGCCCCTTCCTGGTCGCGGTCCTGATAGATGAGGCTCATGCCCAGGCGGTACTGGGCATCGGCGAGGGTTTCGTCGTGGTCGACGACACGGCGCAGATGGTCGATGGCGTTGCCATAATTGTTTTCTTCGTAGGCCAGGAGTCCCGCGGCGTAGAGAGCGTCGGGGTTGTCGGGCGCGATCTCCAGGGCGCGATCGAGGTCACGGGCTGCCTGAGGGGTGCGTCCAGTGTCGATAAGCAGGCGAGCCCGGCGGACCAGAACGTCGGGGTTGTCCGCGACGAATTCGGGGTCCGTGTCAATGGCTTCGGCGTAGCTATCGAGGGCCTGGTTGTGGGAGCCGTCGGCCTCAAAGGTGCGGCCCATGAAGTAGTGAACCTCACCATTTTCGGGTTGATAATCGAGGACATGGCGAAAGATTCGGGTGGCGGTAGAAAAGTCCTCTTCCGCGAGGGCGGTACGGCCGACATAGAAATAGGCGTCGTAGAAACGAGGGTTGAGGTCGTAGGCGTTAGAGAAGTCCTCGCGAGCGGTGGCGTAGTTGCCGCGGTCGAAGTAGATGCGACCGCGAATGAAGATGAATTCCTCGTTGTCGGGGGCCTGGGCGATGACGTCGTTGATCTCGTCGATGGCGCGGTCGTATTGCTCGTTTTGGCGATAGGCGTTGGCGAGGATAGCGGAGAGGCGAATGTCCTGGACGCCCTCTTCACGGGAGCGCTCGAGGATGCTCAGAGCCTCTTCGACGTCGCCTTCTTGGAGACGGAGCTCGGCGAGGGCGAGGCGTGCGGGCCAGTAGTTGGGGTCGAGGCGAAGGGCTTCTTCGTTCCAGGCACGGGCGAGGGCGGGACGGTCAGAGGCCTGATAATAGCCGGCGATATCGCCGGCGATGTCGGCATCGATCTGGTCTGGCCGCTCGGTGATGGCGCGGACCTGGTCGTCACCGGCGAGGGCATCCTGGTCGATGCGCCAGGCCAGCAGCGCCAGGGAGGTGCGGGCGGTGAGGAGATCGGGATCGAGATCGAGGGCTCGTTCGTAGGCCTGACGGGCCTCGTAGGAGTTGCCCTGCTCCTCGTTGAGAATGCCCAGGTTGTAGGGGAAACGGGCGTCCTCGGGGAAGAGTTCCTCGCCGTCTTCTAGGCCGCGAATGGCGGCCGACCAGTCCTCGAGACCCATGTGGGATCGCACGATGCCAAGGATAACGTCCGGATCCTCCTCGCCGAGGTTGTCGTCGGTTTGAAAGAAGTTGAGGGCTTCTTCGTACATTTCGGCGCGTTCGTATTCCTGGGCGAGGCGGCGCAGGGTGTCGGTGCGGGAGCTATCGGTGCTCAGGGCACGGGTAAAGTAGTCGATGGCCATCTCACTATCCTGGCGGGCCTGGTGGACGAGTCCCATGATGTGGAGGGCTTCGGCGCGTTCTTCGGTGGAGGCACGGTCGGAGAGTTCATTGATCAAGGTGTCCAGTTGTTCCTCGGCGTCATTGAGGTCGCCGCGGCGGTAAAAGAGCTGAGAAGCTTGAAGGCGAGTGGCGACGTGGAGGTCGTCGGCGTCGATGCCATCGCGCAGGTGTTGGAGGGCATTGTCGGCCTCCTCGAGATGGAGGGCGATGCGGGCCATCCAGTAGTGAGGCATGGCACTGGTGGGGTTGGCGTCGGCGGAGGCGGCGAGATGGTCGAGGGCGCGGTCGGCGAAGCGCTGATGGTCCGGGGCCTCGTCGTCGCCTTCGTCGTCGGTGTCATCGGTCGCGGCCTCGTCGTCTCCACGGTCGTCCTCGTCAGCGACGTCATCGGCGTCTTCGAATTGGGCTTCGGCGTCGTCCTCGTCGAGGAGTGCATCGCTGAGATCGACGCCAGCATCGCCGTCGTGGGAGTCATCGTCGGCGGGCTCAGAGTCCCGTTGGTCGATGACGGCGGCAAATTCCTCGCCCTCGAAGTGGGCGGAGGCGTCGGCGATGCCCTTGATGAGTTCGGTGAAGAAGGCCAGGTCGGGGTCGGCGTCGGCTTCATCGGCCAGGGTGCGGGCGGCGTCGGGCTGGCCGCGGCGCGCTTCGTGGGCGGCGAGGCCAAGTGCCACGTGGGGTTGGTCGCTATGGGCGTGAAGTTCGTCAGCCAGGGCGTCGGCCTCGTCGGCGACGCTGGGATCGTCATAACGGGTCAAAAAGAGGGACTGGATCAAGAGGAGCCGGCCCTGGTTGGTGGCGTCCAACTCTCCCTCGCCGGCGTAGCTCATCAGATCTCGAAGATCGCCGTAGTTATCGGTGTGGACGTCGTCCAGGGAGAGCTCGATGGCCCGAGGGCCTTCGTCGACCTCTTGCTCGACCTGTTCGTCGGACTGAAGGGCTTGAAAGAGAGCGAAGCCTCCTCCGCCAAAGAGCAACAGACCGACGGCGGCGATGCCGATGATGGAGACGAGGCCCCGTTTTTTGTCGGCGTCGACGGCTTCGTCACGCGAGGTGGTGGCCGATTTTTGCGGGGACTGAGACTTGATGCCCGAGGAGGCGGGCATGTTCTGGACCGCTGAGGAGCCATCACTGGGCTGTGAGGAGTGCGCGGAGCCAGAGGGTTGCCTCGCCGGTGAAGGTTGACCGGGTTGGGATGGTGGGGCGGGTTGGGAAGGTTGAGCGGGGTCCGGTGAACTCTGTGGGGGAGCCTCGATATCGCGTTCCCAGTCCTCGAGATCCTCGTCGTCGGGATCGTCGTCTTCGAGAAAGGAAAAGCCTCCATCACCGCTCAAAAAGTCGTCATTGTCATCGCTCCCGCTGGCGTCGGCGAAGAGGTCGTCGTCGTCCATGTCAGGGGAGTCGAAGAGGTCATCGTCGTCGAGTTCGTCGTCGCTGAGGTCATCACTGCCAAAGAGCTGGTCGCCAGGGTCCTGGTCGGGGGCGCTGTCAGTCCCGCCGGGAGCACCGAAGAGGTCGTCGCTATCTTCGTCGAGGCCGTCGGGAGCACCGAAGAGATCGTCGCTATCCTCGTCGAGGCCTTGAGGGGGGGCAAAGAGATCATCGTCATCATCTTCAATCGGGGCACCAAAGAGGTCGTCGTCATCGCTCTTGGGAGCCGGAGGAGGCGGGCTGGACTGGCTCTGGGGAAGCTCGGCATCGGCAGAGGCCGAGCGGGGGAGTTCAGAGCCCGGCGAAGCAGAGCGGGGGAGGTCAGGGCCCGACGAAGCAGAGCGGGGAAGGTCGGGGCCCGACGAAGCAGAGCGGGGAAGGTCGGAGCCAGAACTTTTAGGAGTGGG
>CAYQBU010000009.1:0-45281 GCA_964415785.1 uncultured Bradymonadales bacterium
AGCGCACCGCAAAATAGAGCACGGCCCGCGCTATATCGCCTCGCCGATCGGGCTGGACCTCGAAGACCGGATCGCGATCGTCATAAGCGCTGGGACCCAGATGGGAGTCGTCGCGACTCCAATCGCAACTCGAGGCGTCGCACCCCGCAAACCCAAACTCATAATTCGCCCGCCGATTATTGGCGTCCATATCCACCGGAAATAGATGGTGCATATCGCTTCTGGCGGGCTCCGTATCCGCCCCTCGACTCTGGGGCCACACATGCTCCGTATTGAACGCCCCACTGGGCAAATTGGTCCCATCGGGCTGGGCTACATCGTCGGTATAGACGCACTCCAATAGCCCATCCCCATTGGGCTCCAACTCCTCAAACATAAACCACCGGGCGGCGTCATAGCCCTGACCATCGTGATCTATGATCTCCGCCCTCAAACCCTGAAAGAGGTCTTCTCCCTCCAGATCCACCACCGTTTCATAGCCCTCGTAGGACAGCTCCAGATCCGGCGAGCAATCCCAGGGGTCGGCCTCCATCGGCTCTTCGGAGTTATCCTCATCCTCGCCATTACTCTCATCTTCGGCGTTATTCTCGTCCTCGCCGTTATTCTCATCCTCCCCACTACTATTAAAATTATCCGCTTTGGAATTCTTCGACCCCTGATTACTGGCTTCTTCTTGCTGGTTATTCTCCGGGTCCTCCGGGAGATCGTCCCTCTCCACACACCCCATCCCCAGCGCCATCACGCCGGCCATCACCACCAGCCATGCCCCGGTCCGTCGAATCACCTGTGTTCTCTTTCGATCACTCAAATAAAACTCCTCTCGCTCATCACCGGTCCAATTTTAGTGCTTCCCCCCTTTCTAGCATATTTTGCCTCCCATTTCGCATTCCAATCCCATGATGGGCCAAGCGCGGTCCCCTGATCGCCCCATCGCCCGGAATCGACGGATGGACAAAATCCCCCCAAAGCCTCTGCGCAGGCTCAGCCGCCCCGTCTCAATTTGGCCTTTTCCATCGGAGGGGAGTGATCGAGAAAAAATCGCGCGTCGTCGAGCAAATAGAGCTCGTCCAGCGAAGCCAGATCGGTATGCGGCAAGGAGTCGTCGATGCCATCGAGCCGATACAGCCCGTCGCTCAACGCACACTTCTTGGTCTCAACAGTCATGGAGGTCTTCCTCTATTTTACTGAGTCTACGTTGCGGCGTGCAGCGACGACTTCACCACGACGATGCTCCTCTGAGAAGATGGTCCCCATCGCCCTTGCCTGCGGGGTTCATGGCCAAAAGGCGGCCCCCATACCGGCCGCAAAAATGGGGAGCAATCCCAGCGCCACATAGATCCCCAGATGCCGGTTGCCCACCGCCGCCGCCAGGCCGGCCTTGATGACGCTATTGGCCAAAATGGCGATCACGATCGCCTGGGTGGCCACCGACGCCGTGATCTCTCCCATATTCTCCAGCCGCGCCACGGCCAGACTGATGGCGTTGGTCTCCGCCAGGCCACCAAATACGGCCGCGACGTAAATGGCGCCACCGCCATAGAATTGCTGCAGCAGATTGGCGCCACCGATAATGGCGATCAACAGCGCCGCAAACTTAAAGGCCGAGCGCAGCTCAAAGGGATTTTGCAACTCCAGCTCCGGCTCGTCCTCCTCCCCATCCTCGCCCTCCATCTCCATGTGATGCTGGCGCAATACCCACCACATCGCCCCGGCGATCATCGTCCCCGGAATCGACATCGCCACAAAGGGTACCCACAGCGTCTGAATCAAAGAGATATTGATCACCGCCACCGCCGCCCCCACCCGCACGAACATAAAAGCGGTGGCCAACATGATCGCAAAGGCGCTGGAAAGGAGCATCGTCCTCGATCCCGGGTGACGCCGAACCTGCCTGGCCATCGCCAGGGTCACCGCCGTGCTCGACGCCATCCCCCCCAAAATCCCTGTCAGGGTCAGGCCCCGACGGGTCCCCATAAAGCGAATCGAAAAATAGGCCAAAAAGCTGATCCCGCTGATCAGCACCACCAACAGCCAGATCTCTCGCGGGTTATAAAACCCCCAGGGATCGACGACCTCATTGGGCAGTAACGGCAACAGCACCACGGTGATCAGCAAGAACTTCATCGTCGAGACAATCTCACTGGGCGTCAAAAGCCGCACGAAGCGATTCGTATAGCGCTTGAGCGCCAGCACCGCCGCCACGATCACCGCCAGACTGGCCGCGAAAAAGGGCTGATCCGGCACCAGCATCCCGATCAAAAATACCATCATCGCCGATACCTGGGTGGTGATCCCCACCTCGTGGTCCGTGGCTCGGCGCTCCTGCCAGAAAAAGGCCAATAGCAGCGCAAAATATCCCCCGGCCACCACATAGGCTACCCCCGGCAAGACGTCGTACGTCAGCACCGAGGTCGTCCCCAGAAGCGCCGCCAGGGCAAAGGTGCGCACCCCCACCGAGCCAAAGGCGCTCTCCGGTTCGCGATGACTCTGTCGCTCCAGTCCCACCAGCCCACCCAGGGCGAGGCTGATGGCGATGGCGCTGATCAATGTCCAATCCAGGGGGGTTGTCTCCACGGCCACGCTCATCCAGCTTTCAGTCTTGCCAATCGCTTACGTCCTGCCTCCATCATTCATCCTCCATCAAAGCCGGGCCAACACCAAACCAAAAAAACCGCCGCGACAGCTCCTGGCTGCCACGGCGGCGCTTTTCCATCACCGTCGGGCGGCCGGCCCGACGTCTCCATCTATCCTCAACCGGTGCTCACTTCGATCTTGCGGGGCACGGCGTCCTCCGCCTTCGGGAGCTTTAACTCCAGAACGCCCTGATCGTAGTGGGCGCTGATCTTGGACTGGTCGATCTGACGCCCCAGTTGAAATTGGCGCATAAAATGGCCGCTTCGATACTCGGCGTACAGCGGCTCCCACTGCTCGTCGAGATCGCCGTTGACGATCCCCGTAAGGGTCAATTGATTATCCCGCAGATCGATATCGATATCCTCGACGCCGGTCCCCGGCAGATCAGCGACCACCGTCAGGGCCTCGTCGGTCTCGTAGATATCGACGGCCGGCTTAAAGTAGATCCCCTCTCGGGTGCCCTCCTGGGTTTGCAGCTCTTCTTTTTGGCGCGTGGTCATCTCTTGTTGTTTTTCGCTCATCGTCCACCTCCAACTTGCGTTTTCAGCATATTGGGTCAGTTGCCGTGCGCTCGATGGCTCCCCATCAACCTCCTGATTCACTCTTTTGCACCTCGATGCGTCGTGGCGTATGGGTCTCTGCCAACGGCGCAAATACGTCCAAAAGCCCCTTCTCATAGCGCGCTTCAACCCCGTCGGGATTGACGGCCTCTGGAAGGTTCACAGCTCGGCGAAAGGTGCCCCCCTCGCGCTCCTGGCGATGGTAATTGGCCTCCGACTCCACATCCTTGAGCTTTCGCTCTCCACGGATCACGAGCTGATCGTGCTTGCAGCTGATATCGAGGCTCTCTGGATCGATGCCCGGCATCTCTGCGCGCACCCGAAAGCCCTCGTCGTTGCCGTAGATATTGACCGGCGGAAAGACGCCCGTGACCTGGCGGCCACCTCTGGTCGGCCGTCGATTCCACCACCCACTGCTATCGTTGAAGAAGTTGCGCAACTCGCGTCGCACCATCTGACGCGGATCTTCATTCCAAAGAGATCGGCTCATCATAAACCTCCTGACCCCTTGTGGGCCTCATTCATGACGATTGGTTTCCCTATCCAACTGCCAGCGACCATCGCTGGCCTCTTCTTGCGCCATAAAATAGGCAGCATCCCACGGGAGTCAAGGCCTTCCCACGCCTCTTTTTCGACGCCCATCTGCCCCCCGATCCACCATTTGGTGCTTCCGCTCTGGTGATCACATTTTATGGAGTCTTCCGCTCACCCTTCGCATCGCAGCACCCAACGGGTGGGCTTCAGTTTGTCAGCAAGACAGAGGAGCTGACCATGAAGCATAGCAATCTTCGAAAGTGGCTTATCCCCCTTATCAGTGCCCTTTTGGCCACCGGCCTCGTCGCCTGTGGCGACGACGATGACGATGAGGATGTGGATTCCTTTAGTGTCGAGTTGGTCGGCGACAACCAGAATCCCCCCGTGGCCTCCAATGGCTCCGGTGAGATGAATATCACCTACGACGAGGACTCCCAGGAGTTGACCATCGACGGCAACTTCCAGGACCTGATCAGCGACGCCTTCTTCGTCGCCGACTCCCCGGGCCATATCCATTTGGCACCCAGCGGTGAAGACGGGCCCGTGATCTATAACCTTGAGATCGACCTCGACGATGATGAAAGGAGTGGCTCCTTTGAATTCGAGCGCACCCTCTCCACCGACGAGGCCGAGGCCTTCGAAAACGACGAGTTCTACGTCAATATCCACTCTCAGGCCTACCCCGACGGCGAGCTCCGAGGCCAACTCGATTCCGACGCGCCTACTTTTGAGGGCATCGACGAAAGCTGGGGCGTCCTCTTCGATACCACTACCCTCGCCGAACCGGCCGCAACCACCGCCGAGGGCTGGGCCTGGATCATCGTCCGCGACGACAATAGTGCCGTGATCTCCGGTGCCGCCTCTGACTTAAGCAGCGATCCCACCGACGTCTTCGGCAGCGCCGTCAACCTCGAGACCGGTGAGGCCGGCGAAACCGGCGAGCTCGTCGCCAACCTCGATTACGAGTTCGACGACGAGGAGCTGCGCTTCTGGCTGGACACCGACTTTAGCGACGATGAAATCGATGGCATGCGCGACGGCGACTACTTCTTGACCATCTACACCGAGGACTTCGACCAGGGCGAACTCCGCGCCCACATCACCGAGGACGACGACACCTTCTTTGAAGAAATCTGGGAGGGTTTCTTCGGTGAAGATGATGACCCCTTCGACAACGATGACCCCTTCGACAACGATGAGCGCTTCGACGACAATGATGAGCGCTTCGATGACGATGACGATCTCTTCGATGACGATCTTATCGACGACGATGACGATGATGACGATGATGACAACGATGACGACGATGATGATCCCATCGCCTAAGCCTAAGCCCTATTGAGCACACGAACCTCAACGCCCCCGCCAACCCTTGCGTCACGCAGGGATGGCGGGGGCGTTGGTCTTTTAACCGGGGCTCAAAATAGGCCGATCAATCCAGCGACAGACTGCTCACCTCAAAGCGCTCCTTCACCGCCTTCAAGCCTTGGCTTTTCGCCCGCAGCCACACAAAACTCATCGCCACCTCGTGGCGATCGTCGGCCTCGTGACGCTCCACCTTCTCCACCTCCCACTCCCGGGCCTCAAATCCCGGAAAATAGGTATCCCCCTCAAATCGGCCATGCACCACGGTCAAGATCATCGCATCGCAGGCCGGCAACAGGGCCTCATAAATCGTCGCGCCCCCGCAGACGATCAATCGGTCCAGCTCCTTGTCGTCGACCCAATCGGCCACATCGGCCATGCTTCGCCCCACCTCGATGCCCTCCTCCCCATAATCCTCCTGGCGCGTCAGCACCAGATGCTCCCGATCGGGAAGCGGCCCACCGAAGGACTCGTAGGTCCGCCGGCCAATGACCACCGACTCTCCCTGAGACTGGCGCTTAAAATGCTGAAGGTCTGCCGGCAAATGCCAGGGCAGACCTCCTTCGGCACCGATGACGCCGCCTTCGTCCACGGCAGCGATCGCCACCACCTCGCAGCGATGACTGGCTAGACGGCGACAGGCGCTCTGATCGTCGGATGACATTGATAATCCTCCAGCTCGATATGCTCGTAATCAAAGGCGTCGATATCGGTGATCGACTCCTCCAGCACCAACGTCGGCCTCTCAAAGGGCTCGCGCTGAAGCTGGGTCTTTGCCTGCTCCAGGTGGTTCTCATAGAGATGGGCATCGCCCAACACATGGATAAACTCACCGACCTCCAGGCCACAGACCTGGGCCACCATATGGGTCAATAGCGCGTAGGAGGCGATATTAAAGGGCACGCCCAAAAAGATGTCCCCACTTCGCTGATACAACTGACAGCTCAATTTGCCGTCGGCCACATAAAACTGAAACAGCACATGGCACGGCGGAAGGGCCATCTCATCGAGCTGGCCCGGATTCCAGGCGCTGACCAGATGTCGCCGCGACTCGGGCCGCTGCTTGATGGAGGCGATCACCTCTCGAATCTGATCGACGTCGCCGCCCTCTGGCTTTGGCCAGGAGCGCCACTGAACCCCGTAAACGGGACCCAGCTCGCCCTCCTCATCGGCCCACTCGTCCCAGATGCTGACCCCCTTTTGCTCCAGGTAGCCAATATGGGACTCTCCGCGGAGAAACCACAATAATTCGTGGACCACGGACTTAAAATGCAGCCGCTTGGTGGTCACCGCCGGAAACCCCGCCTGCAGATCGAAACGCATCTGCGTCCCGAAGATGCTGCGCGTGCCCGTTCCCGTCCGATCGCCGCGCGGCCTCCCCTCCTCGAGGAGACGCCGCAGCAAATCCAAATAGGTGTTCATCAATTACGCCTTGGGGCCAAAGCCGAGGATGATATACCCCCCGGATTTCTGATCGCGCTTGATCTCCAAAAGCCCGCGCTTTTCGGCGTCTTCCAGCAACTCGCTGAACTTGCGATAGCCGTAGAAGGTCTCCGAGAAATGCGGCTTCTTTCGCTTGATGGTCTGCTTGACCATCGAGCCCCAGAGGTTTTCGTCGCGCTCTCGAAACAGGGCCTCCGTGGTGTCCAGCACCATGTCCAGCGCCTCTTCCTTCGAGCCCTCCTCGTCGGCCTTCGTCCCCGCCCCGCCATTGGTCTGCTTTCGCTTGGACTTGGACTTGGACTTGCGGTTCGACGAGCGATTTTTCTTCTTATGCTTTCGCTTATCGCGAACCAGATCGTCGTAGTAGATATACTCATCGCAATTGTCGATGAGCAGATCGGAGGACGAGTTTTTGACCCCCACGCCGATGACCTTCTTATTATTCTCCCGCAGCTTGCTCACCAGCGGTGAGAAGTCGCTATCGCCGGTGATCAGCACAAAGAGGTCGACGTGGGCCTTATTATAAGACAGGTCCAGGGCGTCGACGACCATGCGAATATCCGCCGAGTTCTTGCCGGAGTAACTGACGTGGGGGATCTCGATGAGCTCAAAGGCCGCCTCGTGCATCGGCTTCTTTGAGGACTTGTAGCGATCCCAGTCGGCGTAGGCCTTCTTGACCACGATGCTTCCCTTGTCCAGCAGTCGCTGCAGGACCAGGTGAATGTCGAAATTATTGTACTTCGCGTCGCGAGCGCCGATGACGACATTTTCGAAATCGGCAAAAATCGCGATATTTGGAGCGTCCATTCCTTCCATGAATATATACTTGGTCTGTGGCCCCATCATGGAGCCGTATAGGTGATCCGGGCCCGCCTCATCCTCGTGATGGGCGCCGCCTCGGCCAACGTGCTCGAAAAGCATTTTGCGTGGGAACCCTAGTGGATTCCGTCCCTCCATGGCAAGGGCACCAAATCGAAGCGGCTCGATCATCCTCACCCTGACCTTTTCGGACCGGTCGAGCTACCCACTGTGTTCGGGACACTGCGGATCCACCAGATCTCTAAGCTCCTCCGGGATCGGCGGCACCTCTCGCAGCCCATAGAGCAATCGGAACTGCTCCAAAAACTCCCCGATCTCCGTGGGAGTTAGCTCCCGAGCCCGCTCCAGGTCTTCCTTTGAAAAATACTGGACCGCTCGCTTTCTCGGGATCATTTCTCCTCCCTTAACTGCTCCAGGGCCTGAGCATCGGCGGCGTCCTGGGCTCTCTGAGTCTGGCTCTTCATCTCCACCAGCGAACCCAGACTCAGGAGTCTAACCGGTGTACCATCCAGCGTCTTCGTCTCCACCTCAAACTCCTTGAGATCATGGGCGATGATAATATCGACGATCTCCATCGGTTTGGCCTGATTGACAAAAGACCAGGCGATGAGATTTCGCTCCTCCTGGAGGCGTTGCCGGTGGGTAAATACATAATCCGCCGACAGGGGCAAATAGGGCGTCAATCCCAGCGATCGAAGCGCCTCTTCGGCCGCTCGAAAGTGCACCCGCGAATGCTCGATCACCACATCGACGTCCAATGTCCCCCGCGGCGCCCCGTGAAGCGCCACGGCATGCCCGCCCACGATCGCGTAGGGAATGTCATGGTCCGCCAGACATCGACAGACTCGAAGCAAAAACATAGGGGCTCCAAAGAGATAGGCCCGTACCGAAACGCCACACCTTGCCCATCGAGGGTAACCCCGCCCACTCGCGCTTGGCAATCCCCGCGCAGTGATGCAAACCACCGCCGGCCCCCCGTCTTCATTTTGCGATGTTCTCCTCATCCCTAACTTCGAAGGGGGTCCCTCATCCTGTCTTTCAACCTGCTCGATGAGGAGGGCGCCACCAGGGGTTATAGCGAGGAGCAGACCACCATGAATCCAAACGCAGTCGTCGTCATCGGAGCCTCAGCAGGTGGAATGGACGCGCTCTCCCGCCTGGTCACTCAACTCTCCGAGGACTTCCCGGCGCCCCTCTTCATCGTCAACCACATGTCCGCCAACACCACGGGAGAGGCGCTCCTGCGAATCTTAAATAAAAAGGGCCCCCTTCTGTGCACCCAACCCGACGATGGGGAGACCTTTCGTCCGGGCCATATCTACCTGGCCGCCCCCGACCACCACCTGATGATCGATGAAGAGACCATCCAGATCACCAAAGGAGCCCGGGAGAACCGCTCGCGGCCGAGCATCGATCCCCTATTTCGATCGGCGGCGGTGGCCCACGGCAATCGGGTCATCGGCCTCATTTTGACGGGCTATCTCGATGACGGAAGCGCCGGCCTCGACGCCATTCACCGATGTGGCGGAACCTGTGTCGTCCAGGACCCCGATGATGCCGCCTATCCAGACATGCCGAAAAACGCCCTGAAGGCGACCCATATCGACCATTGCCTCCCCCTGGCCCAGCTCGGCGAATTGCTCACCGAGCTTGTGAATCGAGAGGTCGGCGACCAGCCGGCCATCCCCGAAGATATTGCCATCGAGGCACGGATCGCGCGGCGGGTTCTCAGCGACCTCTCGTCGGTCCACACGCTGGGCCATCAAGCCCCCTATAACTGCCCCGACTGCGGCGGCGTCCTCTGGGAGATCGATCACGAAAAGTCGGACTCGCTTCGCTATCGATGCCACACCGGCCATGCCTTCACCGCCGGCGTCCTCCGAGTGGCCCAGACCGCAAAAATCGAGGAGACCCTCTGGTTTGCCCTTCGAATGTTCGAAGAGCGCAAGAATCTCCTCGGCCGCATGACCGACAGGATGCCCGACAGCCAGGCCAACTCCATGGCCGAACGCGCCGCGGAATCGGAGGTTCATATCGACCGCATCCGGGCGATGCTCAAGGCCAGCTCCGAGGTGGTCTCTGGGCAACCGACAGGCGATGACTGATGGGAAATTGAATATTCCAGTGGTGGCCACACGGTCCTTTTTGCCATCCCGCAATGGCCATAGAATAAATATCTTTAAATTAATGATTTCATTTCTACGGATCGTTCTCTAGAGTTTTCTATGGGGATGTTCAACATCATGCCCCGCCTGATATTCATATTACCTCGCAGAGCGAACAACTGATGAACTCTTCACTTACGATAAAAAGCAATATCGCCCGCACTCTGGCATTGATCATCTTGGCCGTCGCGTTGCTCATCACGATGGGACCGCTCCAGCAGTCGTCGGCCAGCCCCGCCGCTGACCCGGATCTGGGCGGGTTATATGCATTTCCCGATCACAGCGGTCAAATGGTCGTCCAGGTCAACGACGAAACACTGGGACTGCCCAGCCTGCGGGCCGACTACGACGTCGATATCCGCGGCGATCTAGCCACGGTGACGGTGGTCCAGTCCTTTAAAAACCCGACCAACCGGGTTCTGGAGCCGATCTATGAGTTCCCGCTCTATGAGCAGGCCGCCGTCTTCGCCATGACCATGGAGATCGGCGAGACCCGAGTCGATGCCGAGGTCAAACGCCGCGACGAGGCCCGCGAGATCTATGACGAGGCCAGGGAACGGGGGCAACAGGCGGCGCTCCTCGATCAGGACCGGCCCAACCTCTTTGTGCAACGCGTCGCCAACGTCGAACCCGGCCAGACCGTAGAGATCACCCTCCGCTACACCCACGCGCTTCCCCGCGACCAGGGCCAATATCATCTGGCCATTCCCCTGGCCATTCCGGAGCGATTTACGCCCTCCGACATGTCAGGAAATCTCCTGGTCGACGGCGATGGGCCCACCGACCCCGGTGCCACCGCCGGCGGGGCTTCCAGCCCGGGGCGCGACGCCGCCCGACCGGATGACGTATCGATCTCCGTCAACATCGACGGCGGCATGCCGGTCACCCATTTGAATAGCTCCAGCCATGACTTGAATATCTCATCGATCTCCGACTCCGTCGTCCGCGCCTCGCTGGCCCCCGACGACGACCCGACGACTCGCCACTTTCGAATGAGCTACCAACTGGCCGACGACGATCTTCAGATCGGTGCTCACTCGTTTTGGAGTGAGGCCGACGACCGGGGCTATTTCGACCTCCTCATCGAGCCCCCCGGCGAGGTGATCGCGGACACGGTCCCCAACCGGGAGGTCGTCTTCCTCGTCGATAACTCGGGCTCCATGCGCACTGACCGCATGAGAGCGGCAAGCGACCTGGTCTATCGCACCCTTGCTCAACTCCGCCCGGACGACCACTTTCGCATCATCGTCTTCAATAGCAGCTTCGAGGAGTACTCCGACGAACCTCTGCGGGCCACGGACACCAATATCCGCCGAGCCCAGGACTATATCAGTGGCGTGCGCTCCGGTGGAGGCACCCTGATGGTACCCCCGCTAAAATCGGCCTTACAGGCACCGATCGCCCCGGACACCTTGCGGATGCTCGTCTTCGTCACCGACGTCAAGGTGAGCAACGAATTTGAAGTCATGCGCACCGTCAAAACCGAGATCGGCGATGCCCGTATCTTTGCCATCGGCATCGGCGGCGGGGTCAACCGCTATCTTCTGGAGGCCCTGGGCCGTGTCGGCCGGGGATTTTCGACCCAATTTGGCATGAATGACGATGTCGAGCGCATCACGGACGACGCCGTTCGCCGACTCCAGAGCCCCGTGCTCACCGACATCGAGGTCGATTGGAACACACTCAACGCGTCTCAGGTCACGCCGACCTCGATCGCCGATGTCTTCGAGGGCGGGGCCATCCGCCTGCAGGGCCAATTCGACAATCCCGGCCGCCATACCATCGAGGTCCACGGCACCCTGGGCGGCGAACGGGTCACCTTTGAACGGGAGGTCGATTTCTCGCGGGACAACCAGGATGGAAAGGCCGTCCAACTCGCCTGGGCGCGTCAGCAGATACGAGACGATATGCACCAGCTCACAACGCCCGACGAATTGCGAGGCGACGAGGTCACCGACGAGTCCCTCAAAGAGCGCATCATCGAGCTGGGCCTGGCGTACTCACTGACCACTCAGTGGACCTCCCTGGTCGCCGTCGCCGACGATATCACTCTGGAGTCGCAACAACATCAGGGCTCCTCAACGTCCGACCACACGTCCTCCACGCACCGCGGAGGCACGGGCCTCTCTGGCGGCTATGGCCGTGTCGGTGGCTTAGGGGACATAGATACCGAACGATACCGCGGCTCAGCGACCCGCCGATCATCGAAAGAGGCTCAGATGGACCTGGAAGTGGCCAGCGTCTCCGGCGGCCTCGAAGAATCCCACGTCGCACACATCATCGATGCACGGAGTAATGCTCTCCACCACTGCTACCAACGGTCGGTCCACCAGACGGACGCCCAAATCAGCGGCGCTCTTCAACTCCAACTCTTGATCGACACCGAAGGCGAGATCCAGAAGATCACCATCAGCGACTCCTCGCTGGATCACCGTCCGGTCACTGACTGCATCGAGCGCGTCCTGAGGCGCCTTCGCTTTGACAAGCCCGACGACGACCGCCCGGTGCGAGTGGTCCTCGATTTTGAGTTCTCCATCGAGTGAGGACTCCGCTGGGCCCCCAAAGGGATGGATTGGCCTACGATCTCCAATCGGTACACGAATTTCTCTTGATCGACTCCGTCGAACGAGAGGACCTCCAGGTTCATACCCGACATACGCCGATCGACCCCCCTGGTGGTCCACACGTCCATCGCCATCCCATCAACAGGGCACGGTCTGACCGGATCGCCTCGCCGCCACCTCCTCGGCCAACTCCTCGTCGCCGGGAGACGAATCGCCATCGATCGGCGCGCCGTAGCTCCAGATCTCCCGGGATCGGTGGCGCTCCATCGTATCCTGTGCTTCCACGCCAACTAGCGAGACCTGAAAGCCGTCGGACTCCACCGTCGTCGCCCCGATCCGTAGGCCCAGAACCTCTTCGGGCTCCAGCCCCATCGTACGGGCGGCGCGGCTCAGTTCCTCAAAGCGCAGATCGCCGCCCTTGAGGGAGTCGTAGATATCTTCGGGCGTCGTCTCCAGGGCCGCCGCCAGGATATCCGGTCGATGAACCACCATATCCACCTCCACCGTCCCTCGGTGGCCGAAGGCCTGAGCGTCGAGTTCCATCCCGGCCACCAGGCGCTCCAGGCGCCCCTCGTTGAGCTCGACACCGGCGACCACCTCCGCACTGACCGCTCCCTTTGGGCCGATCTGCCCCTGAGGGAGACCACTGAGGTGCATCGCCATCGGGTTGACCCATTCATCGTCGGTCTGGGCCTTGATATCCTCGAAGAAGTCATCGGGCATTTGGCCAATACTCTTACTCAACTCGACGTTGGTTTCGTATCCGAATTCATAGCGATCAATCATATCATCACCGCGCATCATCAGGGTGTGCATTCCCCCCACGCCATGGGTGATCTCGCCGCTCAACCATGCCAGCTCGCCGTGGGCCAAAACCTGAGCACCGCCGGCGGTGCTCACCGATTGAAACTGGTCGCCCATGGCGGCGATCAGCCTCGACGAGGGCATCCCTATTTGGCTGCTCAACAGGGCTGACCTTAGCAACTGGCGCTCCTCAGCACACCGCAGGTCGAACTGAAATTGAACCTCTTTGCTCGTTTCGACGCCTGACCCCGCAGAGATCCCCTGACCTTGAATGGACGTCCCTCCTTCCACGGTTGCTCCCGTCTCATCTTTGAGGCTCAGGATGATCTGGTTGGGATCGCTCTCACTTCGGGTCACCGACATCTCGCGACCGCTCTCCACCGACCCTCCGAGCAACTTGACCACATGGACGCCGAAACCCAACCCCAATTGGCGGGTAGATCCGGCGTCGATTTCGCCGAGCCATTCATCGAAATTGTCGTGGCCTAAGAGGGGGGAGTTCGCCAAATAGTCGCCGACCTCGGGAGCGACCTCCAACGCGCCAGCCCAGCTCTGGATCCCGAAGCGCATCGAGGTCTCCGCAAGGCCCGGGACGTTCGTAAATGCATCCAGCGTATCCCATATGGCATCCCGTTTGCCGAGCCACTCGTCGAAATTTTGAACCCCTTGAGCGGCCGCTTCCAGGGACTCCTGGCGCTCCACCACCACACCGCCAAGCGCTGCTCCCACGGCATTGAGACATGAGTTGACCCTCGAAACCACCTGCTCGCTGGCCTTGATACCCAATAAATTGAGCTCTCGTTCCAACCGCTCCTGCGTCTCTACCGAGCTCTCGTCGAACGCCCGGAGTTGCTCGCCGACCTGCGACGAGATCTGGCTAAACTCTCCCTCCAGGCGCTCCTGCTTCTCTCCCAGACGGCGGTCCATCTCCTGGATTCGGTGGCCCACCCGGGCCGATAGATCGCTAAACTCGGACACCGCGTGGCTCAGCGACAATTGATTGACCCTCGCCGAATACCCCTCCACAGCCTCCGATACGGCGCCATCGATCCCCTGGACGACCCGCCCCAGCGCCTTGAGGTCATCCATTGAGGGATCAAAGACCTCCAGTAGATCTCCAACTCCCCGATAGACGACCTCTTCCAGCCGATCATCGAGACCGCCTTTCTCCTCGAGCTGACCCCGAACCTCATCCCAGCGTTGCCGCCCCGCCTCCAGCCCATTCGCCCATCGATCCCCGATGGTGGGCCGCTCCGTCTCCGACGCATCGACCTCCTCAGACTCCCTGGCCGGCGGCTCTTGATCCGGCCGGGACACCGCTTCTCGGACCGTGGCTAGGGTTTTTTGAATATTGACCATGACCGCCTCCTCTGGCGCTCCCGATGAGCGTTGACCATTCCCTTATTGCTATTGTCGACGAGAGCCCAAATTTCTTTCGCACCTCAATTGGCTCTGCAGTACACCGCCGTCTTCACCCCTCCGACCTCTATTTCCCCTTTACCAACCCCACCGCTACCCCGATAATGAAGCCCAATTCATGGATCCATTCACCGCCGGGAGCGAACGTGAGCGACGAAGACAAAGGCCAGCTTCCCCCGATGCTCCAGGCGATCCTGGGGCGTCTGGGCATCGATTCCATCGACGATGACCGCCTCGGCGTGTGGCTCCCCACCCTGATGGCCGCCGGGGCTGCCGGCCAGAGCGCCCTGGTACTCGCCTCGACGCTCCGCGGCGAGTTGAGAGGGGAGCGAGACGAGCCCATGGAGTGGCCCGTCGACGATCTTCGCGAGCTTCGCGACACCCTCATGGCCATCGGCGACGCGCTGCCGGGCGTCGACGAGAGCATGCCCGCCCTCTCGGAGGCCATCGAGGCCGGCGAGGCCTACCTCGACGCCGACGCCGCTCAGGACATCCTGCTTAACGCCGCGGGCCATCTCGAATCTTTGAGCCAACGGGCCATCGGCGCGATCATCGAGGCCGCCTTTTTTGCCCGCGACAAGCGCTCCAACCCGGCGCGTCACCACCGCGAAATCAAGCGCCTCTTTCGACGCCTGGAGGGCCTCTTCGACAAGGCCCTTGCCCTCTGGCTTCAGCCCCCGACTCCTTCCGATTGAGCCCCATGACCACACCGTCACCGACCCCTCTCAGCGCTGCTCACCGACGCGATCTGGCCGCCATCGTCGGCGACGAGCACCTGCGCACCACCCTCCCGGATCGGCTGGCCTACCAAAACGATTGCTGGCCCCGGGGCATCCTCCTGGCCCGGGGCCGCCGCCTGCACCGAAACCTGCCGTCGGCCATCGTCCAGCCCGCCGACGAGGCGCAGGTCGTCGACGTTGTCGACTGGGCGCGCCACACCTCGACACCGATCATCCCCTTTGGCGCCGGCAGCGGCGTCTGCGGCGGCACGGTCGCCGAAGATCACCGCGCCATCGTCGTCGACCTCAAGCGCCTCGATCAGCTCCTGGACATCGACGAGGATAACGCCACCGTCCGGGCCCATCCGGGCATCATCGGCATGGATCTGGAGCGCTACCTCAACCACGCCGGCTGGACGATGGGCCACTACCCCTCGTCGCTATACTGCTCGTCGCTGGGCGGCTACCTGGCGGCCCGCAGCGCCGGGCAATTGTCGAGCCGCCATGGCAAAATCGAGGACATGGTCCTCTCCATGCGCGCCGTCAACGGACGCGGCCAGGTCATCACCACCGCCGCCGACCCCGCCCGCGGCCAGGTCGGCGGCTTCGACGCCGACGATCTGATCGACACCAATGAACTCATCGTCGGCAGCGAGGGCACCCTCGGTCTCATCACCGAAGCCCTGATGCGCATCAAGCCCGCCCCCACCCGCCGGCGCTACCGGGGCTTTCAATTCTCGCGCCTCGACCTCGCCTTAGACGCCATCCAGGAGGTCATGCAACTGGGCCTTCGCCCCGCCGTTCTGCGCCTCTACGACGAGGCCGACAGCCTGGTGGCGAGCTCCAAAAAGAAGGGCCAGCCCACGCCCGACGCCCCACCGCTCGCCCGTCGTCTCGCCGATCGCGCCCGGCAAGTATTGCCCCGCGCCATCCAAAAACCCCTGGATCACACCGTCGAAAAAGCCACCCAGGGCCTGCTTCGCCGCGCCGTGGGAAACCCCCTGATGGTCAACGCCGTGGCCGACCTGGTGCCCGGCCACTGCCTTCTCGTCGTCGGCTTCGAGGGCACCACCAATCTCGTCGACCACGAGGCCGACTACGCCTTCGACATCTTTCGACGCTACGGCATCGATCTGGGCACCGGCCCCGGCGACCACTGGTTGGAGAACCGCTTTAGCGTCTCCTACAAGCAATCGCCGATGTACGACGCCGGCGCCTTCGTCGACACCATGGAGGTCTCCACCACCTGGGATCGCCTCATCCCCCTGTACAATAACGTCCGCGAGGCCATGCGCGAGCACGTCTTCGTCATGGCCCACTTCTCCCACGTCTATCCCGAGGGAAGCTCCATCTACTTTACGTTCGCCGGCTTTGGAAAAGACGTCGACCAGAGCCTCAAGCGCTACCACAAGACCTGGCAGGCCGGCCTCGACGCCGTCGCCGACTCCGGGGCCAGCATCGCCCACCACCACGGCGTCGGCCAATCCAAAGCCCCCTGGACGACCAGAGATCATCAGGGCGGACGAGCCCTCTTCGAACACCTCAAAGATCGCCACGACCCAGATCGCATCCTCAACCCCGGCAAGGTCTATCGATGAGCAACACCCCTACGATCCGCTCCCCTCGTTTTTATGACGAACGCCATCTGGAGACGCCCTTCGACGAGCGGTGGCCCACGGACCGTCGACAATTGGTCGATCTCATCGACGAGCTGGAGGCCGCCGACAAGCCCTACCGCGTCGTCGGCGCCGGCCATCATCTGCGCTGCCTCAACTCGCCAGCGGAGACGACGGTGATCCGCACCACCGAGGTCAACGCCGTCCTCGATATCGATCGCCAAAGCGGCCTGGTCCACGTCGAGGCCGGCATCACCTGGCGCGCCCTTCAGGACGCCCTGGACCAGACAAACCTGACCCTTCGGCCCTATCGACTCCACCCCGCCCACGCCACCCTGGGCGGGCTCCTGGCCCGCCACCGACCGGGCCCCTCTTATCTTCGCGGCGGCTCCATCATCGACGGCTGCGTCTCCATGGGTGCCCACCGCACAGACACCGGCAATTACCGCTACCTCGTCGCCCCTCGAAAGGCCGCCGGCCCCGACCTTCGACATCTGTTCATCGGTCGCGGCGACCGCCACGGCGCGATCACCGATCTGCGCCTCATCGCCTGGCGTCCCACGGAGGCCCGCCTCCTGGTCTATGAGGACTGCGCTCCCGATCGCGCCCAGTTGATCATGGACACCTGGCATCGCGCCGACCTCGAGGGACCACCTCTCCACTTTGGCCTAAAATCGCGGCGCCTCCAGCTCTTTTTGAGCGCCCCGGGACAGCTTTTGCGCCAGCGCATCAAGTGGCTCTCCAACGCCATCGGCGCCCCGGACAGCATCGACGACGCCTCCGGCGCCGACACCCGCCGCCAGTGGCTGGAGTCCCGCCACCCCGACCGCCGACACCACCCCGACGCACCGTCGACCCAGCACGTCTGGTGGACCCCCGAGGCCTTTCGAGAGCTCTCCAATCACCTCCACCACCGCGCCGTAGATGTCCAGGTCCTGGGCTGGACGCCCCACCGCGTGCACAGCTTCGTCACCTACGACCGGCCCCTTGACCAAATCGACGATCTCGAGCCCCCCGACGACGCCACCGACCGCTGGGCCCAGGCCCCCCTGCTTCGCACTGCCTAACCCAGGTTCACCCCGGCTAACTCCTCTCCCACCGCGAGACCCCTATGAGCCGCCCCAAGCTCGACGACGATCTCCAGCAAATGACGGCCTACTGCACCTATTGCCCCAAGATGTGTCGCTTTAGCTGCCCCGCCGCCGCTGCCGAGGGCCGCGAGACCTCGACGCCATGGGGGATGATGCGGCTGTTGGAGATGTGCCAGGACGGCTCCATCTCCATCGACGACGACGTCGCCGAAGCCTTCTACCACTGCACGGGCTGCCGGCGCTGTCAGTCCTTTTGCAACCACGACAACGACGTGCCCCGCGCCCTCTGGGAGGCCCGCCGCCAGACCGTCCAACTGGGCTTTATGCCCTCGTCATTGATCCCCATCCACGACGCCTTCCAGGACCACTCCACCCCCTACGGGCCCCTCGACGACGGCAGCCAGAGGGCCCTCGACGAGGCCGGCGACGTCTTCGACGACGAGGCCCCCATCGCTTTTTGGCCCGACTGCTCCACCGTCGCCCATCACCCGGAGCTTTTGGCCCCCATCGGCCGCCTCATCGCCCTCGCCACCGGGGAGTCCGTGCGCCTGATCACCGCCGACGACGTCGACCACCCGCCCTGCTGCGGCTTCCCCCTCACCGCCGCCGGCATCGCCGACCCCGGCGACTGCGCCCGCGACCTGTGGCCCGCCTTCGACGGCGTCGACCAGATCTGGAGCGACTGCCCCTCGCTGACCGCCTGGCAACGCGACGACGCCAGTTGGTCCGTCGACGGCGCCGACCATCCCCCGATCGCTCATCTCTACCGCCTGCTCCAGGACGCCCTCGACACCCTCGGCAACCCGCCCCAGCCCATCGACGGCGACGACGCCCTGATCCATCACAGTTGCCTCATCCAACGCCAGCTCCAGGCCCACCCCCAGGTCCAGGCGATCGTCGACCACATCTTCGCCTCGCCGCCCTCGGCGATGGCCTACGACGGCGATGAATCCCAGTGCTGCGGCGGCCAGCACCACTACCGCCTGCTGGAACCGAAGGCCTCGAAGCGGGCCGCCCAAACCGTTCTCGACGGCCTCAACCGAAACCCCGATCAAACACGCCTGGCCACCACCTCATCGCGCTGCGCCAACGCCCTCAACGACGCCTCCTGCGACCAGGACGCCCCCTCGACGACCCTCCTCCAACTGGTCTGCCAGGCCTACGAACTTCTCTAAGCTGGCCCTCAGCAGCAACTCCTCGACCCTCCCGCCGCGATGATTAGGTTTAATGATCCCCACTGGCCAACCCTCACGGAGGAGGATCATGTTTTTCGACGACTGGACCCGCCTCGGCGAAATCGCCCTTGCCTCCCTCATGGTCTTTGTCTTCCTCGTCGTCGCCCTTCGCCTCTCCGGAAAACGCACCACCTCCAAGATGAATAGCTTCGACTGGGTCGTCACCGTCGCCATGGGCTCGATGGTGGGAATGATCATCCTCAACGTCGACATCACCCTCGCCGACGGCGCCATCGGACTCGGCGCCCTGGTCCTCATCCAGCACTTCTCCGCCTGGCTCGCCTCCCGCTCCGCGGCCTTTCAAAACACCATCGAGGCCTCGCCCTCCCTGCTCTTTTATGACGGCCACTTCTACACCGACGTGATGCGCCGTGAACGGGTCAGCAAAAAAGAGATCCGCGCCGCCATCCGCTCCCAGGGCATTACCCATCTGCGCGACGTCGCCGCCGTGATCCTGGAGAATAACGCCGATCTCAGCATCCTCCCCAACTGCGATCATGACTCCCTGACGGATCTCCTCGACGAGGTCAAACCCGACCCCCACTAATTTCACACACATCTCTGGCCATCGGCCATCGCGCCCACCCCACGATTGCCTATTTAAGGGTACAAACGACAATTTCAGGGGAGGTTTTCCCAACCCCCTCCGCCCCACGATCGAAAACCACCCAGGCCCCATCAACGACTACTAATTCTCCCCAACTGTGGGGAGATACCGGCGTCCCCGGCGCCGGAGTGGGGCTCGCCACACAACCCCCTTCCGCCTTCACGCCGCCATTGAATTTCCCTACTATCTACCCACGCACGCTCGCCGCTCTCAAAACCACTGGAAAACCATCATGTGCCGCCTCTACGGCCTCCAGGCCACCCATCCCACGCGCGTCTATTGCGAGCTTCTCCACGTCCAAAATGCCATGATCGCTCAAGCCCAGCGCGACAAGCGCGGCGACGCCAACCCCCACGGCTGGGGCGTCGGGGCCTTCAAAAACGGCGAGACCTGGCGGCGCCGTCAGCCCGATCCCGCCCACCACAGCGAGGAGTATCGGACCACGGCCCTCGACACCTCCGCGTTGGGCCTCATCGCCCATCTGCGACGGGCCACCGTCGGCGAGCCCTGCCTCCAGAACACCCACCCCTTTTTCGACGGCACCTCTCTCTTTGCCCACAATGGCCACATCGACCACTTCGAGGAGGTCCAACCGCGGCTCCTCGCCTATCTGCCGGCCCACCGCCGCGAGGCCATCGAGGGCACCACGGACACAGAGCATATCTTCCAACTGGTACTTCACGAATATGAGGACCACCACGCCCCGACGATGATTCAGGCCTTGGACGACGCCATCGGCCATATCCGCCGGTGGGTCGCCGACAGTGAAGCCGAGGACGAAGGAGGGCTGGGCCTCAACCTGCTGTGGCTACGCGACGGCCGCCTCGCCGGCACCCGCTTTGACCGCACCCTCTGGGTGCGTACCCGCACCGGCGCCGACCTCTGCGAGTTCTGCGGTACCCATCACCACGACCCCGACGACGTCGATTTTCGGAGCGTGGAGGTTGCCTCCGAGCGCCTCACCACCCGTGGCTGGGAACCCGTGCCCGACGAATCCCTCTTCTGGGTAGACGACGATTTCCAATTTCACACTCAACCCCTTCGCGACTGCGCCCCCCTGGATTAAACGCTCCCCTCGAATCGCTCGATATAGGCGTCGACCTTGAATTTTCGCCGCGTGCTCCGACTCGTCATATACCGGATCTTGCCAAAGACCTCCCGCTCTGGCCCCCAGGCCCGGTCGAAGCGGCCCAACACCCAGAAGATCCCGTTATAGGAATTGGGATCGCGCCCATCGAGGGCGTATTTATTATTGAGTTCCACCATGATCGACAGCGCCTCTCGGGGGCTCTCCGACCAGTGAAAGATCTTCTTTCCCCACAGCATCCTAAGATAATTATGCATCACCCCTGTCTCCACCAACTGGTTTTGAGCGGCGTTCCATAACTCGTCGTGCGTCTGCGCCGCTTCGAACTCCTCCAGCGAATAGAGAAAGGGGCGCTCGTCATCGGCGTGCTCCGCCATCGTCGTTCTCGCCCACTCCGGCAGCGTGTCGTATTGGTCGTATCCCTCGGGATCGAGGACGCAGCGATTAAACCCCACCTCTCGCCAGGTCAAAATCTGGTCGGCGAAGGCCTCGCCCCCCTCGCTCATCTGCCAGAAGCCCTCGCGCTTGGAGATCCGATCGGCGTCCACATCGTCGAGGGTCCAACCCTCGCGGTCGACAAGCACCGAAAAGAGGCGATGCGTGCTGATATGACCAAAGTGCAGATAGGGCGATAGCCCGCTCTCCGCCGCCTCGCTGACGTCATTGCGCCGCTCGTGATAGGCCCTCAACCCCTCTTCCATAAACCGACTCAAACGCTCTCGAGCTGCCTTAAGCCCTCCCGGAAAATCGGCATTTGGCGCGATGTCGTGATCGATGGGAAGCTCTGACAAAGCCTCGCGATCCGCCGATAGCAGCGACGGCGACGCCTGGGGCCAACGCTCTTGAATCGAAGCCAGCACTTGCTCCTCGTCATCGCCCCACCGCACGTCCAGGGCCTCCAGGGGATCTCGCTTGGGCCACACCGGCGGCTGATTGACCACCTCCTTGTGCAGATAGCGCCGAAAGTCATAGGCCCGCTTATACTTCTTCTCCGTGCCCCGCATCGGCAGATAGCCATTGCTATCGACGGCCTCCATGGCCACCTCCACCTTCTTGCCCGCCGCCTCCACCATCCGCGGCAAAAAGAAGGCCGGAAAGTCATCGACCACCACGGCCACGCTCTCTTTGCTCAACGACTCCAGCAGTCCCTCGCCGGGGCGATCTTCACGCTCCACAAAGGGCATATAGCGCACCCCGGGCCCCTCAAATGCCTGCTGGTTATGCGCCATGCCCTCCAGAATGAAGGCGTGAAAGCGATCGCAGGCCCACTCATAGCCGTGGCGAAGCCCCTCCAGGATCAACAGCGGCCGACCCCACTCTTGGGCCAACTCCACAGCCCGTTGCAGCGCAAAATTATAGGTCGGCCGACGGTGGGCCACCATCCAGTATAGCACCCACGTGCCCTCCTCTTGATGACCCTCGTCATTGAGCGCTCGCCGCCGCACCTCGGGCACCGATTCAATCATTTCTTCACCTTTGCTGACCCACTCATCAGTTGTCGAGGCCCATGAACTTGTGCCCCCTCTTCACAACGTCAACCAATCTTTACCTCAGCCCCTCCATCGGCAGGCCCCCTTTTCAACGCCCCAGTCGTGAATAGCTTTTGCCCGTTCACTCTTTGACTCGATCTCAGATTATCTCCAACCCGAGGCCCCACCATGAACGACCACGTTTATAAAGTTATCCAACTCGTCGGCTCCTCCACCGAGAGCATCGAGGACGCCATCGACAACGCCATTGACACCGCCGACGATTCGGTGCGTAATCTTCGCTGGTTTGAGGTCGTGGAGACCCGTGGCCACCTGGAAGACGGCGAAGTCGCCCACTACCAGGTCAATATCAAAGTGGGCTTTACCATCGACGATTGAATATAACGCGCGAGGCATCCCATGAGCGACGACTCTGGACCCAGCAATCGCCATAAAAAACGGGTGGTTCAACAGGGGCTTCGATCCCTGAAGAATAAGCCCGGTTGGGACCCCGAGCAATTCGCCCAGCGCGATCGCGGCGAGGACCTGGCCCACCTGGAGCAAAAGATGCGCGACCACCGCGTCTACCAGGAGGCCGACGCCTGTCCCGATTGCACCTCGCTTCGCAGCGACACCGGTGACGACACCGCGCTTTGTCAGACCCATATGGCCCAGGCCATGGGCTTTGGCGACGACTAATTGTCTCTGGAAATACCCGGGGGGAGTATTTCGATGGCCCAATCCCATGACGACACCACTCCTTTAGCGCCCTGGCTCATCGGCCAGGCCCGATGGATCACCCTTCTGGTCGTTGCCATCTCGCTGATCCCCGCCTTGTTATGGTGGCTCGGCCTCGGCATTGAGACCGGTCTCGCCGACCACACCGACCACCTCGAAGACTGGCTTTTGGGCAAGCACGACGAGCTGGGCCCCGACTTCTTGCGCACCAAGTTGGTCTACACCATCTTCGCCGGATCCACCGCTGGCATCGCCCTGTTGACCAGTATACTGGGCTACGTCCACTTCCATATCCGACGCGAGATCATCAGCCTCCTGGTCGCCATCGCCACCTTCTGGAGCGGTGCCATCATCGCCCTTCAACTGCTCGCCTTTCACGGCGTCGGCGCCTCCCTTTATGGCGGCCACCCCGGCATCTTCGTCCAATCCAACTGGACCCTCTCCCAGAGCTTTACCGGGCTCTTGATGGTCGCGCTGCCCGCCGGGGTTCTGAGTTTTGGCAACCGCCACAAATGGCTGACCACCCGCCATCTGGCCTTTATCGTCGTCGGTTGCGCCATCCTGGCCTATAGCGTCATCCACTGGTCCAGCGTCTCCCCCATCTTTCCCGAGGCCGTCACCGGCCAGGTCCTGGGGATCCGCCTCATCGAATTGGGCCCATTTCTCCTCTTTACCCTCGCCTTTATCATCTTTCTTCCCCGGGTCCACCACCAATGCCGATCGACCTTCTCGCTTTCGCTGTGGTTGGCCTCCATCCCCCTGATCTGTGCCCACCTGTACATGGCGTTGCTGTCGGAGACCGCCTTTGACGCCGGGTTTACCTCCGCTCAATTGATGCGCAGCGGCGCCTTCCTGATCATCTTCGGGGGCTTGGCCGTCGACTACGCCAAGGTCTGTCAGCGCGAAGACGAACTCAACCAACGCCTCTCTACTAACGACCGACGCCTGCGCATCCTCCTGGACAACGCCGTGGAGGCCATCGCCATCTTCGACGATCAGCGCCAGATCAAGATGTGGAATTGCCGGGCCGTCAAACTCCTGGGTCGGCCGCGCCGCCGCGTTCTCGGCGAGGACATCGCCACCGTTCTCTTCGGCGACGCCGACCATGACCTCAAGGACCAACGCCAGCGCTTCCTCAACCAACTCAAGGACCTTCAGGATACCGACGACGAAGGCCCCCTTCGCTCGCTTCGCGAGGGACTCCTGCTGCGACCCGACGGCGCCACCGTGGAGGTCGAATACTCCATCGTCGCCGCCAGCGAGGGTTCGTCGCGTATCTACGCCGTGCTCATCCGCGACGTCTCCGAGCGAAAAGAACTCCAGCGGCGCATGGCCCGCATGGACCGCCTCGTCGCCGTCGGAACCCTGGCCGCCGGCGTCGTCCACGAGATCAAAAACCCCCTGACCTATGTGCTCAGCAATGTCCACCTCGCCAGAGAGTCGGCGGACCACATCCGCGAACTCTCCGAGCCCTACCTCGACGAGGAAACCTTCGACCTCGATCCGGCCACCCTTCGAGATTGGCGCGAATCCCTCGACGACCTCGACGCCCTGCTCCACACCTCCAATCAGGGCATCGAACGCATCCGCCGCATCACCCTCGACATGCAGGCCTTCGCCCATCGCCGCCCCGGTGAAATGGGCCCTACCTCTGTGGCCCAAGCCCTGGACATCGCCCTGCGCATGACCCGCGCCAAGATCCGCCACCAGTGCCGCCTCGACGTTCATATCGAGGATATTCCCCCCGTCGAGGCCGACGAGACCCGACTCTCTCAGGTCTTCATCAACCTCATCACCAACGCCCTTCAGGCGATGACCGAACTCCCCGATCAGGACCACCTCCTCCAGATCACGGCCAACCAAAACGCCGATGGAATGGTCCGCATTCGCTTTCGCGATACCGGCCCCGGCATCAGCGAACCCGTCCAAAATCAGATCTTCGAGCCCTTCTACACCACCAAGGCCCCCACTAAAGGCACCGGCCTCGGCCTCTCCATCTCGCGCTCCATTCTTCACAGCTTCGACGCTGAGATCCGCGTCGACTCTACCCCCGGCGAGGGCGCGACCTTCACCATTGAGATTCCCCCTATCCGCCGTTCCAACCGCAACTCCTCCGGCCACCGCGTGCATTGACGCTCGCCGCCCACTATACTCCACGCCCATGAGCGATGATTCCACATTCCAGTTGACGCGCCGCCGCTTTCTCTGGCTCGCCGCCATCGCCGGCGGCTCCACTGCCCTCACTCTTCGCCTCGGCTGTTATCCCGACGCCGACTGGGAGGGCCACCACCTGGCCCGCTGGGAGGCCCACGTCGTCGCCGCCATCGCACTGGCGCTGATCCCCGACGAGCCCGGTCAGTGGCCCTCTGAGGCCCCCACCCCCATGGAGGTCGCCGCCCACGTCGACCGCTACCTCCGCGGCTTTCCACGGCCCATGCTCCGAGAGATCCGGGCCATGTTCGCCTTCCTCGAACAGGGCACGCTTGCGGGCTGTCAATTTCGCCGCATCACGCGCCTTGACCCCGCCGACGCCCGCACGTTTTTGGATCGCCTCCGCCAGCAAGGCGGCCTCTTTCGCCAGGCCTTCCAGGGGATCCGCGCCCTCATCTACGTCGGCTACTACCAGGACGATCGCACCTGGTCGGCCATCGGCTACCCGGGGCCCCAATTTGATCGCCCCGCACCACCGAAGGTCATCAGCGCCGACGACGCCGGCCGCTACGCCCGGTGGATCGCCCCCGCCGGCGACCTCCCCCGAGGAATCCAATGATCTACGACGCCTCCACCTTTGGTGAACCCACCCGCCTTCGCACCGATCTGTGCATCATCGGCTCCGGCGCCGGCGGGTCCGCCGCCGCCTGGGCCGCCGCCCGCGCCGGTCTCGACGTCACGATCCTCGAAGTCGGCCCCTTCGTCCCCCCCTCGGTGATGAACCAGCGCGAGGAGGACATGATGCCCGCCCTCCTCTATGCCAACGGCTCCCAGACCTCCGAGGACCGAAGTTGTGCCATCATCCAGGGCCGCGCCCTGGGCGGCTCCACGGTCCACAATATCAACCTCTGCAAACCGATCCCCGAGCCCGTCCTCCGCGAGTGGCAGGCCACTCACGGCCTGGAACACCTCCCCGCCGATCGCTGGCAACAGCTCTATGACCAGGTCTACGACGACCTCCACATCGGCCCCATCAAAGAGGCATCCTACAACCGTCACAACCAGCTCTTTCGACAGGGCTGCCAGAACCTGGGCTGGGAGTCCTCCGGCCTCGATCACAATCGCACCGGCTGCGCCGAGAGCGGCTACTGCGCCATCGGATGCCCCTACGATGCCAAGAATAACGCCACCAAGATCTATCTGCCCTGGGCCTTCGAGGCCGGCGCCCAGGCCCTGGTCCACTGCCGCGCCATCGCCATCGACCACGATGGCCGGCGGGCTACCGGTGTTCGCGCCACCGCCGTCGACCCCACCTCTCGCGAGCCCACCCATGAGGTCTACGTCGAGGCCCACCACATCTGCCTCTCCGCCTCCGCCACCCACACCCCGGCCATCCTCCAGCGCTCCGACATCCCCGACCCCTCCGACCGCACCGGCCAGGGCCTGACCATCCACCCCGCCGTCGTCGCCGGCGGCGCCTTCGACGACCCCATCGAGGCCTGGGATGGCATCCCCCAATCCTACGAGTGCACAGAATTTCTCGACCTCCACGCCGCCCACCCCGGACCCGACGCCGACGATGCGGCCCGCCAGCGAGCCCAGGAGATCGGCCTGCGCTCCTGGATCATCCCCGTCTTTGCCCACCCCATGAGCACCGCCACCATTCTCCCCGGCTTTGGCGAGCAACACCGCCAGCTCATGGAGTCCTACGACCACCTCGCCGTCTTCTCGTCGATGATCCACGACCGGGTCACGGGCTCCGTCCAACCCCAGGGCGACCACGGCGTCTCCATCGACTGGAGCCCCACCGACCTCGATCGAAGAGAGCTTCGCTTCGGTCTCAAGCGCTGCGTCGAACTCCTGCTCGCCGCCGGCGCAGACCGAGCCTTTATCCCCACAGATCCACCGCTCTCCTTTTCCGCCGACGACGACCTCTCTGCCATCGACGACCTGGCCATGGACGCCGACACCATGGAGCTTACGGCCGTCCATCCCATGAGCTCCGTGCCCATGAGCGACGACCCTTCCATCGGCCCCGTCGACAGCCGCGGAAAACACCACCAGATCGACGGCTTATGGGTCGCCGACGGCTCACTTTTCCCCACCTCCATCGGTGGCCCCCCTCAGGTCTCCATCTACGCCCTGGGCCTACACGTCGGCCAGGCCATCGCCGATCAGGCTTAAACCGGGCGCCATCCCATCAAAAATAGGCACTCCGTCGATCCGCGCTCTCAGCGCCTTTTCCATCGCCGAGGCCTCCATGGCGATTCCCGTCACCGACGTCGGATTATAGCTCACTCCCACCACTTCCACCGACCGCCACACCCGGGGGTCCCAGGCCTCTACAAGTCGCTCCCAGGGTGCAACATCGAGCTGCAATACCGTCGGATCCGACAGATAGAGCCGTCCTCGACCGATGGCCAACAGCTCCTCTACGATCCCCTCGGTGACCACTCCCGGAATCACCACCGCCCGCCGCTGGTGCGGCTCCATCTGCGCCACTTCTTCCAACCCCAGCAACGCCGAACGGGTCTCCAGCGGGCGTACTCCATCGTCGCCGACGACCCCGGGCTGACCACCCCTTAGCAACTCTCCAATCGCCGCTTTTTGACCGCTCTCAAGGCCCTCTTCGATCGCCGGACACCCCAGTTTTGAGACCATCGAAGCCGTCTTTTTGGCCACTTTTTCCACATCTTTTCCACAGATCGCTCCCGTGGCCACCACCGCCGCATCGCTCAGCGCCGGATGGGCGCCTGTCACCCGGCCATAAGCACCGTCGATCCAGATCGCCGGCGCCCCCAAGATCTCCAGTTGCCGAATCGCCTCTTCCATCTCCTGTCGATGCCGAAGCCCTCCCAACATGATCGTTGCCCGCTCCAGGGCTCGACAGATAAAGACCGGCCCCAGCGGCGTCTCGCCCTTCAATTCTCGCACATACTCCACGCGCGCCCTGGACTGTGCCAGCGCCTGCTGAGCGGTCACAAACCACTGCCCCTCGCGAACCTCAATGGTCGGCTTGTCGGTCTTCAAAAATGCGTCTTGCCTCTCGCCGTCGACGCCGATCGACAAAAGCGCCGGCGGCTCATGACCGAGCCGTCGACGCCTGGCGATTAACCCATTGAGGGTCGTCGTTTTCCCGCAGTTTTTGGCCACCCCTACAAAGGCCAAACGGGGACGCCCCGCCAGGGCGTCCCACTGTTTTGCGCGCTCTTCGATGGCCCGCTTACTCCGCCGTCAGCGGCTCGCTATCGTCGAGCCTCGGGTGACCGTTTTGGAAGTCCTCGGCCGTCAATCCCTTCTTGTCCATCGCCTGGAAGGTCTTGGCCAGAACGTGAATCGCCGCCAGCACATCTCCCGTATGGCCGGCCTCCGAGATCGTATGCATATTGCGGATCGGAAAGCCGATCGACGTCGCCGCCGCGTCCACGCTCGCCAATACGGCGGCCATGGCGTCCGTGCCCGTATCTCGACCGCACACATCGCGCTGCATCGGGATTTCGTGCGTGTTGGCCGTCGTCTCGATCTGCTGATTCAAAAACTCACTGACGATCGCGCCCACAGACATCGTGAACCCATCGCCCATCGACAGCGGCGTAAAGCGCCGATCCCCCACGTTGGGCGCCGCCACATAGTCGTGATTGACGTCCACGCCAATCACCACATCTGGCGACAGCTCCTGGGCCATCACCCGGCTTCCAAAGCGACCGATCTCCTCATGGCTGGCGAAGGTGAACAGACAGCGCACATTCTCAAGACCGCCCTCTTCGGCGATCAGGCGCGCGATCTCGGCGGTCACGAAACAGCCCAATCCGTTGTCCAGGTAAGCGCCCGTGAACGTATCGTCCGCAAAGCCGTGCCGGATCGGTCGATCCAACAGGATTGGATCGCCGGGCCGAATCCCCAGGTCCTCGATCTGCTCTTTTTGATCTTCGCCGTGGATGTGGAGCTCCACGTAGAGTTGCTCTTTTTTGACGCCCTTCTTGCCCTGTCTCAACTGGGCATCTGCGAAGTGAATCGCTCCCAGGGCCTCCACGGTTCCACCCTTGAGCTGGCGATATTTCCCCGGGCTATCGGGGTTTTCGCTAAATAGTACCACGTCGTGGCCCAGCAGCGTCAGCGGCAAAAAGGAGTCGCTATTGATCCAGATCTTGCCATCGTCACCGATGCTGCGCACCTGCATCCGGATCTTGTCGGCGTGACCGATGGTCATCACCGTCAATTTGTCGGTGTCATTCGGCGCCGTATCGACGACGATCCCGGCATTTCCTCGAAATTGATGCACCGCCCAATCGTCGGGCATCATCGCTTCCAGAGCCGGCTTGAGCACGCCATAGGTCATCGCACCTTCCAGGCCCACCGGGCTCGGCGCCGCCAGGATGTCGCGCATAAATTCGAATTGCTCCGTCGGCATCGACTCCTGCCAGGGCTTCGTCGCTTCGTCACTCATAAATGATTCACTCTAGGTAGGGGGACATGACTACTCCGCGCACAACCTAATGACCGAAGCGTCACCTGACAAGATCCCAGTATTCCAGGGTCCTCACCACCCTCTTCGAAGCAGGCTCAATCGTTGGAGATAAACAGGATCATCGACATCGGCCTCAGTGGCCTCGATCTTGCGGTCAAAATAGTGGTCTACCGCCGCCACCAGCCGGCTCTCTGGCTCGTCCGCCAGGTCCCACTGGGCCATCTGCCACAAGAGCACCGTGCCATAATAGGCATCCACCAGCCCCTCCACGATCCGCCGCATCGCCAGGCTCGCCGACGCCATCGGCCGCTCCAGGGTCTGCCCCACCTCCTGCTTCAGTCCTTCGATCTTGGCCCGCACCGACTCCTCATGGGCTCCCGAGGGCACCTCTTCCAAAAGGTGATTGAGATATCCGAAATACCCCTCGTGGACCCTGTACTTCTTCATGTCCCGCCACACCTGCATATACAGCGTATTGTGGGTGCCCTCCCAATTTTCGTAGACCACGGCGTCGCGCAACAATCGTGGCAAAATCGTAAAGGTCTCGATCGCCCCGTTGCCGCCAAATACCTCGATGCCCTCCACCGTCGCCCACCGCGCAAGCCGCGCCGTCTGGGTCTTATTGAGGTTCAGGGCCATCCGAAAGAAGGCCTGCTCTCTCTCGCTGACCTCTCCGGCGTCGATCTTATCCTGCATGGCCACCAGGTGCATCGTCCCCGACAGCGCCGCCCTCCACTCGGACTCCACATTGGCGATCGTCTCCTGGACCAGGGGATAATTCTCAATGGGCTGCCCGAAGGCCTCCCGGTGGCGAGCATAGGCCTTGGCCTCCACCAGACTCCGCCGCATGATCCCGCAACAGCCCACGGCGTTGTAGAGCCGCGATGTATTGATCACCAATCGCATCATATGTTTAAAGCCGTCGCCCACCTCTCCCATATGGTAGGCCAGAGCCCCGTCGAAATTGCACTCCCCGGAGGCCATGGAGCGCGTCCCCAACTTCTCCTTGAGCCGCCGAATATAGAACCCGTTGACCTCCCCGCTATCCAGCTCGCGGGGGACCAAAAAGAGCCCCAATCCCCTGGTCCCCTCCTCTCCCAGCTCCTCGACGCGGGCTGTCATCAAGAACACATCGGCGTCGATATTGGAGCAAAACCACTTCTCTCCATAGATCCGAAACCGACCATCCTCATCCTTGACGGCTCGCGTTCCATTGGCCCCCACATCGCTTCCGCCCTGGATCTCCGTCAAAAACTGGGCCCCCTCCAGGTGTTCGTCATAGTCGGGGCTCAAAAAGCCCTCTAAAAAGCGCTCCTTTTGCTCCTCACTCCCCAGCTCCTGCAGCACCCGGATCACCCCCGCCGTACAGGCCATGGGGCAATTATGGCCCGCCTCGCCATTGAAGCTCGACACATAAAAACGACTCAGCACGCCCAGCGCGTTGGGATGCTCGCCATAAGCCGCCATGATCCCCGCCCCGTACATCAGGGCTCCCGCCTGATGGTAGGTGGGGTGATGCTCGATCTCCTCCTGACGCGTCCCGTAGTCGCTCCACCGATTGAGCCTCGGCAGGTTGTGGCGATCGTTATTTTCGCGGACCAGGTCGTCGATCTTGCCCATGACTTGCTCGCCGAACTCCGACAGCTCCTCCTCCATCGCCGCCCGCCGATCCTCGGGGGCATAGAGGGCGATCAATCGCTTCAGATGGGTGTCTTCCTCATACCCATTATGGCGAAGCGACGTTCGATAGGCCTCCAACGCCGCTCTGCCCTCTGCCGCCGGCGTCGGGGTCTCAAAGGTCTCCTGTCGGTGTTCGCTCATCGCTTTCCTCGTCCTCGGTTTGGTCCATTTCGCTACTGCAATACCTGTAGCTCTTGATACATCAGATAGATCAGGATGATAATTAAGATCATCAACAAAAGGCTCAAGGAGGCGGTCACCGTCATCGGCGCCACCAACGGGCGTGGAAAGATCACCCCGATCAGGCCTCGGTCATCCTCTCCTTTGCTGGCCACCGATTCGATGGCCTCTGCATCGGCGGCGTCCAACTCCGGCCGTGACGGCTCCTCCAGTCCTTCGCTCTTGGGCGGAAAATAAGGGCTGGCGTCCGGATTTTCTTCCCGATAGCGACTTCCGATCGTCTCCAGGCGCCGCCGTACCGCCTCCGCCCCCTTGGGCCGCATCTCTGGATCTTTGCTCAATAACTCATTGGCCAGATCCAATACTTCCTGAGGCACCTTTTCACCGACGAGTCGATTGAGATTGGGCACCGCCTCTTGCTTGTGGGCCCGCATCAACGCCAGATCATTGTCCGCCTGAAAGGGAGCCTGACCCACCAGGGTCGTAAACAATAAGATCCCCAGGCTATAGAGATCGCTCTGGGCCGTCGGCTCCTCGCCATCGACCAACTCCGGCGCCACGATCGCAGGCGTCCCCGGCACCTGCCCCATCTTCGTCAACTGCCGGTTGCGCGACAATAATTTGGCGACCCCAAAATCCAATAATTGCACCGCCAGGCGCCGATCCCGCATCCGCTGAACCATAATATTATCGAATTTGAGATCCCGGTGGATCACCTGCTGGCCGTGGATCTCGATGAGCGCCGTGCACACCTGGGCAAAGACCTCCAGGATCTCCCACAATCTCAGGTCCCCATCGCGCAGGCGCTCCCTCAAGGTCTTGCCCTCCACGTACTCCATGACCAGGTAGAGCAACCCCGAACCATCCTCCCCACAATCGATGAGCTTCACCACATTGGGATGCGAGATCTGAGCCACCGCCTCCACCTCCAACTGGAAGCGCTCCTTGAGCGATGGGTCCTTGCTCAACGTGGGCTTCAAGATCTTTAGCGCCACCGTCCGACCCACATTGAGCTGGGTGGCCCGAAAGACAATCCCCATCCCCCCCGTATTGAGCACCGCGTCCAGGCGGTAGCGCCCATCCAGGGTTCTGCCCACCAGCAATTCCGGCGCATCCCCGGTCTTCCTGGACCGCCTCCGCGCCCTCCTCGCCGTCGCTACGTTCGGTTTCGTCGTCATCGATTGGACTCCTTGCCCTTACCATAGTCCACCCCTCCATGAGGTCAACGCCGCCTCCCCCATCTGCTCGCCCTCTCTTTACAGCTCTTTCCACTTTCCACTGGCCGCTGATTCTCTCTCTTCGCAGGGTTGAAACCCCACGGGAAGTGGTCACTATTGGCCTGTGAAGTGATCGCTGATGCCATGGATACCAACCGGAGCACCTGATGTTCAAAAATGCGCTGCGCCTTCCCTTCAAACTTTTGGGGATCCCCCTCTACCTGGACATCACCTTTTTGATCGTCTTGCCCCTGCTGGCCTGGCTGATCGGCTCCCAACTTCCCGACATCGTCACCTTCCTGATCAGCGTCGACGGCTGGCCCGACGACCCGAGCCTCATCGAACCCCTGGTGGAGGGCTATACGCCCTTCCTCATCGGCTTCTGGGCCGCCCTGGCCCTCTTCTTTAGCGTCGTGGTCCACGAGTTGGGCCACGCCGTCACCGGCCGCTTCTACAACGTGGAGACCGAGCGCATCACCCTCTGGCTCCTGGGCGGCATGGCCCACTTCAAAGAGATGCCCAAGCAACGCGGCGCCGAGGCCGTCGTCGCCATCGCCGGACCCATCACCTCCATCGCCCTGGGCATGATCTTCTTCGGGCTTGCCTCCGTGGTCCCCATCGCCGACCTCCCGGGCCTTTATTTTGTACTGCTCTACACCGCTTATATGAATATCGTGCTCGCCGTCTTCAATATGGTCCCCGCCCTTCCCCTCGACGGCGGTCGCGTCCTGCGATCTTTGCTCCACCTCAAGATGAGCCGCCTTCGAGCCACCCAGATCGCCGCCGGCATCAGCAAATCTCTGGCCATCGGCCTCGGCCTTTTCGGCCTCCTCATCTTCGATCTCTTCCTCATCCTCATCGCCTTCTTCGTCTATATGGCCGTCAGCGCCGAAGCCAAATACGCCGCCTTTACGGAGACCCTTTCGCGCTTCCAGGTGCGTCAACTCATGTCCAGTCCCGTGGCCACCGTCGGTCCCGCTCAAACCCTCAAGGAGGTCCTCGACAAGATGATGCTCCAGGCCCGCGTGGCCTACCCCGTGATCACCTCCAGCGGCGACTTCATCGGCGAGATCAGCCTCGAGAATGTCCAGCAAGCCAACCCCGAACAGCTCGTCAAGGAGGTCATGTCCAGACCTCCCCAGACCATCGGTATCGACGAGGACGCCACCGAGCTCTTCGACCGCATGATGCGCGACGAACAGCACCGCCTCCTCGTCGTCGACGGCGACGGCATGGTCGTGGGCATCGTCACCAAAACGGACCTCATGCGCGCCCTTCAGATCGCATCGGGAACGCCCCAGGCGCCCCAGTCATCCTGACATCTACGAACCTCGACGCGCTCATCGCACTCGCCGAGCTCACCGATCCCAAGATGGTCTCTTCACTTCTCAAGGAGCTTCTCCATGACAACTCTCATTGATATCAACTCCCAGGTCACCCCCCTTCGCTGGAAGGGCGACGTCCCGCGCGGCGTCCTCGAGATGCTCGATCAGCGCCAGCTTCCCCACCAGGAAACCTGGCTGGAGCTTCGCAACGCTCGCGATGTGGCCGACGCCATCACCGACATGGTGATCCGAGGCGCCCCGGCCATCGGCATCGCCGCCGCCTACGGCTTCGCACTCGGCGTGCGTAATTTCGCCCAGGACCCGATGGTCAACCCCGAGAGCGAATTTGATCGCCTTGTCGACCAACTCACCGACACCCGCCCCACCGCCGTCAATCTGCGCTGGGCCCTGAAACGCTGCCGCCAGATCGCCGCCGACTTCGAGGGCTCCCTCGACGAGCTGACCCTGCGCCTCTTCGACGAGGCCGCCGCCATTCACGACGCCGACCGCCAGCAAAACCAGCGCCTGGCCCACCAGGGCTTTCAGCTCTTTGAGCGCTGCCCCGTGCGCCTCTTGACCCATTGCAATACGGGCGGCCTCGCCACCGGCGGTATCGGCACCGCCCTCGGCGTCGCCCGCGGCCTCCACGCTCAAAACGCCCTGGAGACCCTCTGGGTCGACGAAACCCGCCCCTACCTCCAGGGCACCCGCCTGACCACCTGGGAATGCCAGCAAGACGGCCTCCCCCACACCCTGATCTGCGACTCCGCCGCCGCTCATATCATGGCCCACGGCCTGGTCGACGCCGTGGTCGTGGGCACCGACCGCGTCGCCGCCAATGGCGACGTCGCCAATAAGATCGGCACCTACTCCCTGGCCATACTCTGCCGCCACCACGACATCCCCTTCTACGTCGCCTCTCCCCTCTCCACCATCGATCTCGACACCCCCTCCGGCGATGACATCCCCATCGAGGAGCGCAGCCCCGATGAGGTCACCCACCTCGACGGCCACCCCGTCGCCCCCGCCAATACGCCCGTCAAAAACCCCGCCTTCGACGTCACCCCCAACGCCCTGGTGGACGCCATCATCACCGAGGCCGGCGTCGCCACCGCCCCCTACACCTCGTCTCTGGCGGCGCTCAAGACGGGCTAGAACCCAAAACCGGCGGAGCCTTGGGCGCCTCCGCCGATCTCTATTTCTATCGCGCCAAAATCAAGCCAAATTAATCCCGGTCAACCACCGTCGCTATTGTTGAGCCCGACCCCGTCCGGCTCCTCTGTATTGTTACCGTCGGAGTAATCTGGATCGTCGTCATCGCTGGGATCACCGGAATTGAATACATTCTCACCGGTACAGCGGGGATCTTCGGCATAAAAGAACTCCCCAAATTCGTCATCACTAGACATGCGCGGCTCATCGCTATCGCATTCCGATCCGTAGTCTTCCCACTTGGGGGCCGCCTCAGCTTTAAATTCCTCACTGGTGGTGGGAAAATTAGAGTAGTAACCTGGGTCATTTGTGGCCTGGGCCCCTCCCGGCCTGAGCATCTCCAGGTTCGATTTCCATTGAACCTTCGTGCCACCAACTCCCATCAAAATAGCGTGCCTTTATGATGTAAGTACCGGTGTGTGTACAACTCTTCGATAGCACGGGGGACAAGTCATATTTGGCCTGCGGAGACTGATTTTAGCCCGTTTAACCCACTGTTAGACCACGTTTGATAGGCTGGGTGAGATTCATTGATCGGGAAAAGCCTTTCGGCGTCCATATCTTTGCTGTATGCTCGGCTCTACAAGTGTGATGAATAATCTGGGCTAACGCACCAGGGTTCTCGCTAGATCTAAAGTAAGAACATTTTAGACCCGACATCCAAAAGATCTCACTCATGGGAGCAAAGCTTTTCCTCGTTATTGAAAATGGTTCGGAAGAACTGGAGGACATACCCTTTGAACTCACCATTGATGAGGACGCGTATTCGACCACTGGAACGTTCTTGGAGGGAATTGCGTCGTCATCGCGAGTGGCCACGTGGTCCGATCCTTTCGACTTCGAGTCCGCAGATGGGAAATGGGAAATAGTCTTTCCCGAAGATGGAGAGGAGCCAAGTCCGCTGGTCAATCTTCTCAATGGCCGCGAAGTTCAAGACATCGTGATTGTCATTGAATATAAAGCTAAATTGCCAGAGTGGCCTCGGGCACGTGACTGAGAGTTGTGCGAGGACAAATGCAACACTCCACTGAATGCGGTAGGAATAACGATGTCCAACAAATCCGGCACTTCCGAAGATGTAATCTCCTCCCCCAGTAGTGGTGGCGCAGTCGAAGGCATTGGTGAGACCTTCTCCCCAGACTTATTCACGGGAACAGGCAATTCCTCGGTCCCCATTTCCGTTCCCGAAGGGCGCAATGGCTTCCAGCCTGATCTAACTCTCGTGTACTCGACAGGACAGGGGAATAGCCCTTTCGGGCTTGGGTGGAGCCTAGATGTGCCGGGAGTGAGACGAAAAACCAGTGATGGTGTTCCCCACTATATCGATGTTGCAGCGAAGAACTCTCCGGGGCCAGACACCTTCGTGCTGTTTGGGGCAGAAGACCTGGTGCGTATCGGAGAAGTCAATGGGGTGTTGTCCTACAGACCGAGGACGGAGGGGCTTTTTGCCCGCATCGAACACCACACCGGAGGAGACGACGACTACTGGAAAGTCTGGAGCAAAGACGGGAAGATAAGCCTCTATGGCACTCCCTTCGAGGACTGGCCTCAAGAACCTGGTCGTGATCCTGCTACACTTTCCGATCCGGAAGACCTCGACAAGATTGTGGGATGGCGGCTTACGGAGACTCGGGACCCCTTTGGAAACGTCATCCGATACTCCTATTTCCATGACCAGAAGACGACGGACAACGGAGACCCACACAGGGCGTGGGAGCAGATCTATCTTGAGAAGATCGAATACGCTGATTACGGCGATCCGGAAGATCCCAATTTCCTGCTCTCCGTGGAGTTTGACTACGAGGAAAGGCCCGATCCCTTCTCGTCGTTTCGCTCGGGCTTTGAAATACGTACTCGAAAGCGCTGTACGGGCGTCAAAGTGTTTTCTTCGGAGGTAAGCGACACAGACCCCATCAGGGAGTACGAACTTGTCTACGCGCCAGATGACGAATTGTTCAATGGGGTGTCCGTCCTAAAGCAAGTGCAGGTCACAGGCTATGACGACCAGCAAAACTCCGAGAGCCTTCCCCCCCTCGAGTTCACCTACTCGGACTTCGATCCAGAAGACGAGAACTTCCAGGCCGTGGGCGGAAAACACGCTCCGGGCGTACCCCTGTCTCATCCCGAGATCGAAACTGTGGATGTGACGGGCAATGGACTTCCCGACATTGTAGAGATGTCGGGTCACGTCATCAGATACTGGGAAAACGAGGGAGACGGAACCTTTTCCTTTCCCCGTGTCATGGATGAATCTCCAATGGGGCTGTCTCTTGCGGAGGAGGGCGTCCAGTTCATCGATGCAGACGGCGATGCTCGACCTGACTTGATGGTCACGAGACTGGACCAGGGGCTTTCTGGTTACTTCCCCATGCGTTTTGAAGGAGGATGGGACGCGCACTCCTTTCAGCCCTACGAGGTAGTCCCTCCCTTTTCCTTCGATGCCCCTGATGTGACGACCATCGATCTTACAGGAGATGGCGTCTCCGACGTCTTGAGAACCAGCAGAACCTTTGAGTGCTATTTTAACGACAAGGACAGCAGGGAAGCCTGGAAGCGCACAAGGAATATCGAACGAAGAAGCCTTGAGACCTTTCCGGACGTCAATCTTGCTGATCCCAGAGTTCATACGGCGGATATGACGGGGGATGGTTTACAGGACATCGTGCTCATTCACTCCGGCCGCGTCGACTACTGGCCAAATATGGGGCATGGCAATTTCGGTCCCAGAATCACGATGGAGAACGCACCGACCCTTCCCAAGAACTATCATCCCCAGCTTTTGCTCCTGGGGGATATTGACGGCAGTGGATGTGCGGATCTGATCTACGTCGATAACAATGGCGTCAATGTCGCCATGAACAAAACGGGAAATGGCTTTGCCGACTCCTTTCGCATCAAAGGCACCCCCGTCGTCGCAGATGTGGACGCCCTTCGTCTCATCGACCTGTATGGCACGGGAAGCCCAGGACTCCTATGGACGAAGTATGCCCCAAGGACTCCTCATCGAGCCATGTATTTCCTCGACTTTACGGGAGGAAAAAAGCCCTATCTCCTCACGGAGATGAACAACCATATGGGATCAGTGACTCGGGTCGGCTATGAGCCGTCAACGAAGCACTACATGCGGGATCGGTGGAAGAAAAAGAGGCGCTGGAAGACGCCATTGCCTTTTCCGGTCCAGACGGTGACGAAGGTGGAGGTCATCGACCAGATCTCGAAGGGAAAGCTGACTACTGAATACGAGTATCAGCATGGTTATTGGGATGGGTTTGAGCGTGAATTCCGGGGCTTCGGTCATGTGGTCCAACGCGATACGGAGACTTTTGAGGACTACAATGAAGAAGGGCTCTTTCCCGGCCAGGACTTTCACGACTTTGAAGGAGAAGACGCCAAATACTTTCAGACTCCCGTAGAGACGCATCACTGGTTTGATTTGGGACCCGTCCATCATCCACGTAGGGGATGGAGTCGCTACGACTTCTCCCGCGACTACTGGAAACCCGAAGAAGAGGAGAGAGAACCCCATCTTCTCAAGGACTGGGATCAGGTACGATCCGATATTGCGGGCCATTCCCTTCGGGAAAGACGTGATGCCCTTCGGACCTTGAGAGGAACGACTCTGAGAACAGAAGTCTACGGCCTTGACGGCTCGGAACGAGAGGACAGGCCCTTCGTGGTTACTGAAACAGTTCAGGGAGTCAAAAAGATCGATGAGGGCGAGAGTGGAGAGGAGGAGCTTTCCATCTTCTTTCCCTTCCAGGTCGCATCCAGAACTACGAACTGGGACAGGGGAGATGATCCGGCAACGACCTTTGAGTTCGTGGCTGATTACGATGAGTTTGGTCAGCCGGAGAGGTCATGGACCATAGCTTGCCCCAGGGGCTGGCAAGGACTTGATCACGAAATCGATCCGGACCCAGAAGATCCACAAGAAGAGCCGGACGATCCCTTCCTTTCGGTCCATGAACACACCGAATTCATTCATGTGAAGAAAGAGGACCAATACATGGTCGACCGGGTTGCTACCTCAAAGAGTCATGAGGTGGTGCAGGAAGGCGCACGTACGCTTGTGGAACTGGTTGGCGAGCTCGAAGAGGAAACCAATAAGAAAGTGTCCTGGAGCCTTCAGGGGCTTTCCAGGCATTACTACGATGGTGATGCCTATGTCGGTGAGGAACATGGTAAGATCGGCGACTACGGTGCCTTGACGCGCTCTAAGCAACTGATCCTAACAGACGACATCCTCGCCGAAGCCTATCCCGATGGTACGGAAGAGCCGGACAGCGGAATTCCTGTCTATCTCGACCATGATGATCCCGGTGATCCAAATGATCTGAAGTGGTCTTCTGACTATCCTGATGAATTTCAGGGACGCATTGATGCTCTGGAGGGAAGAGCGGGCTACGTCTACGACGGTGGCGAGGGACATTTCTTCGTAACCACAGCTAGGAAGAAAAGAGATTACCACGACGATCCAAATGGGGAGGGACGTGGTCTTCTGTTGGGAACGAAAGATCCGCTCGGGGAAGAGACTGTCATCACCTACGACACCTTTGATCTCTTACCTCTGGAGGTCACGGATCCTCTGGGTATGAAGACGAAAGCGACCCACAACTACCGGGTCTTCCAACCTGCACAGGTGACGGACCCGAACGGGAACCGAAGCCAGTTCGCTTTCTCACCCCTTGGGCTCGTAGAAGCCAAAGCGATCATGGGAAGAGAAGGAGAAAACGAGGGCGATACCCTCGAGGATCCCGGAGTCGAATTCGAATACGACTTTACGGCCTTTGATGACTCCGGTGATCCCGTGTCGGTGACAACCACCACGCGGGTCTACCACGTCAATGATAGTGAGGTTCCGTCAGGAGCTGATCCAAACGAGACCATTACCCAAGTCGAATACTCAGATGGCTTTGGTCGAGTCATCCAGTCAAGAATCCAGGCAGAGGAGTTGGATTATGGGGATGCAGGTCTTACAATGGAGAGCGTTGGGGACGCTCAAGCGGATTCTTCCAGCGAGAGGGTGAGGGTGACGGGCTGGGAGCGGTACAACAACAAAGGGGAGATTGTAGAGAAGTGGGAGCCCTTCTTTTCGACAGGCTTTGACTTCGAAGATGTATCTGAGAGTCCCGAGGGTCAATCGATCCAGAAGTTTTATGATGCAAGGGAGCGTCAGGTCCTGACCATCCAGCCTAATGGTGCTGAGGGTCGAGTGGTCTATGGGATACCGCACCACTACATCGATGACAGCAACCCAAATGACCCCGAAGACTTCGATCCTACCCCATGGGAGGTCTACACCTACGATGCCAATGATAACGGGGACAGGGCTGAACTCGAAGACATCGATCCCGATGATTTCAGTGATCACTGGGATACCCCGGGAAGTGTGGTCGTGGACGCTCTTGGTCGCGAAGTAAAGATGGTGCAGCGTGATGAGACCACGGAATACACCACAAAGATCAAATACGATATCAGGGGCAATGTCCTCTCCGTGACTGATCCCCTGGATAGAGAAGCTACGAAGAAGGTCTACGACCTCGCCGACAATCCTTTGAGAGCCGAGAGCATTGACGCAGGGACTTCTGTCATCGTCTACGATGCGACCGCTACACCCGTAGAATCCCGCGATGCGCGGGGCTCATGGGAGCTGACGGTCAAAGACGAACTTCTACGCCCAACCCATATGTGGGGCCGAGACAACGAGAGTGAAGACCTCCGGCTCGTTCAACACATCGTCTACGGAGACGATCCCTCCATCACGGACCCCGAAGACGAAAACCTCCTTGGAAAGCCCCATATCCACAGGGACGAGGCGGGTAGGCTGGAGTTCGAGTCCTACGACTTCAAGGGCGGGCTTCTGGAGAAGAACAGGGAAGTCATTGATCCCCAGCTGGTAATTGACGCCTACCAGAACTCCACGAATGGAGTGGATACCTTCCGCGTCGATTGGACGCCGGAGGGAACGGATACGTTTTGGGATCGGGAAGAGCAGTTGCTTCAGAAGATGAAGAACGAAGAAGATGAGCTGGTGCGGGTGCCATATCAAGTCTCCACCACCTATGATGCCTTAGGCCGTGCTAAAGAGGTGACCTATCCCGAGGACGTGGATAAAGATCGGAAGGTCCTCAAACCGACCTACAATAAGGCAGGAGCTCTCCAGTCCGTTGAACTTGATGGAATCACTTACGTCGACCACATCGCCTACAATCCGAGAGGACAGCGAATCCTTGCAGCACACGGAAACGGGGTGATGACCCGTTACGTGTATGACGAGAAGACCTTTCAGCTTCAGCGACTTCGAAGTGAGGAGTACGACAAGGTAGGAGACGACTTCGAGCTTCCCACCGAAGGGAAGAAGCACCAGGACATTGAATACACCTACGATGCCGTGGGAAATGTGTTGACCATCGAGCATAGTGGCGACGACGTAGGCATAAACGGCACCAGCCCGGCTCCCGATGTGTGGGGAACCTACAGCTCCGACAAACTCATCAGGCTCTTTGAGTACGATCCCCTCTATCGTTTGAAGGTGGCAACGGGGCGAGAGTGCGACCAGACGCCCCAAAAGCCATGGCAGAATCTCCCCGGTTGCCAGGACATCACGAGTGCCCGTGCCTACCGTGAGGAGTACAAGTACGACGAGGTAGGGAGCCTTGAGGAGTTAAACCACCGCTATATCGATGAGAATGAGAACGAGCAGAATTGGAAGCGGACCTACGACGTTCAGAGCGGTTCGAATCGCGTCGACAAGATGACCGCTGGCCAAAACGAATACAACTACTCCTACGACGAGGCCGGAAATCTCATCCAGGAGAATACCGAACGCTTCTACAAATGGGATCATGCGGGCTCGATGAAGGAGTTTCGAGTCGATGACGGCAACACGATCTCAAAATACGGTCACTACTCCTACGATGCTGGAGGTCAACGAGTCCTCAAGGTCAATATCCAGGGAAGTGCCCCCGTCTCCACAGTCTATATTGATGGCATCTTCGAGCATCACCGCATCCACCACGACACCCAGGACGACGAAGAGAACAACACCCTTCACGTCATGGACGACACCTCAAGGATCGCCACCAAGAGGGTAGGTCCGGACATCTTCGACACCACCAAGCCTGCGATTCTCTACCACCTCGGAGATCATCTGGGCTCCTCAAACGTGGTCCTCGATGACCAGGGCACCTTCATCAACCGAGAAGAATACAGGCCTTATGGCGAAACGTCCTTCGGGTCCTACGAGAAGAAGCGCTATCGCTTCTCAGGAAAGGAAAGGGATGAGGAAAGCGGACTCTACTACCACGGAGCACGCTACTACGCCCCCTGGCTTGCTCGATGGACCGCTCCTGACCCCGCTGGTATGGTAGATGGTGTGAACCTGTACGAGTACGTGCGAGGCAATCCGGTGAGGTTAGTGGATCCGGATGGGAGGGAGAGTTCTTTAGGTGACGAACCAGCAATTGATGACATTCCACCGGACGACCGAACCGCATTTGAGCTGCGGGGCGGAGAATCCGCCGAAAACTTGCCTGAATATGTAACGATTCCCACACATTTGGTGGTTGAACTCGGGGAGATTATCGATGATAACCAAATTCCATCCGATTCGGTACCTCAAGAAGTCATAAATGAAGTTGACGCTATTGGAGAAGATGGAGACCACTTGGTGTTTCACAATCCAATGATCTTTGGACAACCGGCAGAGCCTCTACAAATTGAAAGGGCCGGGTTGCTAACACCTGCCAGAGCTCATGTGGTAGGTAAGCTTGATCACGCGAGAATGGTGGGGCGAGGTAACGAGGAGCTAGTCCGTCTCGCTACTGGTATATTACGTGCCAGAGATACAGCGCCAGGGGCGGAGAGGATAAAAGAACATCTTAGTATCGAAGGTCCTCTTTTGAGATATCATACACATCCTGGGCAGCCGTACTTTTCACGCAGCGACTTAAGAAATGCCATAAGAACGAATAGTCCATCTATGGTGTTGCACCGAGAACAAGGTGGAAACTACTTTGGAGAATCGAGTCAGCTACTGACAATACAAATAGCAGTGCCCACAGACGAAGCCTCGTTGGAAGATTTCAGGCGTTTGGAAGCAACCGGAGGCCAGCCGGAGCGATTTATGTCTCTAGCAAGAGAGGGCGGAATAGCCATTTACAAGTGGCAAGGAACTGAACTCGACCTGTTATGGGCGAGTATTCAGGCTACGATCCGTGATGAGCCAATCTCGACACATATCAGACTTGAGCGCATAGATTTGGATCCTTGAACGATGGACGAATACAAAGTAGAGTTTATAACGATCGTTGTTTTTCTTTCACTGTCAGCGTTTACAATCGCAATTCTATTGGGAGCTTGTTACCCAGATGGGTTCTCCTTCGAACAAGAGCGTACCGAAACTAACGAACAAGAGCATACCGAAACTAAGCGGTGTGATGACGATCTGCTGGTTTTGGAGGTTGATCAACTTACGAAGCTAGAAAGAAAGGACTTTCAAGAACTTTTTTGCAAGGAAGAGTGCTTTGTTGAACGTGCCCGCGCGATCTGTTTTTATTCAAGGTATACCTACGACTTTTCGCGTGTTGGTTGTGGTTATGCCGTAGATTTTCCGGTTTACAGGTACAGTGTTGATTTCTACAACGGGAAAGCTAGAAAGGTTTCTGTATCTCTTCACGATGTGGGACTTCCGTTTGTGCCGAATGTGATAAAAGAGTTTGGGCTTGAGACGAGATGGCCAGATGGCATAGGGACAGGTTTTCGAGGGGCCTATAGATATTTTGTATGGGCTGGACTTGATGACTATCACAGGGTGAAGCTTGTATCGACGGAAGACCATTTGAGTGTTGGAAAAATTGAGGTGTGGATAGAAGACTTTCGAGATGTGCCTGTGCACGACAGCCATAGGGAAAGTGAGAACGATTGTGAAGAAATCTATTCGGAGTTGTTGCTCTTGGGAGGAGGGGTGTGTATCGACGGATGAAAGTGTCCGCACCAGATCACACCAGCCCACGAAACACCAGAGAATGGATTGGTCTACATCGATAAGGAGTTAGCTCCCCTCAGAACTCTCACCACACCATTCGCTACCGTACTTTTAAGCCTCCCACCAGGGATCTGACCTGCAGCTCGTCTACTCAATGCGCTTCGGCAACGTAACGGTGTGTGGAGTGTCGATGTCGTTTGTGACGATGCGTAGGATTTTGCCATGGATCCACCACCAGGTTGCCACATCTCACGTGGGATCCAGCCAGCTTTTAGTATTAAACGCATCCACCACGACACCCAGGCCGACGAAGAGAACAACACGCTTCACGTCATGGACGACACCTCAAGGATCGCCACCAAGAGAGTAGGCCCAGACATCTTCTCCACCACCAAGCCTGCTACCCTCTATCACATGGGAGACCACCTCGGTTCCTCAAACGTGGTCTTGGACGACCAGGGCAAATTCATCAATCGTGAGGAATACAGGCCCTATGGCGAAACGTCTTTCGGCTCTTACGACAAGAAGCGATTCCGCTTCTCAGGAAAGGAAAGGGATGAGGAAAGCGGCCTGTACTAACACGGAGCATGCTACTACGCCCCCTGGCTTGCTCGTTGGACCGCTCCTGACCCCGCTGGTATGATAGACGGGCTGAACCTGTACGAGTACGCCAGGGGTAATCCGGTGAAGTTGGTGGATCCGGATGGTCGGCAATCGCAAGCTACTGAAGATACAATGAAATGCACTCAAGCCACGAGAGATTACGAGTCTCAGGTTGTTGACATTCAAATTGCAAGCAACGATAAACCGTTTGATCGTGATCATGGGTTAACTCACAGTACATTATTTACTCTTGGGCTACATCCTAAATCAGACGACGCTGGAGGTGGGAGGCGTCTAATGTTGACGGGAGGGCTTGAGCTTTACACTGCACGTCGGCAGGGCACGACCCCTCCGACCCAGGACGCTCCGTTTGGGACTTATGTAACTGAAGGGTGTGAATTTCATATTGATCAAGCTGCATGATTTGCGGGTTCCACCGATTGCTTGAAGGGCGGCATTAGCACGTCCATCGCCACATCTCAGCGAGCATCCGTTGCGAGACTACGTAGTGTGAGCACGGCCTGACCGCCTCTTTCTCTCCCCTCTCCACCATCGATCTCGACACCCCCTCCGGCGATGACATCCCCATC
>CAYQBU010000009.1:45381-45806 GCA_964415785.1 uncultured Bradymonadales bacterium
GGTGGGAAAATTAGAGTAGTAACCTGGGTCATTTGTGGCCTGGGCCCCTCCCGGCTCGATTTCAATTGAGCCTCGGTGCCACCAACTCCCATCAAAATGGCGCGCCTTTACGATATAAGTACCACCCGCTTGAATTTGGGTAGACGCCCAGGATTTAATAGAGTCTGCTGACTCGAAGTCGCTATCTCCAACGATGATCTGGGATACCGTGATGTCATTATCCGCATGATCCATACGATACGGTCGCTCACCGCATTCTCGCATCCACCGAGGGCTGAGCGGTGAGGGCAAGGCGCGCAGACGAGGCGATGCCGTGGCATCATCGAGGAAGCGTAACGCAGCCATCGCCGTGCAGCACCATCTCCCAGGAGCCTGTTGCGTATAGCGGACCGAGTCCTCGCCGAGGAGATTTTGATGCCAGAATC
>CAYQBU010000010.1:0-44041 GCA_964415785.1 uncultured Bradymonadales bacterium
CGTCGCTCGTAACAGTGCTGAATATTATTCGTACGCGCACCGATTACGCGTCGAATATCGGCGGGGTCGCAGAAGTCACCGACGTCGGGAGTTCCCGTATCGACCGTCGGTTCCACCTCGCGCTGCTCGCCGCTTCCCACAGAGCCAGTTCCCGTGCCTCCGCCAGTATCGACGTCACCGAGACCTCCGATTCGTCCGTAACCGTCGCCGCCGCCTCCACCGCCTTCGCCGCGAAGACCCATTCCGCCTTCGCCTCGTCCGATGTCGAGGGCGTCGCCGTCACCGGCCATGGCCACCGAAATCTCATCCATGCTTCCGTCGTCTTGGAAGAGCTGGTCCAACGGACCTTCGCCGATCACGTCTTCGCTCAGCGCATCGTGGATACCGACGTCTTCGATGTCGATCTCGTCGACCATATCGTCGTCGTGATCCGGGGTCTCCGTCTCGTCGACCTCTTCTTCCGGGTCGCCGAACTCGCCCTCTTCACCGCCGGCTTTCTCCGCCGTGGTGTCGTCTTCTTCTTCCTCTTCCTCTTCATCGAGGGCGTCTTCCAGATCATCGACCATGAAATCGGCAAAGCGATCCTCATAGCTGATGTCTTCGAGCTCCGCTCGAGGCGGCTGCATAAAAGCGGTCAACAACAGACCGATGTGCAGAAGCAGGGCCAGGATGACAGCGATCGTCAATGGGCCGTCGAGCATCTCGCCGGGCTTGCGGCCCGCCACGACGTCCGACTTCTCCATCAACTGGAAAAAGATATTAATCTTGCCCAGGTCAATGATGCCCCAGTCGCCGAAATGAAGGTTCATTTCGTAGACCGTGGCTTCTCCATCTTCGGTCTTGACCGTCCCCACTTTGACGGCTCGATTCTCGTCGATCAGTTCTTCGAGATCGTATTCGTCGTCGTTGATGTGGAGGTTAATATCGACTGCGTCCGTGAACTGAAGACGATATCCCTTCTCATTGCGCTCAAATACTTCCAGCTTATCCGGAAATCCCGGCGCTGGTAGCGAAAAGATATTATCATCAGCGTTGCCCATCGTAATGATGGGTTCGCTTGTCTGGGTGAAGACCTGTTCGTTATAGATCGTTCCGTTCCAGACGAGGGCGACGCGCAAACTGTGTTTTCTCGTCTTCACCAGTTGGCTCCGTTGACTCGTGATCGCTGGTAGCTTCGTCTAATTCAATCGACGCCTTGGCCGGCGGCAAACCGAAGCTTGCCGCGCAGGGCTGTTCTCGCCGGGTCTGGCCTCAAGACCACCTCTTTCGATTTCGAGATGGACCATTGAGATGCATAAAAACTCGTCTCGTCGGGGATCAAATCTTCCCAGACGGACGTGCAACAATATGAGTTGCCACAAATGGCGTCAAGCATTCTGGGCCGCGATGGACCACCATTCTTGCTCGCCAAGCCGGACTCTCCTATTCTAGCGGCTGGGTGCCGAAGTGGCAAAACCCATTTTGAATTTCATTTCAACCACGATCTTTTACCCCGATGGCTATGACCTACGCCCTCCAACATCTCCTGCGTATCACCACCGCCCTGGTCTTGGCTCTCATCGCCTTATGGGGTGCCCAGGCCATCGCTCAGCCCGTTCTCTCCGGCACAGACTGGGAGGACGAGGAGATCGACGATCAACGCCAGGAGGAAGACGATGACGAGGAGGACGACGAGGAATCGGCCTTTGATAGCTTCGACGAGATCACCGTCCAGCGCGTCAGCCCCGGCGATATCCCCGATTTTCAACCGGGCCTTCCCGACGACGCGCCGTCGCGGCTGAGCACCGACGATCTGCCCCGCTCTCTTTCGGGGAGCGAATTGCAGCGCATCACCGATCACGTCGCCTCTGCCACCGTGGAATTGGTCGCCCTGTCCACGCCCCCCGCTCCCTACCGCTCGACGCCCATGATCTGGCGAGGCCACGCCCTGTGGATCGCCTCCGGCGACGATGGCTCAGCCCCTCACCTGGTGACCACCACCGACTGGCTGGCGGACGCCGAAAAGATCTATGCCGTCGTCGGCGATATCAGCCAGGCCCTCTCCGAAGGCGGGTTGGCGGTCGGCGGCCACCGCCAGGAGAGCCTCGATAATTTTCAGGCCGACCCTGAAGAGCTCATTGAGCGCCACCGCCATAATCTGGCTCCCCTGCGCCGGGAAACCAGCAACCCCCACGTCAACCTCACCACCCTTCGCCCCGACGGCGAGCCCCTCTTGGAGCGCGCCGACTACGGGCTGCTCGTCCATTCCATGGAATCGCCGATGCCCGACGCCATTTTCGGCTACAGCCCCGCCCTGGGTCGCTCCCTTATGCCCACTGGCTACGCCCCCATCGACGATCTGGAAGAGGCTTACTCCTTTTATTTTCCCGTCTATTTTCAGGCGATCCTCGGTGCTCCAATCGTGGGCACCGACGGCCGCCTCCTGGGGATGACGGCCCTTCGCTATCCCGAGTCTGCAGACCTGACCTTGACCATCCCGCCCGGGGCGATCGCCGCCTTTTTGGACTCTCTCGACGATGACTAAACCCCTGCTCGACACCGTGACCGCCGGGGTGAAACGCCACTTCGGTGAGCAGGCCCATATCCTGGTCGCCTTCAGCGGCGGCATCGACTCCTGCGTCCTCCTCGATCTGTTGTGGCGCCTCCGCCAACAAGGGGCGATCCAACACCTGGAGGCCCTCCACGTCGATCACGACCTTCGCCCTTCCAGCGATCGCGACGCCCTCCACTGCCGACGCTTCGCCGGCGCCCGGCGGATCCCCCTGACGATCGTAAAACTCGACCATGGAGGCTCACTCAGTCAGGCCCAGGCTCGGCAACGCCGCCTCAGCGCTCTGGTCGACCGCGCCTACGACAGCGGCGCCCAGGCCCTGGCGCTGGCCCACCACGGTGACGACCGAATCGAGACGGCCCTCATCAACGCCCGTCGAGGCAGCGGCCTCGATGGCCTCAGTGCCATGTCTCTCGTTGACCCTGCGCCTGTGCCGGGCCCACGGCTTCCCCTTTTTCGTCCCCTCATCGACCACCTCAAATCAGATCTCCAGGCCTATGCCTCCTCGCGCGGCATCGACCACGCCCGGGATCCAACCAATTCCACTGACAAATACGCCCGCAACCAGCTCCGCCACCAGGTGATCGATGATTTTCTTGCAACACCATCGGAGCGACGCCGGTTTTTGGGCACCCTGAACAACCTCAGCGACGAACGCCGGGCCGCCGACCAGTACGCAATCCGGCTACTCAAACAGGCCTCCCGGGACCACGACGGGGACATCCGAGCCCATCACCTCGCCCTTTCTCCTCTTCAACAAGCCCCTGATGCCGAAGTGGCGCGGCTATTATTGAATCTCGTACCCACCCTCAACCAATCCCATATTAAAACCCTGCAACGGACCATCGCATCCCCGACCTCGTCCAACGGCCCACAACGCCTGAGTTTGCCCCAGACCCTTTGCACCGTCACCGACGAGCGCATCACGCTCCAGCCCGCCTTTGCCCGTGGCGGTCGCGATGTCCTCCAGCGTCCCATTGAACCCGTCAATCTTGCCGCCCCGTCGGGAAAGGCATCCTTTTTTGGCTTCTCAATCCGCTGGGAGCCCTGGCCGCCGGGCGACGAAAATCCGGCTACCGACCCATGGAGCACGGCTCTTAAACTCGATGACTACGAGCTACCCCTGTGCCTCGGCCCTCCCGACACCGGCGAAGAGATCCATCGCCTCGACCAGGGCAAGTCCTACCATCAAGCCCTCAATACCTGGCTGAGTAGCCAATCGGTGCCCCATCGCTATCGACAGCGATGGCCCTGTGTCTACGACAACGATGGCCATCTGCGCTGGGTGGCGGGACGACGCCGGGCCGAACCACGTCCCAGCGACCGCCCTCCTTCATCAACCATGTACCTACAGATCCGAGTACCGAGAGAAATCGTTGAAATTTTCCATCGTTAGTGGAATTTCCTGCGCACTTTGCCCCTTTTACCCTACACAAATTGAACCCGCAGCACCGTTGGGATTCGACAGAATCTCCGACCATGCCATCGCGGGGAAACACGCCGCCATTCAGCCGTTGAAGGCTCACCTTTGAGGTGCTATAGCCCTTGGGATTACACACCTTTGCTGTGCCCCAACCGCGGTTCTGACGGCGGCGTTTTTTCAGCAACGACTCAACACCATCGAGGCCAACGTGCTCAACAAAGTCCCTCTTCGCGCCACCCTAATCTGGGCTGCCCTGATCGTCCTGGCCTTGGTGATCTTCAGTATCGTCACCGACGACACCTCGGAGACCTCGGAGATCGCCTTCAGCGACTTCCGTGCCGCCGTGGAGGCCGGCGAGATCTCCTCGGTAGACATCGAGGACCTTGAGGTCACCGGCAAATTTAGCGAAGAATTTGCCGCCGAGGAGTACGACGGCCACGTCCACTTCGAGACCATCGGTCCCGTGGGAGAGGACCTCCAGGATATTCTCCACGCTCAGGGTGTGGAGATGACCTTCGAAGAGGTCAATCAACACAGCCTCCTTCGCACTCTCCTGGTGCCGGCGATCATGATCGTGTTTTTGGTGGTGATCTTCATCTTCATGATGCGCCAATTCCAGGGCGGCGGCAGTGGCCGGGCCATGAAATTCGGCAAGTCGAAGGCCAAGCTCCTCGATGAAAGTGGCACCAAGGTCACCTTCGACGATATCGCGGGCATCGAAGAGGCCAAGCAACAGCTCCAGGAAATCGTCGAATTTCTCAAAAACCCCAAAAAATTTACGCGCCTCGGCGGTCGAATCCCCAAGGGCGTGCTTTTGATGGGTCGTCCCGGCACCGGAAAGACCCTGCTGGCTCGAGGCGTCGCCGGCGAAGCGGGCGTGCCCTTTTACTCCATCTCTGGATCCGATTTCGTGGAGATGTTCGTCGGCGTCGGCGCCAGTCGCGTCCGCGACCTCTTTGAGCAGGGCAAGGAAGCCGCTCCCTGCATCATCTTTATCGACGAGATTGACGCCGTCGGCCGCCAACGCGGCTCCGGCATGGGCGGCGGACACGACGAGCGCGAACAGACGCTCAACCAATTGCTGGTGGAGATGGATGGCTTCGAATCCAACGAAGGCGTGATCCTCATCGCCGCCACCAACCGCCCCGATGTCCTCGATCCTGCGCTGCTTCGGCCCGGACGCTTCGACCGCCGCATTAATGTCGGTCCCCCGGACGTCCGCGGCCGTGAGAAAATCCTCAAGATTCATACCCGCAGAACCCCCATCGGCGACGACGTCGACCTCAGCAAGATCGCTCGGGGAACCCCCGGCTTTTCGGGAGCTGACCTGGAGAACCTGGTTAATGAGGCCGCCCTCCTGGCCGCCCGCCGCGAAAAGCAAGAGGTCCAGGAAGAGGACTTTGAGTCCGCCAAGGACAAGGTCTTGATGGGCGCCGAGCGAAAAAGCGTGGTGCTCAGCGACGAGGAGAAAACGGTCACCGCCTATCACGAGTCGGGCCACGCCATCGTCGCCCTGCTCCAGAGCAATACGGACCCCGTCCACAAGGTCACCATCATTCCCCGCGGTCGCGCCCTCGGTGTCACCCAACAGCTTCCGGACAAGGATCGCTACAATCTCAACCGCGACTATATCCGAAAGCGCATCGCCGTGATGATGGGTGGCCGTGCCGCCGAGGCCATCGTCTTTGACGACATCACCACCGGCGCCGGTCAGGACATCAAACAGGCGACCAAGATGGCCCGACGCATGGTCTGCGAATGGGGCTTTAGCGATGCCATCGGCCCCCTCTTTTACGGTGGCGACGACTCCGACAAACCCTTCGTGGGCGCCGAACAGGGCGGGGGCTCGGGACGCCCCTATAGCCAGGACCTGGCCAAAGAAATCGATGCCGAAATTCGACGTATCGTCACCGACCAATACGAAACGGCGCTCTCCCTCCTTCGCGACAATCGCGACCTCCTGGATCTGATGAGCGAGGCCCTCCTCGAATTTGAGGCCCTCGACGCCCATGAGATCGAATACCTCGTCGAAAACCGCGAGCTCCAGGGCATCCGCGAGCGCCGGGCCATTCAGGAAGAAGAGGAAACCCGTCGCCAGGAGGAGACCCCTCAATCGGATTTCTCCTCCGCCATCGCCGACGCTGCCGAAGATGACGACTCCCCTGCCATCGATGACTCCGATCTCGCCCCTTCCAGCCCATGACCGATTTTCAACCCGCCCCCCCGGTGCGCCTGCGCGACCGGAGCCTCCGCTTTGATCGTCAGGTCCATCTGATGGGCATCGTCAATACGACGCCGGATTCCTTCTCCGACGGCGGGGCCTTCCTCGATCCCCGTCGGGCCATCGATCACGCCCATCAACTGGTGGAAGCCGGGGCTACGATCATCGACATCGGTGGCGAGTCCACCCGCCCCGGCGCCGAACCCGTCGGAGCCTCCACCGAAATCGATCGGGTCCTGCCCGTCATCGAGGCCATGAGCGCCGACACTGACGCCATCGTCTCCGTGGACACCACCAAATCGGAGGTCGCCGCCGCCGCCCTGGACGCCGGTGCCCACCTGGTCAACGACATCAGCGGCCTGGGCTTTGATCCCAATATGGCCTCCCTGGTCGCCGAGGCCGGCTGTGGCCTTGTGTTGATGCATATTCAGGGGCGTCCTCGCACCATGCAGGACGAGATCCATTACTCCGATCTCATCGCCGACATCCGACGCTTCTTTGAGCGACGCATCGAACAGGCCATCGACGACGGCGTGCGCCGCGACCAGATCATCATCGATCCCGGCATCGGCTTCGGCAAAGAGGTCCACCATAACTATACCCTGATCCGTCGCCTCGGTGACTTCGGCGATCTCGGTCACCCGATGTTGGTGGGGCCGAGCCGAAAGAGCTTCCTCGGCGCCCTGATCGACCGCCCTGCCGACCAGCGCCTGATGGCCACGGCCTCCGCCGTCGCCTGCGCCGTCATGAACGGCGCTCATCTGGTCCGCGTCCACGACGTAGAGCACATCGCCGATGTCCTGCGCATCGCCGAAGCCGTCCGCGGCCTCGACGGGCCTCCCGACGACCCCTAGCGCGTCAACGCTGATTTTTTTTGCTCTTGGGCCCCCTTCCCCCCATGATTGGGTCCAGAGTATGACCCCTTGATGCTGGATATTCCCGACGAGCTGGGGCATGGAGATTTTCCTCGACATCTTCCGCGTAGATTCCCAATGGCAGGCCCTCTTTGTGGTCCTGGACCTGGCTATTGTGTACTACGTCATCTACCGCATTCTCTTGCTCATCAAGGGGACCCGGGCCATCCAGATGCTCTTCGGCCTGGTCTTTATCCTCATCTTCTTCTTTCTATCCCGAGAGGAATACCTCCACCTGACGACCACTCATTGGCTCATCGATATCTTCATGGCCAATCTGATCATCATCGTGGTGATCATCTTTCAGGAGGATATACGCCGCGCGCTCGCTGAATTCGGACGCACCCCCATCGTCGGTGGCCAGCGCACCTACGAGGAAACCTCCGTCATCGAGGAGGTCATCAAGGCCTGCGTCATGCTCTCTAAGCGCCAGGTGGGCGCCCTCATCGCCATCGAGCGCGAGGCCGATCTGGGCCACTATATCGAGGAGGGCATCGAGGTCGACGCCGTGGCCTCCAAGGAAATGCTGTTCACCGTATTTTTGCCCGAATACCAAAACCCCCTGCACGACGGGGCGGTCATCATTCGCCAGGGACGCATCGCCGCCGCCGGCGCCTTCCTTCCCCTGACCGTAAACCCGCGGGTCGAAAAATCGCTTGGCACCCGCCATCGCGCCGCCATCGGCATTACGGAAGATACGGACGCCGCCGTCGCCGTCGTCAGCGAGGAGACTGGACGCATCAGCATCGCCCACGATGGCGAGTTGTACAAAGACCTGGACGCCAACGACATGCGCGACTTCCTCCAGCGCATCTATAGCTCCCGTCACTTCAAGCGTCGGCGCACCAGCCTCCTGGACCGCTTCCGCTCCCACTTCACCGACGTCTCCGACCCCAAATCGTCCGGCGAAGACGCCTCAGAAAGGGAGGACTGACCATGGACTCCTCCAAAAGGGCAGACACCTTTCGCCGCCTGGTCTTCAACAATCTTTACCTCAAGTTGATCGCCGTCGTCATGACCATCGCGCTCTACGCCTGGGTCAGCGGCGACCGCGAGACCGTGGCCACCGGGTATGCCCCCGTCGATCTCAACGCCCCCGAGGGCATGGTGCTCGTCTCCGACACCACCGACTGGGTGGAGTTGACCCTGCGTGGTCAGCGCAGCATCCTGGACCGCTTTGATCCCTCAGAGCTCGACCCCATCCGCATCGACCTTGGCCCCGATGATGATGACAGCTATGCCCACATCACACCGGCCATGGTTGGCGTCCCTCCCACCATTCGCGTCACCCGCATCGAACCCAACTCCATCTTCATCGAATTGGAGGAGGAACGCTTCAAGACCGTCGACATCGAGCCGGCGATCACGGGCAGCCCCACCTCGCCCTACGTCGTCGAAAACGTCACTACCTCCCCATCGGTCGTCTCCATCCGGGGACCGGCCAGCGAGGTCGATCCCCTGGATGCCCTCGCCACCCAGACCATCGACATCACGGACCGCGATCAATCCCTTCGCCAGTCCGTGGAACTCGATATCGAGAGCGACTTCATCACCGCCGAGCTCGACGAACCGATCACCGTCGAGATCGATATTCAGTCCGAGGACATCACCCGAGATATCGAGATCCCCGTCGATATCGTCAACACCTCCCTGGAGACCAGCGCCCAGCCCGACCGCGCTCAGGTGACCATTTCTGGCTCTCCGTCGACCATTGAGGAGCTCGACACGGACTTGATCCGTGCCGAAATTGATATGAGCGAGGGCGGACAAGAGCCGGGCGTCTACTCGCGACACGCCGAAGTCATCAACCTGCCGCCAGACGCCGAGTTGGAACACATCCACCCGGAGCGCTTTCGCATCGTCCTGGAGCAGCCCTCCGACGATGAGGCCTCCCCCTGAGCGCGGCCCCTCCACAGCCATCGGCTCTGCAGTTGACCTCTGCGCCGCCTTTGATAACTAATCTCTGTCCCTCTTGCTCATACCCCATTGGGAGTTGCCCATGACCCAGCGACAGCTTTTTGGCACCGACGGCATCCGCGGCGTAGCGAATCAATACCCCATGACCGCCGACCTGGTGCTTCGCCTGGGCCAGGCCGTCGCCCGTCACTTTAGCGACCAGCAAAACGGACGGGCCACTCCCTTTGGCCCCCGCACGCGCATCGTCATCGGCAAGGACACCCGCGTGTCGGGCTATATGTTCGAGTCCAGCCTCGCCGCCGGAATCACCTCCATGGGGGCCAACGTCCAACTCGTGGGACCTCTGCCGACGCCGGGCATTTCCTTTCTGACCACCGGCATGCGCGCCGACGCCGGCATCGTCATCTCCGCCAGCCATAACGCCTATCAGGACAACGGCATCAAGCTCTTTGGCGCCGATGGCTATAAACTCCCCGATCACGAGGAGTTGGCCATCGAAAAAATGGTCCTCGGCGACGATCCGCCTCGCCCCGCACCGGACCGCGTGGGCAAGGCCACTCGCATCGACGATGCCACTGGCCGCTACATCGTGTTTTTGAAAAACACCTTTCCCACCAACCTGACCCTCGACGGCCTTCGCGTCGTCGTCGACTGCGCCAATGGCGCCGCCTACAAGGTGGCCCCGTCAGTGCTGCGCGAATTGGGAGCCGAAGTCTTTACCCTCGGCGACGACCCCGACGGATTCAATATCAATCAGGATTGCGGAAGCCTTCACCCCTATCACACCGCTCAGCGCGTTCGCGAAACCCGTGCCGATCTGGGGATCACCCTCGACGGCGACGCCGACCGCCTGATCCTCATCGACGAAAAGGGCCAGGTCATCGACGGCGACAAGACCCTCGCCCTGTGCGCCATCGACCTCAAGCAACAGGGACGGTTGGCCAATGACACCCTGGTGACCACCATCATGAGCAATGTGGGCCTCGAGGTCGCCCTGGAGCGCCATGGTATCCGTCTTGTGCGTACCGCCGTCGGCGACCGCTACGTCGTCGAAAAGATGCGCGCCCAGGGCTTCACCCTCGGCGGCGAACAGAGTGGCCACCTTATCTTTCGCGAGCACTCCACCGCCGGCGATGGCATGCTCGCCGCCCTCCAGGTGCTTGCGATCATGCAGCGCCGCCAACAACCCCTGAGCGAGTTGGCCACCGTCATGTCGCCCTTCCCCCAAAAGCTGGTCAACGTCGACGTTCGCGACAAACCGCCCCTCGAAGAACTCGACGAGTTTCAGGCCCTGGTCCAGCGCATCGAAAAAGAGCTCGATCAGGAGGGGCGCGTCGTCGCCCGCTACTCGGGCACCGAGCCCAAGGCCCGGGTCATGGTCGAGGGTCCCGACGAAAAGCGGGTCAACGCATATGCCCAGGAGCTCAGCGATCAACTGCTCTCGCTCATCGGCGCTTAACCCCCATCACATCAGTCCGTCACCTCCCTTTTCATCCCCACGAGTGATCATGACAGAGCTCATCCGTCCCCGTCTCGGCGTCAACGTCGACCACGTCGCCACCCTTCGACAGGCCCGTGGCACCCATTATCCGGAACCCGTCGCCGCCGCCTCGCTGGCCGAGTTGGCCGGCGCTGACCAGATCACGATCCACCTGCGCGAAGACCGCCGCCACATCCAGGACCGAGACGTCTACGCCCTGCGCCAGACCGTGGGCACTCGATTGAACTTTGAGATGGGCGCCACCGAGGAGATGCTCGAAATCGCCCTCGACGTGGAACCCGATATGATCACCCTGGTGCCCGAAAAACGGGAAGAGCAGACCACCGAGGGCGGCCTCGACGTCATCGCCCAACGCGACGAACTCGGCGACTACATGGAGCGTCTCCGCAGCTGCGGCGCCCACCTGAGCCTCTTTGTCGACCCCGACCCCGACCAGATCTCGGCCTCCGCCCAATTGGGGGTCGATCTCGTCGAATTGCACACCGGCGACTACTGCGAGGCCCAGCCGCCGCTGACCAACGCCCACCGACCGCAGCACTTCGATCGCAGCGACGAGTTGCAGCGCCTTCGCGACGCCGCCCGTGTCGCCGAGTCGCTGGATTTGATCGTCGCCGCCGGACACGGCCTGGACTATAAAAATGTCCTCGACGTCGCCGCCATCCCTCAGTTTGAGGAGTTCAACATCGGCCATAGCATCGTCTCTCGCGCCGTGCTCGTGGGCTTTGAACGCGCCGTCCGCGAGATGATCGATGCCCTCGATCAGGGCCGCCGCCTTTACCGCGCCTAACCCCTCACTATCTGGCACATTGCCCATGGATCTCGTCTTCCCACAGACCATGCAGCGCATGGATCGGCGTACCATCGACCATGTCGGCACCCCGGGCGTCGTCTTGATGGACCGGGCCTCTCGAGGGGCCGTCGAAACCCTTGTCGATCACTTTGAGCTCCCCACCGCTTCAAGCCCCCTATTTCTCTGCGGAACGGGTAATAATGGTGGCGACGGCCTGGCGATGGCCACCCTCCTCCATCACCGCGGGCATACCCCGCAGTGCATCCTCCTTGGTCGCCCCTCGGATCTCAGCCCCGATGCAGCGATCTATTTTCAGATCGCCCAACAGTTGGAGATCCCCATCGACGAAGCGGCCGACGAGGCGGCGCTGGAATCGGTACTCGACGACCTCTCCTCCTTCGACCTCCTCGTCGACGCCCTGCTCGGAACGGGGCTCGACCGTCCACTCGCCGGGCGTTATCGGCGAGCCGTGGAGTGGCTCCAAAACCAGACCACCCCCCTGGTGGCCATCGACATCCCCACCGGTATTGACGGCCGCACCGGACAGATCCGTGGGACGACGTCCCGCGCCGACCTGACCACCACCTTTGGCTTTGCCAAGAGTGGCCAACTCCTGGATCCGGGCCGCGCGCACTGCGGAAAACTCGTCGTCATCGATATCGGCATCCCCCCCGAGGTCTGTGACCACATCGGATTCGACGCCCTGGGCTTGACCCCCGAGTGGCTAAAGCACCACCTCCCCGCGCGGCCCCTCGATCTCCACAAAGGAGGCGCCGGGCGCACCCTTCATGTCGGTGGACGCCCGCCTACGCCGGGAGCGATCATCCTCTCCGCCCGGGGAGCCCTGGTGGGCGGGGCGGGCCTGATCTCCGTCGCTACCGACCATCGCTCAGCACTCATGGCCCCGGCCCGCTCGCCGGAGATCATGGGCCAATCCGTTGTCGACGATGGCCCCTCGGTGGACCTCGACGGGCTCCTGGCGCTGCTCCAGAAGGCCGACGTCGCCGTGGTGGGCCCGGGCCTTGGCACCGACGACACCGCCTACTCAATTCTGGAGTGCTGCCTTCAGGAGGCCTCCGCAGCTCTTGTCCTGGACGCCGACGCCCTCAATCTCTTGGCCGCCCACGACGAGCTGCGCGACGCCCTCTCCGAAAGGGCTTGCGAAGAACCCGTTTTTCTCACCCCTCACCCCGGCGAGATGGCTCGTCTCCAAAACGAAACCGTCCCCGATGTGCTTCAGGCCCCCATGGCCGCCGCCCAGAGCCTGGCCGCCTCCACCGACGCCATCGTCATTCACAAGACCGCGGCCACCGTCGTCGCCGATGCCCGTGGATCATTGGCCATCAATCGCACCGGCAATCCCGGCATGGCCACCGGCGGAATGGGCGACGCCCTGACCGGGCTCTGTGCCAGCGCTCTCTGCGACTTGCGCGATCCCTTCGAGGCGGCCTGCTTTGCTGTCGCCCTCCACGGGTTTGCCGGCGACCGGGCTCGCCAGCGCACGGGCGTCCGGGGTTTGAGCGTCGAGGCTCTCCTCGACGAAATCCCCTCCATCTGGCAATCTCTGGAGCGATGAACCTACGCATTCCCATCGCCCTTTTGGCATTGAGCACCCTGGCCTTCGGCTGCAGCGATCCCGCCGATCCCGTCCAGCAGGGCCAGCTCTGCGTTCCATCCACCGATGCCTGCCCCGACGCCATCTCCGTCGAGCGAAGCAGCGTCGGCCGCAATACCCTCGACTACTCCATCCTCCACCGGGGCACCCAGGACAGCACGGCCACCTTCCGGGTCACCACAATCGGCCAGAGCCTGGACGACGACCTGACCATCCCCGACGAGCGCGGCGAGACCGAAGACGGCCGCATCATCCTCTACGAACAGGAGTATACTCTGGGGGCGGGAGAAACCGTCCATCAAGCGCTGACGGCCTTCGACCTGACCGTCACCCGCCGACTGCAACTGGAGCTGCTCTGCGACGCCGGACAGTGCGACCACGTCGTGGACTACATCTTCTTTTCGGAGTCCATCGAATGCGTGGACAATGACTCCTGTAGCCGCAACGAATTCTGCGAGGTGGTCTACGGGCGCTGCTCGGAATGCCTCACCGATATCCAATGCGAGGGCGATCAGGGCTGTGACCGTGAGACGGGATTTTGCACCGCCGGCGCAAGCACGGGTTGCCAACAGACCTCGTCTCTGGGCGCCCCCACGGGATGGCTTCTGGCGGCGCTGCTCCTCATCCTCCTGGCCACCACTATACGCTCCTCCCCATCGCCTCGCCCTTGGCTGTCAGCCATGTTCTTGAGCGCCATGCTCCTCGCCATCCCCGTCGCCGAGGCGCAGGCCAATCGGGGGGCCTCCATGAACGCCGGGGGCGGCCTCCGCGTGCTGACCGGCGAGGCCGGCGATCTGGTCTATCCCGGCTGGGGCATCAAGGTCAGCCAGGAGGTCCACTGGCACAACCTGGGCTTTCACTTCCAGCTGTCCAACCATTCGCTTCGGATGCGCGATGATGTTCGCCCCAGCGGCGAGAGCAGACCGATCACCGGCTATGGGGTCAGCCTTGGGCTTCGCTACCACTATCGACTCCCCATCGACCTCGCCACCCTGGGCCAGGACCGCCCCTTTGAGTTATTGGGTGGCCTCGACTATACCCGCCTTAGCTTTGCCGAAAACCGGCTCGCCCCCGTCACCGGCCTCGATCTCAATTACCACGCCCTTGGACCCACCCTCGGTCTGAGGTGGGCCTGGGGTAGTCTGGAGTTGACAGGGCTGGCCAACCTCTCGCAGATTTTTGATTGGCCCGGTCAACTCCTCTCCTTCGATCTGACCATCGGCCTCAATCTATGACCCTCGCCGCCGGAGCCCCCTTGCTCAACTGGACTGATATCATTGGCCACAAAAGGGTCACCGAGGTCCTCTCTCGGGCCATCGAACGCGACCGCCTCCACCACGCCTACCTCTTTACCGGCCCTCCCGGCGTTGGCAAGCGCACCACCGCCTTTGCCATGGCCGCCGTCCTCAACTGCGACCGACGCCAAAAACATGCCTTCGCTCCCAATTGCGGTGAGTGCTCCTCGTGCCATCGCATCGACAGCGCCAACCATCCCGACGTCACCCTCGTGGAGCCGCCCAATACGGTCATCACCATCGACCAGATCCGCGAGCTTCAGAAGGGCTCGCGGACTCCCTACGAGGCCCCCTTTCGAATCATTGTCATTGATGATGCCCACGCCATGACGCAGGAGGCTGCCAACGCCCTGCTCAAGACGCTGGAGGAGCCGCCCCCCAACACCATCCTCTTTGTGGTCACCGACCAACCTCACCGCCTGCTGGACACCATCATTAGCCGCTGCCAGCGCATGCGCTTTGGCGCCATCGACCAACGCCTCGTCGCCCAGGCCCTGGCCGACGATTTTAGCGACGACTACGACAAAGACCTGCTCAGCATCGCCGCCGGCTATGGCGAGGGAAGCCTGGGTCGCTCTCTTCAACTTCTGGAGAGCGGAATGCTCGAGGGTCGCCGAGAGTTTCTCACCGACGCTCTCTCCATCGATCCCCGCTCCACTGTCCAGTGGCTCGATGCCGCCGACCAGTTGAGCTCCAAGAAAGCGCAGCTCGAATACCGCTTGGACGTCCTCATGGTCTTTTTTCGCGATCTCCTGCTCTTTAAGCGGGCTTCCGACGATCGGATGGTCAACCGCGACCTCCTAAAGCTCATCGAAGACCAGGCCGGGCGCTACTCCGTGGAGGCGATTTTGGGCATTCTCGATGCCTTGATGGCCGCCAAATATCGACTCAACCGCCACGTCAACGGACAGCTCCTCTCCGAGGATATTCTCGATCGCCTTCGCTTTCCCGACTCTCGCGCCCTGGCGCCCCCGGCCTAGACCACCATGAGCCAAGAGCCCCTAAAACCCGATGAGAAGCGTCTCGTCGACGTCGTCCGCGTCCAATTTCGCGTCAACCACGTCAACCACCAGGCCAACGCCAACGGACTCCTGCTCAGCCCCGGCGATGACGTCATCGTCCACACCGACCAGGGGCGCCAACTGGCCACCATCCTCAGCCCCGTCCAACGCCAGACCGTCACAGGCCCCCAATTGCCCCGTGTGTTGCGCCAACTCGGCGACCACGATCAGAGCATTGCCAGGGACAACCGCCAGCTCGAAGGCCAGGCACTCCGCTTCGCGCTTCAGTGTATCGACGATCTCCAATTGCCCATGAAGCTCATCCGCACCCAGGCGATGCATGCTGGATCGCGCTTGCTCTTCTACTTTACGGCCGATGGACGCGTCGACTTTCGCGCCCTGGTTCGCCGCCTCGCCTCTCAATTCAATACCCGCATCGAGATGATCCAGATTGGAGTACGTGACAGCGCTCAGATGATCGGCGGAATCGGCCCCTGCGGCCGCGAATTATGCTGCAGCACCTTTCTCGACGATTTCGACCCCATCTCCATTCGCATGGCGCGCCAACAAGGACTGACGCTGGCCCCGGAAAAGATCTCGGGGATGTGCGGCCGCCTGATGTGCTGTCTGGTCTACGAGCAAAAGGTCTATCGCCGTCTCTCCCAGCGCCTCCCCCGAGCGGGACAAGAGGTCTCCACGCCCCAGGGCCCGGCCACCGTCGAACAGGTCAACCTGATCTCCAAAAAGATCACCGTCTCCCTCGACAACGGCAATCGACGCCAATTTGAGCTCCAGCAGTTGCGCCGCTCGACCCCACTTTCCGGTCCTTCCGATGACCTCACCCCCCTCTGGGAAGATGGGCCTCCCCGCAAGCGGTGATGGCCCTCTCCTCCCCCCTTGCCAAACGTCCCTATTTTTGCTCTCACTGGGGCGTTCACTGACCTCTCCGGAAGTCAGCCCACACCATTGTCCCGTCGCCAACGCCTTTGACTCCAGCGAGTATTATCGATGTCCGAATTCTACGTCACGACCCCCATCTACTACGTCAACGGTGCTCCTCACCTGGGCCATGCCTACACCACCGTCATCGCTGACGCCCTGGCCCGCTATCACCGCCTCAAGGGTGATGACGTCTTCTTTTTGACGGGCACCGACGAACATGGCCTCAAGATCCAGCGGGCCGCCGAAGACCACGGCATCTCTCCGCAGGCCCTGGTCGATGAGAACTCCGCCAAATTCCGATCGCTCTTCGACGCCCTGGAATTGACCTACGATCGCTTCATCCGAACCACCGACGACGATCACCGCCGCACCGTGGAGACCATCGTGCAACGCATGAAGGACTCCGACGACATCTACCTCGACAAATACGAGGGCTGGTACTCCGCCTCCGACGAGGCCTATTACGACGAAAGCGAGATCGAAGACGGCAAGGCCATCGCCAGCGGTTCCGAGGTCGAATGGGTCGAAGAGGAGAGCTACTTCTTTCGCCTCAGCAACTACGAAGACCAACTCCTGGCCTGGTACGAAGAGCACGCCCACGCCGTGGCCCCGGAGTCGCGCAAAAATGAAATCCGAACCTTCGTCGAGGGCGGACTCAACGATCTCTCCATCAGTCGCACCACCTTTGATTGGGGCATCCCCATGCCCGACGATCCGGACCACGTCCTCTACGTGTGGGTCGACGCCCTGACCAACTACATCACCGCCATCGGTGCCTTCGAAGATGAGGCGCGCTTTGAGCGCTATTGGCCCGCCGACGTCCACCTCATCGGCAAAGACATCTTGCGCTTTCACGCCGTCTACTGGCCGGCCTTTCTCCTCAGCGCCAACCTCGAGCTGCCCCGCCAGGTCTTTGCCCATGGCTGGTGGACCGTCGAGGGCGAAAAGATGAGCAAATCCAAGGGCAATTGGATCGATGCCTTTGAACTGGTCGACACCTACGACCTCGACGTGTTGCGCTACTACCTGCTCCGCGAAGTCACCCTGGGCAACGACGGCAACTTCAGCCACGAGCGCCTCGTCGAGAGAAATAACGCCGAGCTCGCCGACAATATTGGCAACCTCGTCAACCGGACCCTCTCCATGAGCGCCGGCTTCGTCGACGGCAAGGTCCCAAATCTGGACGCCCCGTTGAGCCACGACGACGATCTGGCGCTTCGCGATGCCGCAATTAAGGCGCGCGACGAGGTGGAAACTGCGGTGCAAGAGCGGGCCCTCCACAATGCGCTTTCCGCCATTACCACGCTCGCCAAAAAGACCAATAACTACATCCAGACCGTCCAGCCCTGGTCCCACAATAAAAAGGGTAACCAGCGCCGCCTCGACGAAACGCTGTACACGGCCCTGGAGTCCATCCGCTTCGTCGCCACCCTTCTCCAAGCCTTCGTACCCGATGCCGCAGCCCATATCCTCGATGGACTGGGCGTCGACGATCGAGGCCTCGAAAGTCTCCAACAATGGGGCGGACTCGAGGGCAATACAGCGATCGAAAAGCCGGAGGTGCTCTTTGATAAACTCGAAACCCCCGAGCCTGCGGAAAACTCCGACGAGGACACCGGCGACGACGACGCCGACGACGGCGATGACTCCAGCGATGACGACGAGGACGGCGCCAACCTCGTTTCCTTTGACCAGGTCATGGCCGTGGAGATGCGCGTCGGCCAGATCCTCGACGCCCAGGGCGTCGACGGCGCCGACAAATTGCTCAAGCTCACCGTCGACGTCGGAGACGACCCGCCCCGCACCGTCGTCGCCGGCATCGCCACCTCGTTTGCGCCCGACGAACTCATCGACCTCAAGGTCACCATGGTCACCAACCTGGAGCCCGCCAAGCTCTTCGGCATCGAAAGCCAGGCCATGGTCTTGGCCGCCAAAAAAGAAGACGGCCAATTTGCTCTGGCCACCTTTGCCGACGATGTGCCCGCCGGGACCTCCGTAAGCTAGATGAATAATCCCCTCGGGGAATCGTCGGCCTCCATCTGGTGTTTATCCCCCGATGATGAGTCGACATTCCCCCTCTTTCACGAATTACGCCTATGAGTCTCCAGACGCTCAACCACATTCCCAACTCCGACGCCCGCCGTCAGGAGCTCGAGCACCGCCTGCGCAACCACGATCGGCCAGATCGACTCCAATTGCTCTTGCTCGCCCTCGACGATCCCTATCCTCCGTTGCGTCACCACGTCGCCGAATCCCTCCAGGTTGAGTTCAATCACAGTCGTGGACAGGCTCCGCTCGACGAGGCATTGCTCGGCTTCCTGGAGTCCATTGCCCTTGGTAAAGCCCCGGACTCCGAGCTGCTCGAGGCCCTTCGCTTTCCCGACGATCTCTTGTCCCATCAATCGGCCCGCGCCCGCATCTGTGCCTGCGTCGCACTGGAGGCATCCTATCGGCCCGGCGCGACGGCAGAGCGGGTTTCCCCTCTCCTGGATTGCGACCTCGACGACCTTCGCTACCAGGCGCTGATCACCACGTATCGCCTCCTCGGCAACAGTGAACGCCTTCGCGATCATGTCCTCCATGCCCTGGACGACGCCGATCCAGAGGTCGTGGTCGTCGCCACCCAGATCGCCGTCAAATTTGAGTGGGGCGAGCTGTTGCCCGATTTTCTGCACGCCCGAGCCCGCCTCCACGGCGAAGACCGCACTCAGATCACATTTTCCATCGGCGAACTCATCGACAGCGCCAACCTCAGCGCCTCCGATCTTCCCGAGAGCGCTCACCAGGACCTGGTCGCCGAGTGCATCGACGCCCTCAGTCACGAACCCCACACGGCGGCGGCGGCGAGGACCCTGGCCAACCTCGACGCCCAACAGGCATGCGATGATCTGGCCAAGATCACCAAAAAGTGGCTCGTCCACCCCATCCTCAAGGTCGAGGCCGCCGCTGCCCTTATCGACCTCGGCCATCCCAAAGGCGAGGCCTACCTGGCCAAGGCCCTGCGCTCGCGCCGCCGCGACGATCGCGGCTACGCCCTGCGCGTTATCGGCAAACGCCAGCTCCACCGTTTCTTCGGCGACCTCGTTGACACTGCCACCGACGATGGCTATCACGCCGACACCGCCACTCTCGCCCTCGCCGACTTCGGTGGCCCCCAGGCTCGAGATATTCTCGAAGACCTTTCACAAAACCACCGCCAACTCGAGGTCCAGCGACTGGCCCGAAGGGCACTCATCGCCCCCACCTCGCCCAACCCCTTAACCACCTCTCGATCCTCGAACCTCTAATTCCAAAACGCAGTTTTCTATGAGTGAACCCATCCAGCTTTTCGACACCCACGCGCACCTGGACTTCCCCAAACTCCACGCCGAACTTCAGGCCCTCCTGGAGCGTGCTCAGGAGGCCGGCGTCCAACGTATTGTCACCATCGGCGCCAGCGACGGCCTGGGCAGCAACAAGCGAGCCCTCGAGATCGCCAAAGAATACGATCATATCCGCTGCTCCACGGGCATCCACCCCCACGAAGCCGATGCCTGCAACGACGAGATCTTTCAGACCATTGTCGATAATTTTGCCACCCATAAGCAGGTCGTGGCCATCGGTGAGACCGGGCTCGATTACTACTACGACAATGCCCCTCGAGAGGTGCAGCGCCAGGTCTTTGAGCGCTTTCTGAGCCTCGCTTCCGACCTCGACAAGCCGGTGATCATCCACAGCCGAGATGCCGAAGAAGATACCATCGAGCTGCTTCGCGACTCCGGCCACCAAAAGGGGATCATCCACTGCTTTTCGGGCTCCTCGGACTTCGCCGACGCCGCCCTCGAGCTGGGCTATCACATCTCCTTTTCTGGCATCGCTACTTTCAATAGCGGCAGCGACATCCTCGATATCGCCGCCGATGTCCCCGAGGATCGCCTCCTGATTGAGACCGATGCTCCCTTTCTGGCTCCGGACCCCAAACGGGGAGACACCAACGAGCCGGCCTACGTTCGCCATACGGCCAAAGCCATCGCCGATGCCCGCGGAATAACCCTTCCCGAACTGTCTCAAATAACCTTTAAAAACGCCTGTAGGCTCTACGACTGGCCGGCCTGATCATCCCTTCTTAAGGGCCTTTCGCGAGGGCTCGGTAGCATCGGCGATCTTTTGCTTGCCCACCGAGGTAAACTCCGCCCACAGCGTGCGTCCCTCGGTGATCGTGGGAAAGATCGTTTTGAACACATCTTTGTCGACGTAGATATTGCTGAGTTCCTCGACATCGATGGCATCGCCCAGAGGCCACTCATCGATCTGCTGGCGCGACACCATATAGATCTTTCGCATCAACCGGCTGGTGCGGTGCACCCACAGCGATTGACCTTTTCGTCCCGCCCCTTTATCCCGCGCCCCGCTCTCCGCCTCCGCAGGCCCTTTGACCACTTCTGAGCCAAGCCGCCGTCTGGCTTCCTCCACGTCCTCCATGACCTGTCGATACATCTCTTCAACAAACTGGCGATCACCGCAGAGCTCCAACTGAATCCCTCCAAAATCAAACCGAAACTCCGTCCGCTCGTCATCGCCCATAAGGCTTTTGCTCCCGTCAGTGCCGTACTCTAGCGCTCCCAACCATCATGCCGCCTCAACGCCCAGTCCTCAACCCTACTCTCCGGGGTTCAGCGCTCCCCTCTCCTCCTTGCTCAGCCTCCCTCATCGCTCAAAAGGATGTGCTCGCCGTCAAAGGCTTCAATGGAGCTCGACTCGATCTGGCGGCGCAATTCCTGAAGTTCCACCGTAATCGGTAGCCGCCGCGACTGGCCATTGCCACCACTGTGCACGGCTCTCAACGACACCTTTGAGGGCTCCGGCTCCGGGGTCTCTCCTTCTTTGAAGACCTTCTCGCTGGCCCTGCCCAACCCCTCGGTCACCCAGTCGGGCAACAACTCCACCTTCAGGCCTTCATTCTTTAGCCGCACCATTTCCCGTTCTTCATCCCGGTCAGCGACCCCCAGGGGAACCAATAGGCGATCAAAGACCTTTTCGACCCAGGTCTCCATCACTTCCAGATGACGTGGGTCCATCAACACACTCGATCGCTGGAATGGGAGATAGATCTGCGCCGGATGACTGCTCAACACCTGACCGATTTTTTCAAAACTGGAGTACGCGGCGGCCGTCCTCAATAGATCGACAACCCCCACCATAGGCACCGACCTGCCCCGGGGTAAACGACTCAATGCGTCGAGCCACAGCAACTTGGTCCGCGCCGCGTATTTGATGGTCATCAACAGCTCAAATTGCAGCACTTCCTCTGGGGCCGTTCCCGGATCGCGCAAACACCCTGCTCCGGTGAGCTGAGCTTCGACGCCTTCGTGCTCCATCCATCGAGGCACCAGATCGGCGTACTGGTGGCGCCGCGCGTTGATCTGACCTTGCCAATCGCTATCGAGTCCGATCGCCGCCGCCAGGTCCTCGTCGGCTTCTGACCCGCTCGCGCCAGCGATCCAATTGGAGAGCAGGGCCTCCACGAAGACCTCGCCCTCTTCATCGAGCCCAGAAGCCTTCTCGGCATTGACCTTCAGGGCCCCTCGATCGCCTTCTAATACTCTCAAGCGGCGAAGCCACGCCACGGTGGCCTCCAGGTCCAACGGGCGATCGCCCTGGTAGGTCTCCGAGAGATCGCGCTGCAGAGACTGCACCAACCCCTCACCAGTGACCTCGACGCGCCCCCGATCGGCCTCCAGACATAACCACTTGGCTACCCCCACCAAATCGCCTTGGTCCATCTCGCCCGACGCCTCCACCGAGTGGTGACTCGCCCCCGCCATCGCCTGGTGCACCCACCCTTCCAGCCAACTCATGCCCTGGTCCAAAAAGGGCGGCCACAACTCCTGGGGCACGGCCACCATCGGCGGCAAATCCTCCTTGCCGACTTCGATCTCAAATCGGATCAACACCCCCAGCTCCAGCAACCGCTCCGCCACCTCTTGCTGCTGGCGGCGCATCTCGCGATCCATCATCGGCACCACGTTGTCGCCCCCTTTCATCGCATAGTCCTCGGCATCGAAACCAAAGACCTGGGGCCAGAAGCAGGTGCCCCCCAATTCGAGCACCGTCAGGGCATCGCCCAGCCAATCCTCGTTGGGCAAGCGCTCCAAAATCGCATCGAAGGTCTCGCTTCGCCGAAAGGTATCGGCCAGCGCCAAAATTGTCTCCCCTCGTGAGCCTCCTTGATCCACCCCCCAGGTCTGAGCCAGCGCATCTAGGCGCTCCTCACTCTGGGTACTCAACAACAGGGGCATTGACGCCCGATGGCCCCGAGCCTCTTCGGCAAAGACCATCGCAATACCGGCGGGCATCGTCGCCACCTGACGCCCCTGCTCATCGACCCCTGTGGCCAACAGGCCCAGCTCCATGAGCGGACCGCGCTGCTGCGACGACGCCCCCGCCACCCGGAGGGCGCGGTTGTGATTGATCACCATCTCCCGGAAAAAATGCCATCCCTTTGCCCCCCGAATTCGATGCTCCACCGCCCGGCGCAACGGCTCCGGGCCCCCCATCACCAACTCCGCCAACTCTCGAGCCGATGGATCATTTTGGCCGTAGATTTCAGCCACCGCCTGCTTTCTCGACTCCGAGAGCTCCGAAAAGTGGAGGATCAATTCGTCGCGATAGGGAAGCGTGATGGAATGTGTGCTTTCTTTCATTGAGTTATTTCCGTCGCCAAGTCAGAGTCATTCGGACCGAAATACACACCTCGCCCTCCGCTGAGCTCAGCGGATATTGCCGGGCCGGACCTTGCCACCTACCATAGGGCCTGGAGGCGGCCAACCACCACCCACGGATTTACTGACCTCAGGGCTCACTCGCCTGGCAAGCTGGGCATTTGAACAAAGTGACGCCCCAAATCGTCTCATCGACTGGAGCCAGCCTTCCATCACTTCAAGGACCATCCCATGACTATATCTATCGATCGCCGGCTCAGTCTCACCTTCCTCGGCCTTGTCTTTATTGTCGCCCTCGCTGCCCCTCAACTTGCGTTTGCCGAACAGCAGTCCCAGCGATCCAGCGGCGATCTCCATCGGGTCTCGGGCTCCTCGGTCAGCGTGGAATCGGCGTCCAGCGAACGCCGGCGATCGGCCCGCACGTCCCGAGCGTCACGTTCTACGGCCAACGACGAGCCCCTCTTTCCCTGGGCTCAAGAAGAGTTATTCTACTCCGTTCGCATGGCGGGCTCCGAAGCCATGCGCGCCGGCATCCGCGTTGGTGACCTCCAGAACAGCGGCGGTCGTAACTATATCCCGATCAACGGCGTCGCCCGTTCTCGCGGCTTCTTCCACGCCATCTATCCCGTCGATGACGCCGCCAACACCTTCTTCGATCCCGTCAGCGGCCGCCCCCTTCACTCCGAGAAGGTCTTTGACGAAAATGACCGCTTCCGTCGCTACACCGTTGATTATCGACACCAGGACTACCTCGCCCAAGTGGAACGCGAGCGAAATAACCGCCTGGCCCGCTTTCAAAGCCGCATTCCCAGCGACACCCACGACATGATCACCTGGCTCTACCAACTTCGCCGCACGGAAAATCTCTCCATGGGCGACGAATTCAGCTTCTATATCTACGACGGGTGGCTCCTGAGCCGCCTGGACCTGAAAGTCGTCGGTCGCGAGGATCTCCTCACCCCCATGGGCTGGTTCAAGACCTGGCGCCTCGATTATACCCGCGAAATCATGGAGACCGACGACACCGACGAAGAGGATAGTGGCCCACCGTCGACCTTCATCGATGAACGGGCGCGCCATACGGGCAGTCTGTGGCTGAGCCGCGACGCCAACCTGCTCCCCGATCGCGTCACCATCGACACCATCCTCGGCGCCGGCGAAGCCGTGCTGATCCGCTACAACCCGGGCTCGCCCCAATGAGCGTCCAGTTATCGCTTCAACAACCGGACGCCCTTCGCCCCGGTGATCGCGTCCGCGTCCTCAGCCCCGCTGGCCCCGTCATCCCCGAACTCCTGGATCAGGGCCTGTCGACCCTCCAAAACTGGGGGCTGGAGGTCCTTGTCGATCACCAGACCTATCACCGCCGGCCTCCCTACGATTACTTAGCCGGTGACGATCGCAGCCGCCTCCATGCCCTCACCCGCGCCCTCGACGACCCCCACTGCAAGGCCATCATCTGCAGCCGCGGGGGCTATGGCGCCATGCGCTTACTTCCCCAGCTCTCCCCCGAGCGGTGGCGGGCGAACCGTCCATTGCTCGTCGGCTTTAGCGACATCACTGCCCTCCACCTCTTCCTCAGCTCCCGAGCCGGTCTCACCAGCCTTCACGGACCGGTCGTCAAGAGCTTTGGGCTCCATGACAGCGATCCCCATCAAAGCCTTCGCCACCTCCGAGACGCACTTTTTGGACGAACTTCTGCTCCCGCTCCCTTCGAAAACCTTTGCACCATCCGCGGCGGCCGCGTCACCGGTCCCGTCTATGGCGGAACCCTGAGCCTCTTGGTCGCCCTCCTGGCCACTCCTTATTGTCCCGATCTAAGCGGCGCTGTGCTGATCCTGGAGGACGTCGGCGAAGCGGACTATCGCCTCGATCGCCTCTTGACCTCGCTTCGCCTGGCCACCGAGGCCAACGACTCGCCTCTGGGAGCCATCGTCCTGGGCGATTTCCTCAACTGCGAGGGCGTCTACGTCGAATCCGGTCAGTTGTCGGACTTTGTGGCGACCCTCGCCGACGACTTCCAATGCCCTGTCGTCGCCAATGCGCCGGTCAGCCACGGGTCATCTAACCGGTGTTTTCCCATGGGCGTCACCGCCACCCTGGACGGCGACGAGGGAACCCTTCGCTTTCACTCCCATGCCGTCAAAGCTCCAATATCATGACACCTCCCATCGACTTCCACGCCCTCCACGCCATCATCGGTGAACACCTCGCCGACCACCCCTCTCACATCGGCGAGAGCCACACGGCGTCGGCCATCCAGATCGCCGTCGGCGACGCCCACCGCCCCCTCTACCTCGAGGCCCGGGGCCGACCTCATCTCGACGACTCCACCAAGCCCATCGACTTATTCACCCCTTTCGATATCGCCAGCCTCACCAAACCCCTCGTCGGCGCCACCCTCGCCTGGAAGGCCATCGACGAGGAACTCATCGACTGGCATACCCCGCTGGTCGATATCTTTCCCCCCCTGCGTTCGCATTGCGACCACCGCGCCCAGACCATGACCCTGCGCCACCTTCTGGATCACAGCGCCGGCTTTCGCGATTGGCACCCCTTTTTCGAACACCACCCCATCGATCCCGATCCCAACCAGGCCTCGCAGACGCGGCGAGCCCTCTTGAGAGATATCTCGAAGTTGCCCCTCGAATACGCCCCGGGAACCTCCCACACCTACTCCGACCTGGGCTTTATCGTTCTCGCCCATCTCCTGGAGCATCTCTTCCAGGCTCCTCTGCCTCTGCTCGCCGACCGGCATATCTTTGGGCCACTTGGACTTCGCCGCACCTGTTTTATCGATCGCAGCGTCGGCGACCCTCCCCTGGAGCACGCCGTGGCCACCGAGCGCTGTCCCCACCGAAAGCGCCTGATCCAGGGCGCAGTCCACGACACCAACACCCACGTCATCGGTGGCGTCTCCACCCACGCCGGCGTCTTTAGCACCGCCAGCGACCTCCTCCGATTTGCCACTCATCTGCTGCGCATTGATCTGGGCATCGAGTGCGACCCCATCATTGAGCAACAGACCCTCCACGAGGCCTGGCACCCCGATGAATCGAGCACCCGCGGCTCCCATTGCGGCGGCTGGGATCGGCCCAGCGGCGAGGCCTCCAGTGCCGGTCGCGGATTCGCCCGATCCACCACCGTGGGCCATCTCGGCTTTACGGGCACCTCCCTGTGGATCGAGCGCTCTCAGCGGATCATCGCCGTCCTCCTCACCAATCGGGTCTACCCCTCTCGCGACAACGATCGCATCAAGCGCTTGCGCATCGCCGTTCAGGAGACCATCCTCTCCCCATCGTCGTGATCTCTTCTCTCACCGTGAGCGACTCCCATGACTGCTTTTAGCGCTGAACGCCAGGCCGCCGAGGCCATCGCCCGTCACGCCGGCCACCACATCCTTGAGGAGCGCCGACGCCAACTCGACATCTCCCTCAAGGCTCACAACGACCTGGTCACCAACGTCGACCGCAGCGCCGAAAAGTTGATCGTCCGACTCATCGGCGACGCCTTTGGCGATGACCAGATCGTCGGCGAGGAATTCGGCACCAGCCAGAGCAGCCGAGAGGGATCATCGCGACAATGGCTTATCGATCCCATCGACGGCACCCTCAACTTTGCTCATGGCATTCCCAGCTACTGCGTCTCCATTGCCTTCCAGCAAGATGACCACACCCAGGCCTGCGCCATCTACGATCCCAACCGTGACGAGCTCTTCAGCGCTGCCCGAGGCGGTGGCGCCCATCTCAATGCCTCCCCTATCGAGGTCAGTCCACTCGACGATCTGGCTGCCTCCGTGCTGGTCACGGGCTTTCCCCTGGGTGACACCCCCGCCTTTGAGGCCACCATGAGGCAATTCAACGCCCTGACCCGGGCCTGTCGTGGGATCCGCCGCCTGGGGTCTGCGGCCATCGATCTGGCCTACGTCGCCGCCGGTCGCCTCGATGCCTTCTGGGAATATAGCCTCAAGCCCTGGGATACGGCTGCCGGCTACCTCCTGGTGGAAGAGGCCGGAGGTACGGTCACCCAGATCACAGACGACCCCTTTCAGATCGACTCTCCCAGCATTGTCGCCTCCAACAGTGGGGTTCACGCCGACCTGCTCGACGTCCTCCAAAGCCATCACGGTGACCCTTCATGAGCCCGCCCTCAAGGCTCGGGTAGCACCGGCTCCTCGCGCCCCGTGCGCTGGCTTCCCGGTGAACTGGCGTCGGCCTCCTCGCCGCCGATCATCCGAATGCGGTAGGCCCAGGACCATCCCGGCGCCCGACAATTGCCATCGGCGCCGGTCATCATCATAAAATAATACTCCTGGGAAAAGACCTCCTCCGGCCAGTGCAGATTGACCGAAAACCGCCCCCTGTCATCGATGTCGGCGCACTGCGTCATCCACTCCCTCTCCCCCGGGGCCCGCCGGTGAATCGCGATCCGCTCCAACTCCCCGCTATAGGTGCCTTTGATGCGCCAGGAGCGCGACTCATCCTCTTTGATCACCGACGCCATCGTCTCGTCGAGCAGAATGCCTCGGTGCGCGAAAGCATCGCGTCCCAGGGTCGACCAGGACGTCGACGCACACCCCGACTGGCGAATATTTTCCGAGCGGTACTCCTCGCGGGGCAAGATCACCGCCGGCGACCGATCGGCTAACTCCTCAAAGCGCACGGGGATGCTCCGCCAACTCCGATCGCGCACCGAAAAATGCAGGTGCGTCCCCGTCGCAAACCCCGTGGCCCCACATAGCCCGATGACCTCTCCAGCGCACACTTGATCGCCAGTGTCCACGATCGCCCCTCGATGCTGGAGATGAAAATACGTTGAATAGGTCCCATCACCGTGATCGATCACCACGTAATTGGCGTCCTCCACGCAGCGATCCTCGGCACACCCTTCATTGGAATCCTGGCGCACCGCCCAGACCACGCCATCTTTGCTCGCCGTGATCGGTTGACCCGGTGCACAGGAAAAGTCCACGGCATACGCCAGATCTCCCTGATGGGTCTCATAACCGTAAAAGGCCTGACTGACCTGGGTCTCCACGTCACTTCGAAAGGGCAAGTGGTGATCCGTCGCCACGGCCGCCGGACAGACCCCACCGTCGTCGATCGCCACGCCACCCAGACAGATCGGAGAGGGCTTGCTCCAACTGGCACAACCCGCCATCGCCAACGCGCCCACCGCCATCACCACTGCCATTGCCTTATACTTCACCGCATCATTCCTTTGACGTTCGCCGATCTACTGGCATTCGGCACCGATCGCGCCTATATCCTTAGCACGTCCTCTCGAGCATCCACCTCACCCCCTTCAGCGTCAATATCCCCGACAGGTATGGATCCGGTCACGATCGTCATCATTACCACTCTCTTCGCCCTCGCCACCGGTGGGACGACCGCCGCCGTGCGTCGCCACCGCCGCCAGGTCGATGAACAGCGCCTGCGCACCGAACTTCATCGCCGCCGCCCCCTGGGCGGTCGCCCCCGAAGCATCTATGATTTCTTCTGGGACCTCGGGGCCAGCGATTTCGCGCTCGAATTAATGGATCACCACCATCTTCTGCCCGACGACGCCACCGATAAATCCATCGACCTCGCCTGGCGATCCTTTGAGTCCCTCCTCGACGACTACCCGACCTACGAGTCCCTCCTGGAGGACTCCCTGGAAGCCATCCAGGAGTACTACGAAGAACACCGCCAGGCCGGCCACCGCCGAAAACTCCCCGGCCTCACCGCCGCCGCCCGCCGCGTCATCCCCGTCGCTCGCCGTCTTCCCTCTGCCAATACCGACGACGGCGCCACCCCGGCTCCGGAGCCACCATCGCTGTCGGACGCCCGTGAGCGCGCCCAACTCCGCCGCGACCGCCACAAGCCCGGCCTCCAAACCGAGGCTCACCAACAGGAAGTGGACCTCGATCGCATCGGCGATATCGGCGCCATGGATCTATTGCAATCCTTTATCGACGGCGGCCTGGGCCAACGCCTGGAGGCCTGGTGGAAGACCCGATCCCTGCGAAAGAAGCGCCGCGACCTCGACGACGCCCTCGCCGACCTCTACTCCTTCTATGCCGACACCGCCCGACGCCATCAGGATTTCTATCAACCTCTCTACCACACGGGCACGCGATGGCGCGTGGAGGCCAATCGCCTGCGCGCCACCCTCAAGCGCCGGCCCTGGGCCGACGCCGACTACCGCGTGGCCGCCGACGTCCTCTTTGAAATCGCCATCGACATGGCCCAATCCCTTTCCCATCAGGCTGATCGCTCCACCCACGACACCATTGAACTCATCCACCACCACGCCGCAAGCGGCGACCACGCCATGGCGGGCTACCTCGTCTACCTCAACCGCCACGCCTTCTTCGCCGGACGCCACCCCGGCTACGCCGACCACACCCGTCGCATCGACTACGCCACCCACAAGGTCCGCGACGAGATCATCCGCCTTCGCGACCAGAATATTATTTAGTCCCTGTCCGGGCCCCCATTGACTCTCGCCCACGCCGTCGCTACACCTCCCCACTCGGGAGCCACTTTTCATCCTCCCCTACGCCTCAATAGAACCCATGGAATATAACCCCTACGAACTCGACCTCCTGGACTTCCACGGTGACCCCTTGGAATTGGACCTGGAGAGCGAAGGCCAAAACACCTCCTGGTTGCTCGACAGCGACGAGGATGACGACTTTCCCTTCAAGATCGACGACGACGCGCCTTTTCGCGCCTCCTTGACCGCCCAGATGTCGGACACCACCGTCCACATCGACGGTCACGTCAGCGCTCAGCTCTACTATCGCTGCGGTCGCTGCCTTGAATGGCGCCCTTTTGACCTTGACGAAGAGGTTCAATTTGTGTTGATGTCCCGCCCTTCGTGGGATGAGGCTTATGGAGGCGAGGATGAAATCGCCCTCAACGAGGCCGACCTCGACGTCAGTTATTACGAGGACGAGATCATCGACCTCCGTCCCCTGCTGCGAGAAGCGGTCTTGCTGACCCTTCCCGATTTTCCGCAGTGCACGCCCGATTTGAGCGATGCCTGCGACGAGGCCTACGAGCGCGTCGTTGGCGAAGAGACGCTGGAGCAAAACGAAGATGCTTCCATCGATCTTCGCTGGTCAAAACTAAAGGATATTGACCTCGACGACGACGCGTCCTAAACAACAGCGCAGAGACGATATTTGAAATCGTTTTTCTAATTCCTAGTTTTTCTTTCTGGAGCTCATCATGGCCGTCCCAAAGAAGCGTAAGTCGAAAGCCAAAACCCGATCGCGTCGTGCCAACCACGACAAACTCACCGCCCCCAATCTTCAGCGCTGCCCGCAGTGCTACGCCCCCAAACGGCCCCACCGAGCATGCCTCGACTGCGGCTATTACAAAGGCGAGCAGGTCGTGGAGCGCTGGGACATCATCTGATTGCCCATTTCTCATCGTTAGGCGAGGCCTTTTGCGATGAACACCAACGAGCGCGTCATTGAGGTCGTCGCCGAGGTCCTGGAGACCCCGGCTCAAGATCTGGATCCCGGACTTCGCTTCATCGAAGATCTGGGGGCCACCAGCATCGATATCGTCAACCTCGTGTGGCGTATCGAGGAGGTCTTCTCCCTTCGTGAATTGGAGGAGTCGGAGCTCAAACCGGTGCAGACCTTGGCACAACTCCAAGCGCTCGTGGCCCGTCGAATCGGCGACCAAAAGCGCGATCCCTCCACCGACCTGGACGTCGCCCTGGGGGCCGACCATGCTGGCGTGACCATGAAGAATGACCTCGCCGACTGGCTCCAGCAGCGCGGCGCCTCCGTTCAGGATATGGGCCCCGGCGACACCAGCTCCGTGGACTACCCCGACTTCGCGGCCCGCGTCGCCTCCGCCGTCGCTAAGGGCAGCGCGCGACGCGGAATCCTCATCTGCGGATCGGGCATCGGCATGTCCATCGCCGCCAATAAAGTCGATGGAATTCGCGCAGTGGTCGTCACCAACCCCCTTCAGGCTCAGCTTGCGCGACGTCATAACGACGCCAACATCCTGTGCATCGGCCAGCGCCTGACCGGACCGGACATGGCCCGCGAATGCGTGAGCACCTTCTTGACCACCCCCTTCGACCCCGGCGATGACGGCCGCCATCAGCGGCGGGTCAACCGCATCATCTCGCTGGAGTCGACCTCTCCCGACGCCCCTTGAGCCCCCCGTTACACCTCTCTTTATCTCGGTCTCCTCTTCATGCGCTGTCCCTTCTGCAACCATAGCGACAGTCGCGTCGTAGACTCTCGTCAGGCCAGCGACGGCAAAGCTGTGCGCCGACGCCGCGAGTGCTCCCAATGCGAGCGGCGCTTCACCACCTACGAACGCGTCGAAGAGGCCTTTCCCCAGATCATCAAGAGCGACGACACCATCGAGGACTACGATCGCTTTAAGGCCGCCCGCGGAATCCGGCTTGCAGCCAGCAAACGACCCATCTCGGCCTCCGACATCGATCTGGTCCTCGACCGCGTCGAACACCGGATGCTCGAAAAAAACCAACGCGAACTCTCCAGCGCCTGGATCGGATCGGCGATCACCGAGGAGTTGCGCGACCTCGACCCCGTGGCCTATATCCGCTTCGCCAGCGTCTACCACGGCTTCGAAGATATCGAGGAGTTCATCCGCGAGCTCAAAGATTTCGATGATCACGACTAGTGCTGTGAAGTCCTCGACCGACCGGCCTCCCTCCACTTCTGTCCCGGTGTATTACGTCCCATGAACTCCCCGAAGGCCCACGACGACGACAGTCTCTACATGGCTCGGGCCATTGAATTGGCCCGGCGGGCCATGGGTCGTACCCACCCCAACCCCCTGGTGGGCTGCGTCATCGTCAATGGCGACCGCGTCCTCGGCCAAGGCTACCACGCCCGCGCCGGCACGGACCACGCCGAAGTCGCCGCCCTCAAAGACGCCGACGGCGACGTGCGCGGCGCCACCCTGTACGTCAACCACGAGCCCTGTTGCCACCACGGCAAGACCCCGCCCTGCACGGACGCCATCATCGACGCCGGCATCGCCCGCGTCGTCGTCGGGACCATCGATCCCGACCCCCGAGTCAGTGGCTCGGGACTCGAGATCCTGCGTCAGGCGGGCATCGACGTCACCTGTGGGATCCTGGAAGACGAGAGCCGCCGCCTCAACGACCCGTTCTTTACCTATATCACCTCCGGTCGCCCCTGGGTTTGCGCCAAGTGGGCCATGAGCCTCGACGGCAAGATCGCCACCTCCACCGGAGACTCCCGGTGGATCACCGGCGAGTCTGCCCGCCGGCGAGTCCACCAGCTACGCGACCACCACGACGCCATCCTCGTCGGAAAAAACACCCTTCTGGCCGACAATCCTCGCCTGACCTGCCGACTCGACGGTGGCCGCGATCCCCAGCGCTTCGTCGTCGACCCTCGACTGGAAGCCCCGTTGAGCCATCGCGTCTTCAACCACGAAAAATCCGGCGCCTCCACCGTCGTCCTCGCCTCTTCCAAAGCCCCCGCCGGGCGACTCGAGGCCTTCCAGGCCCATGGCGTCGACGTCGACACCATCGACCTCGATGAACGCGGCTGGCTCCACCCGGCATCGCTCCTGGAGTCCATTCATTCCCGCCAGTTAATGAGCGTCCTCGTCGAGGGCGGTGGCCACCTCCTGGGCTCCTTTTTCGACGCCTCTCTCGTCGATTATGTCTACGCTTTCGTGGCCCCCAAACTCATCGGCGGCCAAGAGGCCCTTACACCTCTGGCCGGAGAGGGCATCGACGCCATGGACGCCGTGCTCGATCTGCGCCATCATCGCGTCGAGGAGTTCGCTCCCGACATCTTGATCCACGGCGGCGTGGGCCCAGCGCCCAGCTTTTCAACCCACGCCCATGCCTCACGCACGCCCATCGGATCCGAGACCTCCCCTTAACCCATCTTCTCATGCCCAGGATGGACCCGTGTTTACTGGATTGATCACCGACATTGGCGAATTGGTCGCCCGCGATGACGATGGCACCAATATGCGCCTGACCATCGCCACCTCTTACGACACCTCCGATCTGGAGCTCGGCGAGAGCATCGCGATCAATGGTGCCTGCATGACCGTCGATGGTCTGGGCGATGACTATTTTGAGATCGACGCCAGCCCCGAGACCCTGGAGCTCACCACCCTTGGCGACCTGCGCTCTGGCGACCCCCTGCACCTGGAGCGCGCCCTTCGCCTCAGCGATCGCCTCGGCGGCCACGTCGTCACCGGCCACGTCGACGGCATCGGCACCGTTGTCGAAACCCTGGAGCTCGACGAGGCCTGGCGCATCACCGTCGAGGCCCCGGACACCGTCGCCCCCTTCCTCATCACCAAGGGCTCCATCTCCATCGACGGCGTCAGCATGACCATCAACCACGTCGACGACCACCGCTTCCAATTGATGGTCATCCCCCATACCGCTGAACACACCAACCTCGCCGACTACCGCCAGGGTCATCGCGTCAACCTGGAGGCAGACCTGCTGGGCAAATACGTCAAAAAATTCATGACCCCCGAGCACCGCGGCGTCACCCTCAACGACCTCATCTACGATGGCTTTCCCTGAGTGATTTCGGAGTTCCACCATGGCCCCACCAACATCGTCTATCGCCCCCAATGCCGACGACGCCATCGCCCGCGTCGAAGAGGCCCTTCAGGCCATCGCTGATGGCAAAATGGTCATCCTCGTCGACGCCGAAGACCGCGAAAACGAGGGGGACCTCTGCATGGCCGCCGACAAGGTCACCCCCGAGGCCATTAACTTTATGGCCAAATACGGCCGCGGCCTCATCTGCATGACCATGACCACCGACCGCATCGAACAGCTCGAAATCCCGATGATGGTCGACCAAAACGCAAGCCCCTTTGGCACCGCCTTCACCGTCAGCATCGAGGCCGCCGAGGGCGTCTCCACGGGCATCTCCGCCGCCGACCGCGCCCGCACCATCGAAGCCGCCGTCGCCGACGACGCCGGCCCCAACGACCTGGTGATGCCGGGCCACGTCTTTCCCCTCAAGGCCCGCGACGGCGGCGTCCTGGTGCGCACCGGACAGACCGAGGGCAGTGTCGACCTGGCCCGCATGGCCGATTGCACTCCCGCCGGCGTCATCTGCGAGATCATGAACGATGACGGCACCATGGCCCGCATGGACGACCTGGAGCGCTTTGCCGAGGAGCACGACCTTATTCTGCTTTCGGTCACCGACCTCATCACCTACCGCCTGGAGCGCGAGTCCATCCTCACTCCCGTGGAGGATGAGCCCTTTCCCACCGAATTCGACGGCCAGTGGCGCGTCCAGGTCTATCGCAGCCAGCTCGATGGTGCCGAGCACCTCTGCTTTATCTGTGGCGACCCCACCCCCGACGAGCCCACCCTGGTGCGCATCCAACCGCGCTGCGACACCTTCGACACCTTTACCCACACCAGTGGCGGTTGCACCGCTCAGCTTCGCCAATGTATGCAGACCATCGCCCACCGGGGAACGGGTGTCATCGTCTACCTCGACACCCGAGAGACCTCGGCCTCCGACCTGGTCCGCAAGTACATCTACGATGAGAGTCCGGAGCTGACCGAGGAGGAACAGGAACAAGCGGTCAACCAACCCCAAAAGACCCTCCGCTCTCTGGGCATTGGCGCCCAGATTCTTCGCAACGCTGGATGCGGTCCCATCGAGGTGCTGACCAACCGCCCCAAACGCATCGTCGGCACCGAGGGTTTCGGCATTTCCATCGTCGACCAGCTCCCCATTCCCTCCACCGACTAACCCATCTGTTCAAGGACTTTCACCATGACCGAACCCATCGAAGGCCAACTCGACGCCTCCGGCAAGCGCTTTGCTATCGTCGCCGCCCGTTGGAACTCACTTTTCGCCGACCAGCTTCTGGAGGGCGCCCTGGCCTGTCTTCGCCTCCATGGGGCAGAGGACGCCGACCTCCGTGTCGTGCGTTGCCCGGGCAGCTTCGAGCTGCCTCAGGTCGCCGCCCAGGTCGGCGACACCCTGGACGTCGACGCCATCATCTGCCTCGGCGTTTTGATCCGCGGCGAAACGCCGCATTTTGACCACATCTGCAGCCAGACCACCTCCGGGATCAGCGCGGTCGCCGTGGACCAAAAAACGCCCGTCGCCTTTGGCGTCTTGACCTGTGACACCATGAAGCAGGCCATGGCCCGCAGCGGCTCCAAAGCCGGCAATAAAGGCGAAGAAGCCGCCCTGGCAGCCATCGAAATGGTCACCCTTTACGACGCCCTCGACGAGGCCCACGATGCATAAGCCCGATCTCCCCTCACGGCGCGCTCTCATGCGCGCCCTCTACGCCGCCGACTTGGCCGACGAAGTCCCCAGTCGGGACCACGTCTCCCAGGTCCGCCAGAGCCTCGACGATGAAGGCCCTGTCGACTGGACGACCATCGCCGCCAGCGCCGACGAGATCGGCGCCCACCTGGGCGCCATCGATGAGCATATCGACGCCCTGCCCACCAGTTGGCGACTGGAGCGCATGGCCGTCGTCGATCGAAATTTGCTTCGCCTGGGCATCTTCGAGATTTTGTTTGAAGATCGTCCCCCTGTCATCACGATTGATGCCCTCGTGGAAGTGGCCAAGGAATTCGGCAGCGACACCACCTCCGCCTTCATCAACGGCCAACTCGACCAATTATGCCAAGACCACGATATCCCCATCCGACGGCGCTGATCGTCCTGGTCTCTCTGGCCCTTTTGCTGAGTGCATGCTTTCAGCAACCGCCCGAAGAGCGCCACTTCGTTCCCGGTGACTCCCTCCACGATCAGTGGAGCTCTTCCGGCCAACGCCTGGTGATCCACACCGACGACCAACCCTGGATCAAACTGCGCCTTCGCCAGAAGCAATGGCGTGTCTACGACGACGCCTTTGTCCCCGCCGGATTTTTGCGCTCCCACGACGACGGCCGCATCGACGTCATCGATCCCGCCGGCCAGACCGTCGGCTGCATCGACCTCGATCACCCGCGACGCATCGCCCTGGACGACCACTTTGAATTGCGCTCCCAGGACTCCCACCACTGGACCCTCCATCCCCCGACGGACCCCGAACCCATCGCTCAACTGCAGCGCAGCGATGAGCAGTGGCAACTCCTGCTGCCCTCATCGCCGACGCCACGGGTCGTCGACAGCGGCGATCGCCAACCGCGCATCGACCCAGGCGACCACTCCGCGTTCCTCCTTTCCTCCTCTGCGATCTCCGAGCCGGCGGCCCTGGTCCTGACCATCGACGCCCTTTCCCCGCTGTCCCGCGCCGCCCTCGCCAAGGCCATCGACGGCCACCGCTCTTTTTCCGATCCTGATTGAAATGCACCCCGGGTTGCTTACGTTGTTTACCTGTGGTCGGGCATTGCCCTTCCATCATTTTCGCACCGTCACCCTCGTTCCTGGCACATAGCGTGCATATTCATCGAGAGTGACGCTTGTCTGGCAATAATGATCCGCGCTACCATGGTCGGTGTTAAAGTCCCAACCCATCGCCGCATCGACCATGGATTCGCAACGATGAAGTGGTAACCCCAAAGGGTGGCGCCTCATGGACGTGCAGCAATTTGAACAAGCCATTCTCAAAATGGCCTTTGAAACCGACGCTCGGATCACCACCGCTTCGGTCGCCTATTACCTTGGAATCCCTTCCAACAAGGCCAATGAACTCCTGAATCAACTGCTCGACCAGGGGGTGCTCGAACTCGATAGCGACGATGAAGGCAATCTCTACTACACGGTGCCCCAGAAAGGCGCTCCTCCCTCGGCCCCCGACCAAGCCTCGCCCTGGCAAGAATTGGAGAACGCCGCCGATGCGGCCGTCGAGGCTCATTCTCAATCCAAAGACGAGCCCTCCACGCCCGGCGTGGAACACTTCCAGGCCACCATCGACGACCAGTCGAGCGAACCCTTCTCGCCCGAGACCCACAGCCCGGCCCCCGGCGCTGACGGTCGCCGCGGCCAACAACCGGCTCCTCAGTCGACGCCCACTCCTTCGTCGACGCCCACCTACCCCGGCTCCGACTACTGGGGTCAGCCTCAACCCAACGACTCACGGCGCGATTCCTCCTGGGAACACGCCTCGTCGAGTCGCCGCCAATCACGCTACGACGGCGTCCCCGACGGCGTCGCAAGCCGCCTGGGGCGCCCCGACGCCAGCGTCAATCGATGTGGCGACCAATCGGTGATCGTCGACAACCAGGTCTCCTGCGAGCCCCGGCCCCTGGCCGACGCCCGCCCCACGGTCACCTCCTGCAATGACGTCGCCACCGACACCTTCTCCACCCACAACGACGTCGGTAGCTTCGGCTTTACGGCGCCCCAACAATCCACAGCCCTTTCGCGCCGCAGCGAAAATAATGACATCACCGTCCGGGCCGGCGACGATCAAATCGAACAGCCCGAGCACCAACCGGGCATGGCCCTGCTATTGAGCCTCATCCTCTGCGGCACCGGCCAGATCTACAACGGTGAGGTGAGCAAGGGCATCATCATGCTCATCCTCCACTTTTTGCTGTGGTTCGTCTTCTTGGGATGGGTCGTCCACATCTGGTCGATCGTCGACGCCGTTGTCGTCGCCGAGCGAATCAATCGCCAATCCAAAGGCCAGCAACCACAGCAGCCCACCCCCACAGGTCCCACGCAGCAGACTCAGCCCGGTTAAATCTGGGCCCCCCAAACCCTACAATCCCCTCGCCGTCAGCCTGGTCAACCCGTACTCCATATCTGGAGCACCTCCACCCTTATGCAAGCTATTTGCATTTGCAGTAGAATTCCATTATCAATAGCGTTGCTGACGCAAGCACGAACCAATTTCTAAGGAGTAATACCATGTGGATTAATCGAAGCAGCCATCTTCTCCTCACCGCCATTCTCGTCTCGGGACTCGCCCTAACCATTGGGTGCGGCGACGACGACAGCGCCGACTCCTCCGTCGACGTCCAGGGACTCGACCTCATCGACCGCGATGCCGACGACGATGGTGAACTCGCCGCCTACGTCCACGGCGAACACTGGCACGGCAGCCCTCTTCAAGTCGTCGAAGACCCCGACGACCGCCGCTCCCTGGGCGTCGCATTTCTCGATGCCGACGACGAATATCTCGATCTGGACCTGGGCGACGACTACACTGTCGAGCTTCACGCCCACGGTAACGATGACAACGTGGACTACACCAACCACGGCGACCACTTCCATTTAACTGGACTTGCTGAAGGCGATGTGGAGCTCCATATAACGCTCTACGCCGACGGTGTCGAAATCTATGAGGCGCCACCTCTCGCCGTTGAGGTCGTCCACGACGATCACGGCCATGAAGGCGGCGAGCTCCACGTCTCCTACTTCGAGATCCTCGACCGCGACCACGATCCCCATGCGCAGATCGCCTACGTCGACGGCGATCATTGGCACGGCAATGACGAAATCGACATTATGGGTGGCGGCGATCCCGACGACTACGACACCGGCGCCGTCGGTGAGAGCAACGCCCTGTCCATCGGCGCCTTCGCCGAAGAGAGCCACGATGACCACGATCACGAGATCACCCTCAATGGATCACCCTACCAGCTCGAGGCGACCCTCACCGACGCCAGCTATGAGGATTACCTCTACATCTCCCACAGCCACGGTGACCACGTTCACTTCGTTGGCTTGATGCAAGGCCACGCCCATGTGGAGTTCCACATCGTCGATACTGACGCCGACGAGGTGGTCTATACCTCTCCGGAAGTCGAATTCGACGTTCACGGTGAGTAAGTCACCTTGATCTGAACGCTTTGAGGGCATCGACCGTCTCGGTCGATGCCCTTTTTTCGTGCTCTCCCTGTGGCTGTCCACTGTGGCCAAACTCCCCGTTGCCTTTCAGGACAGACTCTTTTACCCTATGGCTTGAAGTAAGTACGCACTAACAACACTCTTATTCAGAGGATCAGCTCCATGAGTGACAAAAAATATCCCCAGTTTACGGAAGAGCACGACATGTTCCGCAAGGCCGTGCGTGACTTTTGCGAAAATGAACTCGCACCCAACGCCGAGGAGTGGGAAGAGCGCCGCCTCTTTCCCGCCGAAGTCTACACCGAGATGGGTAAATTGGGATTTCTCGGCGCTCGCTATCCCGAGGATATCGGCGGCGTCGGTGGCGATACCTGGTATACCGCCGTCCTCGCCGAGGAGCTTCCCCGCTGCGAGATGGCCGGCCTGGCGATGTCCGTCCTCGTCCAGACCGACATGGCCACCCCGATCATCGACAAGATCGGCACCGATGAACAGCGCGAGGAATTTCTTCGCCCCGCCATCAAGGGTGAGAAAATCGCCGCCCTCGGCGTCTCCGAGCCCGGCGCCGGAAGCGACGTCGCGGGCATCACCACCCGCGCTGAAAAAGACGGCGACGAATACGTGATCAACGGCCAAAAGACCTGGATCACCAACGGCACTCGCGCCGACTTCATCACTCTCGCTGCTCGCACCGATCCCGATGATCGCTACGGGGGATTGAGCCTCTTTCTCTTCCCCACCGACACCCCCGGCTTTGAGGTCGGCAACAAACTCGAAAAGATCGGCAACCATTGCTCCGACACCGCCGCATCCCCGAGCGCTACCTCCTGGGCCAGGAAGGCGCCGGCTTCTACTACATCATGCAAAATTTCCAGGGTGAGCGACTTGTCGGTGCCCTAACGGGTACCTCCGGTGCTCAGATCATCGTCGACAAGACCATCGACTACTGCCAGGAGCGCCAGGCCTTCGGAAAACCACTTACGGGCTTACAGGTCACGCGCCACAAGATCGTCGATATGGAAATGACCCTCCAGGCCTGCCGTGATCTCACCTACCACGCCACAGACCTCTTTGATCGCGGCATCCCCGCCCAAAAAGAGATCTCCATGGCCAAGGCCTTTGTCGGCGAAAACGCGATGGACGTCATCGACGAGTGCCTCCAGCTCCACGGCGGCATGGGCTACGTCGAGGAAGGCCCCGTTGCCCGCGCCTGGCGCGACACCCGCTTGATGTCCATCGGTGGAGGCACCACAGAGATCATGAAGGAGATCATCTCCAAGGTCATGAACCTCTGAGCTTAAATTGGAATGGTAGTGCCATGGCCCGCCGGGTTCTCCGGCGGGCCTATTTTATTGGGGTCAGGCGCCCTCTTGCGACTCACGCCACTGGCGATACGTCAGCACGGGGCTTCGCGCCGCTTGTGTCTCGTCGAGGCGGCGTCGAAAGGCGTTCTTCGGCGCCTCTTTCAACAGCTCGGGCTCCTCAGCTGCTTCTCGATGAACCGCCTTCATGGTGGCCACAAATTCGTCGAGGGCCCGCAGCGCCTCCGTCTCCGTGGGCTCAACCATCAATGCTCCATCCACGTTGATCGGAAAGTATACCGTCGGCGGATGAAAGCCGTAATCGATGAGGCGCTTGGCCATATCCATCGTCGACACACCCAGATCCTTATAGGACTGGTCGTCGAAGACCACCTCATGCATGCAGCGGCCTGGAAATGCCACGTTGAATAGCTCTCGTAGCTCCACGCGCAAGTAATTGGCGTTTAGCACCGCCATTTCACTGACCTTCGGCAGCCCCGCGCCGTAGGTACGCAGATAACTATAGGCCCGCACGTACACCAGAAAATTACCCCAGAATGCCTTCACCTTCCCCACCGAGGTCTCGTCGTGGCCATCGACGACGCGCTCAAAGCGCGTCTCTTCAGTATCTTCGATCTTTTCGATGCGAGGTACCGGCAGATAGGGCTCCAGACTCTCGTCGACGCAGATGGGTCCTCCTCCCGGACCGCCTCCACCGTGGGGTGTCGAAAAGGTCTTATGCACATTGAAGTGCATCACATCGATTCCAAAATCCCCGGGTCGGGCCTTGCCGAGGATGGCGTTCATATTCGCCCCATCCATATAGACCTTGCCTCCGCCCTCATGGACGATACGACAGATCTCGGCGATGTCCTTTTCAAAGATCCCCAGCGTATTGGGGTTGGTGATCATCAATCCGGCTACCGTCTCGTCCATCACGGCTTCCACGGCCTCCGGACTCAGCGTACCGTCCTCGTCGGAGTCCACCTCGATGACCGAGAACCCGTTGAACGCCGCCGACGCCGGATTTGTCCCGTGGGCGGAGTCGGGGACGATGATCTTGGTCCGCCTCTCGTCGCCTCGCGCCAGGTGGTAGGCTCGAATGCACATCAGCCCCGTCAACTCTCCCTGCGCTCCCGCCGCCGGCTGAAGCGAACAGGCGTCGAGGCCTGAGATTTCACGTAGAAGGCCCTCCAGGCGCCACATCAACTCCAGTGCTCCCTGGCAATACTCATCGGGCACGTAGGGGTGAAGTTGACTGAACCCGGGCTCTCTGGCCGTGGCCTCATTGAGCTTGGGATTATACTTCATGGTGCACGAGCCCAGGGGATAGAACCCGGTATCGATGGCGTAATTCCACTGGCTCATACGAGTGAAGTGACGAACCACCTCGGGCTCCGAGACTTCCGGCAACTCCGGTCCCTCATCACGGAGCAGTCCATCTCCTAGGATTGACGCCACATCGGCCTCCGGGACATCCCAATCGGCCTCCTGAAACCGGAATCCCCTACAGCCGGGTCGACTGCGCTCAAAGATCAGCGGTTCCTCGAGTTGAATCCCCTGCGTTTGCCGCTGTCCGGGCTCAACTCCGCTGCGTGCCCCATTGTCGTCACCGCTCTTATCCGTCATAGCACTGCCTTCCATACCCAATCCTATTGGCTTCGGTCACACCACTCGACTCGCCACTCAGGACAGCCGGCCCACCAACTCGGTGGCCAGGCTTCCATAGTGTTTGGCTCCTCGACTATCGGGCGCAAAGAGGTGAATCGGCTCCCCCTCCAGTTGCGCCTGTGCGATCTTTGTATTGATCCCAATATGTTGTTCCACCACCAACTCGCCCCAGGCCTCCTGAATCGTGTCCATGACCTCGGCATTGATGGTCACCGTGCGACCGTCCACACGGGTCAACACTACCCCCAGAACCTCCAGTGGGTGATTGAGGCGCTGGCGCACCGTCATCACCGTCTCGATCAATTCGTCGGCTCCCTGCACCGACAGCGGTGACAGATCGGTGGGAATCAGCACCTGGTCCGCTGCCAACAGGGCATTGAGAGTCAGGTTTCCCTTATTCGGTGGGCAATCGATCAAGATCACATCGTAGTGACTCCGCGTCACCTCCAGGGCATCGCGCAGCAATAACTCCTTGCCGATCTTCTGACTGATCCGCCCCTCGGCTTCCGCCAGCCCATCGTCGGCCCAGGTGATATCCAGACCCTCAACATCTGTCGACACCGCCGCATCCAGCAGCTGTTCGTCCTTTTCAGACATCAAGATATCGCTGACGCGTCGCGCTTTTTCCCCCTTCTCTGCGTCGACAACGGCCTTCAAGCTTGTCGTACAATGGCCCTGACCATCGAGATCGACGAGCAACACCTTCTTCTCGTGGTGCGCCGCCAACTCGGCGGCCAAATTGACCGCCGTCGTCGTCTTTCCCACCCCGCCCTTGACGGTTGCCACTGCCACGACCTCCGCTTCCCGATCCCCACGGGGGTAGCGGTTCTCCGATTTGACCAATCTCTTGAGTCCCGATGTGATTAAATCACGCATCCCGAACTCCCAGTTAATTTGCCGTTGCCAGCGCGCAGGGCTTCATCTTCGACGGTTGTCTCTTGACCGCCTTTTAGTTGGCTCAAACAACCATAGATGGAATTGACATACAAGACGGAAACCATCATGGTGGTAAGTCGTAACCAAAAATCAACGCCGCCGCTTGTCCGGCTCATCGGAGTATTGATCTCTTATGGCCCCTGCGGCACTCAGCGCCTTTACGGATTTTACGTCCCGCGCTCAGACTCTTACGAATACTTTAGGTCATAATGATGCGTCATTTTTCCTCCCCATCTCATACTCTCCCCCGTTGGTCGGCCATTTTATCGACGTGTATCCTGACTCTCCTGGCCGGATTTGTATTTGTCAGCGCCGGCTGTGGTACCGACGATGCTGGCTCCACCGACCAGGCCTGCACCAGCGACCCCGATTGTCCCCTGGGCATGGTTTGCAACGCCAGCGGTCAATGTATCGAGACCGACAATTGCGACTTCTGCACCGACGATCAGGTCTGCCTGATCACCGACGACAATCCCAGCGGGAGCTGCTCGGCTCCTCAGTGCTTCAACAGTAGCGACTGCCCCGGCGACGATGTCTGCGAAGATCACGTCTGCACCGAATCCGATGGCTGCACAGGCTCATCGGACTGCCCCGGCGATCAGATCTGCACTCCCGCCGGCCAATGCGTCGACGACGACAGTTCCAACAACTCCAATAATAACCCCTCCGATCAATGCACCGATGAGAGCGACTGCCCCGACGGCCATGATTGCGTCGATGGCGATTGCCACCTCCCCGATACCGACGAGTGCAGTTTCGCCGACGATTGCCCCGACGGACAGATCTGCGACGACGGTGACTGCGTGACCCAGGACAGCAACAACGGTGACAACGGCGGCGGCCCCGACACCTGTGCTGAGCCCTGCTCCCAGTCCAACCCCGGTGTCTGCACTGGCAACACCCCCTATTGCGTCAACGATTGCTGCATTGAGTGCATCGGCGGTGGTGATTGTGGCGGCGGCCAGGTCTGCGAAGACGGCGTCTGCCAAACCCCCAGCGACTGCTCCAACGATGGCGACTGCCCATCGGGGTTCACTTGCGAAGCCGGCACCTGCGAACCTCCAGAGTCCGGCCAGTCTTGCGATCCCACTGACCCGGGCTCCTGTCCCGACGGCCAGATCTGCAATGAAGACAGCGAGTGCGAGCCTCTCGGCGGTGACTTTGGATGCGGCCTCTGCAACGACGACTGCACCTGCCCCGGGGATTTGACCTGCGACGCAGACTTTATCTGCACGGGATGCCAGTTCGAATTGCTCGATCCCACCGGCGGATGTCCCAATGGATTCTGCTTCGACGGCATTTGCATTCCCATCGAGCTATGATCCCCGCCAAAACTAAGGGCGATTACTGAACACACTCCCCGGCGTCTTCACCGACGTCGGGGAGTTTTTTTAGCCCCGATTATTCATGAGACGGCGTGACGCGCCCTGAGCGCGCTGAGAGCATCGCGACCGAGTACTCCTGGGGTGCAGCGAGGAAATGCCCTT
>CAYQBU010000011.1:0-32951 GCA_964415785.1 uncultured Bradymonadales bacterium
AAAAGAACAAGTCGGCGAGATCGTCACTGATGGTGTCGAGCCACTCGCCGAGAAAGGAAAATTCGTAGCGAACGCGGGCCAACTCGCCGTCGACACCATCGATGACGGAGTTGGCCTGGTAGACGAGGCCGGCCAATAAAAAGCCCCAGTAGTGGCCCAGGGCAGCAAAGATGGCGGCGGCGATGCCCAGCAAGAAAGTCAGGGCGGTGACGTGATTGGGCCCAATGGAGGTGGGAGCGAGGCGTTTGCTGATCGCGATGCTGATATGACGGTTCAGAAGTTGAGCAACAATGCCGTCTTCGGCCTTTCTGCAGGCCTGCCACAAGAGCTCTTCAGCGCGCTTGACGTCGGCGTCGGAGGTGATCGGGATGAGCCATTTCGGCGAAGCGCCGGGATCTGAGGTTGAGCGATGGGTGTCCAGCGCGTCAACGCATTGCGACGGAGTGGTCAGGCGATGGGAAGCGCGAAGCGATTGGATGTGGCCCTTTTCGCTTCGAAACAGTTCGCCGTTTCCAGGTCGGTCCTCGATGGAGTCGGCCAGCGACTGGATGGAGGAGCGGTGAAAGACGGCGTCGGCGCGAAGGTAGAGCAACTCCCGCGTCGGCGAAAAGCTGGTCGCCCGGGTTGTGGAGGGGTCGCCGAGGTCGAAAAGGGGAATGCCGAGCACTGTGTCGCCGAGGCCCAGTTGTTTGGGCGTGGGACCGTCGGGACGACGCTGAAGCAAGATCTGTTGAGCGCCAGAGACGGCGGCCAAGCGGGCGGTGCGTTCGACAAGGGAGAGCCCGGCGATCTGGGTCGCCGGGCCCTGAGGGGCGTCGACAGCGGAGATGTCGACGATAGCGGTCAGTGCCATAATTCAACGGGTGGTGTGGGAGTAAAGCGCCTGGGCGACCTGGCGCTCTTTACGCGAATCGGTGAGAAATTCAAGTCCATAAACCTGGCGTCCGCGCCGGGTATCGCAGCGGCGAACGACGGCGCGAAGGTCGTAATCAGCCTCGTCGCCGTGGCCTACGAGAGTGATGGACAGTTCCAATTCGGTGCCCGTGTCGATGGTGGACTCCGTCTGAAGAAGCCCGCCATTGAGGCTGATGTCGACAACCTGACCGTAGACCTCGCGGGGGCCGCTCTCCCAGGTAAAAGAGGCGATGGCACGGGTGGGATTGCGACGAATTCGAGGCTGGGGGCCGGGCTCGAAGATAGGAGCGCCGGTGCCGGAGCGGAGGGTGGTCGAGGAGGTGCTGCGCGTGAGGTCGATCTGCGGTTGGGAAGCCATGGTCAACTCCTTGTCTGGGGCCGTCGCCCGTCCTTGGACGACATCGATAGAAACGTCGAGACCATGGTAGGAGGAGTCAGAGGGGGCGCAAGAAATTAGTGGCGCGCAGCACTAATCGCCGGATTCCAATGAGTCCAGATCGCCGAGGTGGATCTCCTTATCGCCGACGACCAGGTAGATATCTCCGTCGTGTTCCTGGAGGTGGGTCATGATGGTGTGATAGGCGCTTCGCTTAAATCGGGCGCGGAAGCGCCCATCTCGGATGGAGCAGTAGAGGCGGCCACCCGATTGGTAGTCGATGGTCTCGAGATCGAGGGCTTCCGTGGTGCCATCGCTGAGATGAAGGGTAGGGGGAGAGGTTGACCACTGGACTGCGCGAACAAAAAAGCCCGTGTCTTCCACGGTGATCGGATAGGTAAAGGGGTCGATCTTGAGGACCCAGGTGCCGCCTTCGGTGCGATCGACGCTTCGGGAAAAGAGGGCGATGAGTCGGGGATTATCAAAGGGCTGGCCCTCGTGGGTCCAGTGGCCATGGGCGTCGAGGCGGATCTCTTCGAGGGTGGCGCCGCTGCGGAGAAAATTCTGCACCACTTCGGGCAGCGTGGGATCGATCTCTGGGGGAGTGGGCTCACTCATGGTCGCTCTCCTCGATGGGAGTAGGGGTTCCGGTCTCAAATCGAAATAATCGGGAGGTCAGAGGAATGTCGGCAGAAACGTAGACCGAGTCGCAGGCCTTCTGAAGGGAGGGGGTGGAGGAGGATTGAAAAACGCAGAGAAAGTGGTTCGGTGAAGGAAGTGCAAAGCGAAAGTCGGAGTCCACACGGGTATAGAACGCATCGGCCACCACCTGGCAGCGAGCGGCGTCGTGGCCGTCGCCCCCCTTGAGGCGGTGAACGGGAAGGGAGTCCTCCAGCGGTTGGAAGGAGAGGTCTCGGGTTCGGTGAAAGAGCAAGCTTCGGGCAGCAGAGCTGATGCGATCGTCGCTGACGCCCCAGCGCTGCGTCTGGTTGGTGGTCAAGACGCGTAGTCCACGGTCGAGGCGGATCAAATAGGCAAAATGGAGGTCGTCGACGAAGGGTTGGGTCCAGGGCGGGTGGCCGGCGGCGGCTTCCACGCCCAGCAGATAGGGGCTGGGCATGATCACGGGCAGAAGGCGACCGGCCGTATCGACGAAGGACCATTGATCGGCGGTGGAGCGGCTGTGTTCCAGGAGGACGTGCTTGACGCCGGCAGCATAGGCCTGGAGGTGGCGACTTCGGGCCGCTTCATCGTCGGGCATGACCCCGGCGAGGGCGGAGGGATCAATATTAGCCATCACGCCCTTGCCCTGGCTGGTGTTGAAGGTCTGGTTGACGCGTTCAACATTGAGCTTGCGGGCGTTAAGGGTAGTTTGAAGCTCGTCGAGAAAGCGATCGTCGAGAGGGGGCATGGTCACCAGGGGGCGTTAGGAGGGGTGATATCACAAAAAGGGGCGATGAGAGTGTAGACACGTGGGAGTAATGACAACCTCAGGGCGGCGAGAGGTCGACGATGAGCTTGTCGACGGGCGCCCGAAACCACCGGAAGTCATCGGAGAGCGGCCGATGGATGCCGAGGTCTTTGGGGGTCAGTTGAATGATGGCGTCGCCCATGGGCAAGAGGGCGCCGTCGACCAGCGATTGGAGCAGTGCCTCCAACGGCTCAAGGAGCGAGGTGGCCGAAGAGCGCTGCTCGGGGCGAGCGATGATGATGTCGTCGTAGGTGGGCAAGGCCAGGTAGCCGTGGTCGCGACTGGCGTCGTAGTCAAAGTCAGGCAATAAAAGTGCACGGGTACCGCCGACGCCTTCTTCGGTGTGAAAATGGCGAAGTCGACCGGCCTTTAGTTTGTCGACGTTTTGGGGCCGAACCTTATAGGACTGATAGAAAAGTGCGGAGCGGACCTTGTCCCAGCGGGACTCAGCGTCGAGGTCGCTTTGGTTTTGCTCTTCTTCGGTGAGCACGTCGATGCGCATTCCGGCCTGATTGATCACCAGGATGTCGAGGCCGTCGATCAGCCAGGGCCGAGAAAAGGTAGCGGCGTCAGTGATGGACTCAAACGTGCGCCGGGCGATGCGGGGAAGGAGTAAAGGGAGATGGTCGCCGTGGACGGAGGGGGCTTCGTGGTAGCGGCGAATACGAGCCCGTCGAAAGCGCATGGGTTGGTCGTGTCGGGCCCCGCGCTCGCCTCCGTTGTCCGATGCCTTGAGGTGGAAATCAAAGCCCAGTCGGGCGCCGACGAGCACCCAGGCCTGGGCGCCAGGGCTCAGAGCGCCAAAAGCCTTCGCATCGAGGTCCAGGCGCCATTGGTGGCGCTGGACAGAGAGCGTTTCCGGATGAGCCTCAGCGCTCAGGCTGAAGCGGTCACAGAGGCGATCGACGACGGAGGAGGTGTACATTTAGAGGTCCTCGATATCGCGTCGGAAGACCTCAGTCTTCCAGGGCATAAAGCCCGAGTCATGACTCTCGAAGAGGTGGGTCTCAATTTCGGTGAGGTGGTGATCCTCGACGGTGTAGATATTGAATTTGCCCGACAGCGTGGGATCACTTCCGCGAGCCACGGAGGTGCATCCGGCCTCGCAGACGAAGGTGGTTCCCGGGCTGCCTAACTTGGGAAGGCGAAAGGTGGAAAAATAGTGGGTGTGGCCGTGGACGATGAGATCGACGTCGCGGCGGCGAAGCAGGTCCAGGACCTCTTCGTCGTTTCGCATGCGACGGGTCCACTGGATGGCGTGATTTTGGTCGGGCAAGAGGGGGTGGTGGACGACGACGACCTTAAAACGCGATTGGACTTGCGGATCTTGGAGGAGGCGATCGGCGGCGGCGAGTTCGTCGGCGCCGACCTCGCCATTGGAGAGAAACCAGGCGGTGGCGATGCCGCTGTTGAGGCCGACGATGGCGAGGTCTCCTCGGAGGTGACAAAAGGGGTAGCCGTTTTCGCTCTGATACTGGGGGAGATCGCTCTCCAAGAAGGGTTGAAAATGGTGCTCAAATCGACCCTCTCGTTCGGCCCCCGGGGTATAGTAGTCGTGGTTGCCGGGGACGACGCTGACCCGATCGGTGGCGTCGCGAATGGTGTGCACCAATTCGGCGGCGGCGCTAAATTCGGAGTCCAGGGCCAGGTTGGTGAGATCGCCGCTGATGATGATGTGGTCGACGTCCAATTCGTCGAGGCGGCTCAGGGCGTGGCGAACGACCTCCGCGGAGTGGGCGCCGGACCGATTGAGAAGCAAGTTGAGCCCGCCGACGATGCGCTTGTTGAAGAATTGATGGGGGGCGGGGCTATCGAGGGCCAGAATATGGAGGTCTGAGATATGGCCGATACGCATAGCGACTCACTACCGAAAGTTGAGGCGACCCGAGCTCATGCATCGCCGTCGTCGTCCTCGTCCGGGGCGTCGACGACCTCGATGGAGAGGGTATCGCGGTTATTGCTGCGGTTGACGTCGTCGAGCTCATCATCGGGATCGACCACCAGGTGAAGATAGAGGGTGCCCGGTTCGGCATCGGAGGGCACATTGACCTGACCGCTGATCTCCCGGGTGTCATCGGGCTCCAGATTAGAGGCCTGAAAATCACCGAGGAGTTGGTCGTCTGGCGAGGGGCTCGACGAGTCCCCGAAGTAAAGGTGGTAGTCGGCGGTGTCAATGGACTCACTGCCAAAATTGGTGAGATCGAAGCCGTAGAGAATCTGGTCGCCCCCCTCGTAGGTGTCGGAGTCGACGGCCAGGTTGGCAACGGCGAGATCGACGTCCGGGAGGCCGTCGACGTCCAGATCGTAGGTGACGCGGTGCTCACTGCCGCTGATCGAGATCTGGAGATAATAGGTGCCCGAGGTCGGTGGCTCGTAGCCCGTGATGTCAGCGATGGGTTGGCCGGGGCCGGTTTCGGCGATGGCCTCCGGGATCTGACCGGGGCGATACAGTTGCATGGTGAGGGTGCCCGGTTGGTCGGAGGGGTCGAGGGAGGCCTCAAAATCAAGCGTCATATCCGAGGAGAGTTCGACATAATAGAAGTCCTGATCGCCAACGGGACATCGATCGAGGAGTTGCTCGTAGTTGAGGGCTGCCAGGAGACTGCTGGCGGTTTGAAAGTTGTCGTTGGGCTCGAAAGTGGGGTCGCATTGGAGGGAATCGTCGACCTCTTCGATGGAGGAGCTGAGGCGGTAGGTCTGTTCGGCGTCGTCGTCCAACGAGATGAGGTCTACGCGAGCCGTGAAGCATTGTTCGCCGTCGACGTAGTCCAGGGTCACCTCTTCGAGGTCGACGCCCGATTGAGCCGAGGAGGCGACGGTGCTCTGGGTCTGGTCGAGGAGGGTCAGGTCGAGGTCTCCGTCGGCGGGGTCAAAGTCGTCGATGGTCAGGTTGAGGCTGTGGGCATTGGGGACGCAGATCTCATAATAGTCGCTTTGGCCCTGGCAGGCGACGAGATTGGCGTAGGTGATGCCGGGGTCGATGGAGGCCGCCAGATCGATGGAGTCGTTGGGGGTGAAAGCGTCAAAGCAGAGGGTCTCGATGGTCAAAGGAGAAGAAAAGCCGAGGTTGTTGGCCGTATTGTCCTCGTTGAGGACGCCGTCGGGGTCGAGGAGGACGGCGAGGTAGTAGTCGCCGTCATCGACCGAGGAACTGAGGGTGGTCTCGAAGGTCACGTCGCGATGATCGTTGGCGCCAATGGGATCGACACTGTGGGTGGAAAGTGAGATGGCCTCCGGGCCATCGACGGTATCGGGGTCGTTGTCGGGGACCAGGAAGACCTCGGCGTCGAAGTCGTCGGTGGCTTCAGCGCCGATATTGTAGATGCGGAGATCGACATCGACGGGGGCGCCGACGCTGAAGGTATCCTGAGGAGGGATGGAGATGTCCTGGGGGAGCACATCGACGTTCGAGGGGGCCGCGATCTGATCGATGTCCAGATCGTAGTAGTTTTGGCCGTCGGAGTCGTCGGAGCAGATGGAGAAGATATGGCCATCGCCACCGATGTCATCGCCGGCGGCGTTGTAGATACCGACGGTTTGGTCTTCGCCGGACTCGTCGAAGTCCAACTGGATGGAACCGCCAGGGGCAAAGAGGGTCGTACGGAGGTCGCTGCCGCGGGTTCGGTTGTGAGAGGAGTTGACGATCAGGGAGTCCCCCTCGTTGAGTTCGACGCTGAAGAAGTCGCAGCCGCCGCCACAAATGGAGCCCGCGAGTGCATCGTCGCCGTCGGTGGGATCGATGGTGATGGCGTTGGCGGGCGTTGAAATATCGCCAAAGGAGTCTTCTTCACAGGCACAGAAGGGCCCGTCCATCTGGATGGGGTCATCGGACACACCCTGGGTGAGGTCGCGGTCATCCAGGGGAAGCGATTCATTAGCGTCGACGATAATGCCGGCGCTCATGGTGGCCACAAAGCCCTGGCATTGAGCTTCGATGTCGAGCTCAAAGGTCTCGCAGTCGCCGGGGCTGATCCCGGGGATGTCGAAGGATTTGACGGGCTCATCGTCAAAGTCGATGGTCTGGCCGGGCTGGAAGTAGAGCTCCCCGGTGATTTCTCCCGTGGGGTTGGAGCCCACGACGCAGGCCGAGGCCTCAATGGTGATGGTGTCGCCGTCGGTGGCGCTCGATGGAAGGGAGATGTTGGCGACGGAGAGCTCGATATCGGCTTCGTCCGTGACGGTGATGGCATCGGGAAACAGAGCCTGGCTATTGCCGCGAAAGGGTTGGTTGAGGGCGTTGACGGGGTCGCAGACAATATAAAAGTAGTAGGTGCCCGGGTCGAAGACGGCGGGAACGGTGATGCTGCGGTCGATGTGGTGGACGTCGCCAGCGTTGAGTCCGGCGATATTGAGGGTGGTCACCCGGGGGTCGGAATCGGGGTTAAACTGGGGCTCCAGGCCCATGTAGATACCGCAAAAGAAGCTGGAGGCGTCTTCGGTCCCCAGGTTGGCGATGGTGGCTTCCAACTCCAGGGTCCCGTCGAGGAAGGTGCTGTCGGGACTCAGGAAGAAATCCTCGACGGCCAGATCGGGACCCTCCACGGGGTCGTCGGAGACGATGATGGGGTCGGAGGCGATGATATTGTTGGAATCGTTGGCCTCGACGACGTCTCCGTCTTCCGAGAAGGCCTCGACGATGACCCAGACCTGTTTTTCCTCGTCCACGGCGGTGATCGGCTCGTTGAGGACGAAGGCGTCTGGCCCAATCAGGCGTTCCTGTTGGGCGGCGAGGGTGACGGGGTCGGAGGAGCCAATAAGAATGGCGTTGTCATCGAGCTCGGGAGAGCCCACCTGGAGGTAGGTGTTGGTGACGACGTTGAAGACGTCGGCGCCGCCGATATTTTTCAGGCTCAGCGCGCGGGTGACCTCATTGAGTTCCGGGAAGGCACGGTCGGGCACCACCTCGAGGTCAGAGACGGCGATATTGGGAAGGGTCTCGTCGACGTTTTCCACGGAGACGGTATTCGGGCTGGAGGCGGCGGTCTGGTCGTCGGAGGTCAATTGAAGGCGCTGGTCAGGATCAATAACGACGAGGGCGTAGTAGTCGCCGGAGGGAACGTCGGGAGCGGAGGCGGTGACGCTGGCGTCGAGGCTGGCGCCACCATCGAGGGAGTGGTCGCCACCATTGAGGTCAAAGCGCTGCTCACCGAGGGCAAAGAGTTGATCGCCGTCAAAGTCGGGGTCTGCCAGGTCCTGGCGGTCGATGTCGGGATCGGTGGTCAAGTAGGCGCGGGCCTCGAAAGCGGTGAGGACGGGGTTGGCGGAGTCGTTGGAGAGGTTGAAGGAGACCGTGAGGTCGTCGCCCACGAAGAGATTGACGGGCTGAGCGCGAACGGTGTCCACGCTCAGGCTTGCCGGGTCGAAGACGTCAAAGTCGACCTCGTCGGTGTCGACCACCGAGTCGTCATGGATGGCATCGACCCTGATTGTATAGGTGCCGATGTCAGAAAAAGCGTGGCTGGCGTTGGCCTCCACGCCCGAACCGGTCTGGGTGCTACCGTCGCCAAAGTCGACGCGCCACTCAAAGCCCTCGGTATCTTCGTCGCCGGCTTCAATCCCGAAGGTGACGTCGACATCGACGCCGGGATAACCGGCTTCAGGAGTGACCTGGAGGTCGACGATAGCGGCAGCTACGTCGGCATCGTCGGAGCCGCAGGCCCCGAGGACAAGCCCCAGAAGGGTCAGGGCCATTAGCGGGGCCAGGTGAGATCTCAGGTGGGAGAGGTGGCGCAGACTATGGGACACGTTCATAAGCCCAAAACTCATCGTCGAGGGTGCATCGCCAGTCCACCAGGTCACTTCTGACCTGGTTTTATTGTGAAGGCGATTCGGAAACGCCGAATGACCTTCTCATAGTGTTGAAGATGCATCCGTTTTTCAAGCGCTCTCCGGGGGTGGCTGCGGGCGGGAAGGGCGATTCAGATGAATTCGAATCTGGGGAATAGAACAGGTGGGGAGCCCTTGACGACATTTGGAGTCGCGGGGTAACTTCGGCTTACCAATTTGCCCATCCATGAGTTAACGGTGCGAGCATTCCGAGGTTCTGTGGTTACGCCAGTCGACTCCCTAGCGAAGAGGTCAGGGAATGACGATTCGACAGGGTTGAGACCAGAGGGAGCCCGATGGCTGTACGCCACGAGCTGATCCCACGGCCGAAGAGAATGCAGGAGGACGTCCTTGTCGAGTAATGATAGCAAGCCAGATCTTTCAAATCTTAAGTCCCGTCTGGGGATGGATAAGAAGAAAAAATCAGGCGCGTCGAAGAAGAAAAAGCCGCGCGGGGGAGTGGATGACCGCCTTGCAGCTTTAAAAAAATCAACCTTGAAGTCGAAGAGCGCCGACCAGGACGAGGCCCAATCCCAGGGGGAGCAAACGGAATCGACAGCGTCGAGATCCACAGCGTCGGGTTCGGCCCCCGCCGGCAGGAGCACTTCCCGGTCGTCCGGTGGAGGTGTCAGTTCGCCATCGTCGGCCTCGGCGTCGACTCCCGGACAGGCGGGTGGAGGCCAGGCTGCGGGGGGAGCATCAAAGGGTGCTCCGACTCCGGGACGCGCGGGACCTCCACCGGGGGCGAAAGGTCCCCCTCCAACGGCCCAAAAGCCGCCGACGCAGCGTGCACCTCAGCGAAGTGAAGCAAGTGCCACGACCGCGACGAGTGGTCAGGACAGCGATGATGATGAGCAGGTGGATCTCAAGGAGATGGGCATCGACGACGGGTCGATTTTCTCGCCGCCGGTCATTGGACTGCTGGTCGTGTTGCTGGTGATGGGATTGATTTTCGGATATCTGGCCTCGCAGAGCCTTCAGAGCCGTGAGATTGCCGATGCTCGGATCAACGACGCCTCTCAACTGGAGATGGAGCTCGCGGAGTATTTTAACAGCGCCGACGAAGCCCTGGCGATCATCGAGGGCCTGGAGGCGGGGACGATCGATATCGAAGCCGCTGAACGGCTCGCAGATCTGGATCTAGAGGTCAACGCGCGCATCCTGCCGGGCAATCGGATCCTACTGGGCGATCAAATTGTCGGTCCTCTCAACCAGTATATGGGGACGACAAGTGCCATGCAGCGACTCGCCGAATATCACGGGCGGGTCAGTTCGAGATCGGATCGCGAGGAATTGGAGGCCATCATGGGTCATCAAGAGGAACTCGATGACGACGAGCATATTGGCGTCGTCTTCGATCTCTATGAGCTGCGCCTGCATATGGCGCGCATGGCCAACGAAGAGGCGGAGATCGAGGATTATGACCCGCTCGCCGGGCGATTGGTGACCTATGCCAAGGAACCGGAGATCGATGAGGAGGGCACGGTCGATATCCATGTGCTGGCGTCAGATGCAGGCGATCGAGCGGAATGGATGTCGCTGATCCCCATCGTGCCCGAAGATTTCATTGATATCGAGACCAATAACGCCCTGCAGCGCTACGATCATCGCGTCGAGGAGTTGAAACGCTACGCCGAGGAATTGACGCGGTTGAGGGATTCTCTGGAAGTCAGCATCAGCGAAGCGGCCAATGCCGAGCGTCCGCCCCTGTTGACCTTCCGTGGGTCACAAGAGACGATCGACGAGATGGAAGAGGACATGGTCGAAGAGCTGGAGGAATGATTTAGCTCCTCACGACGACGAGAGCCGGAGAGGGCGAGGAAGTCCAGCGCAACGCGGGCTCCTCGTCCTTTTCTGTAGATGGCAGCACGCAGGGTATAGGGAAGAGTGATGGCAGAGACATTGGTGGAGCTATTCGAGGAGCAGGTCCAGAGATTGGGGGTGCGAACGGCTCTCCAATATTTCCGCGATGGGGAATGGGAGGAGCTGACCTGGAAGGAATGGTGGGACGAGTCTGAACGCCTGGCGGCGGGATTGATTGAGTTGGGGTGCAAGCCGGGTCAGCGGGTGGGGTTGATGGCGTCGACGCGGCGCGAATGGGTGATCACGGACATGGCCATCGCCATGGCCGGTGCTGTCAGCGTGACCATGGATCCGGCGATGACGGTGCGAGAGTTGATGCGGGCGGTCGAGGAGTCGGGAGCGCAAATTCTGGTGGTGGAACATCCGCTGCACGTGTCGAGATTGGTAGAACTAGCGAGACAGGGCCAGCACATCGGCGGCGTGGTGTATCTGGACGGCCATCTGCATACCAGTATCGGGGGGACGGTGGGCGGCGATTTGGTGCGCATCGAAGAGGTGGCGCTGCCCCCGCAAATGGATGTGCAATCGGTATCGGAGACGATGCAAAAAGGACGGCGAGCCCTGTCGGGCCAGCCCCGATATGTGGCCAGTCGCCGACGGGCATTGGAGAGCGACCGAGAAGCGACCGTGGTCTATACATCGGGGGTGAGCGACGAGCCCCGAGGGGTGGTGTTGACTCACGCCAATCTGGTGGCCCAGGTCAAGGGGCTTTCGACGCTCAAGCTCTTTGGCGACGAGGAACGGCAACTGTTGGTCTTGCCCCTGGCCCATATCTTTGCGCGGCTGATGTACCTGGCAGCCGTGGGCTATGGGATGACGACGAGCTTTGGGCGGGGGCCGAAGTCTTTAAGCGATGATCTGCAGGCAGTAAAACCGACACTCGTGGCCTGCGTACCCAAGATGGTGGAACGACTCCGGGGCCACATCGAGGAGCGGTTGGAGAAGAAAGGGGTTCGAGGTCGATGGTTGAAGAAAGCACTGAAAAAGGTGGGGGCAGCCGATGGCGAGGGAACCCTGGAGGCGGTGAAGCGACGAAGTTTAACCCGTTGGGCGGAGGACGATATTCGCCACTGGCTTGGGGGACGGCTCGACCACCTGGTCTGCGGTGGGGCGCCGATGAAGATGGAGGCCCATCGCTTCTTCCAGGCTCTGGGCTACGTGGTACTGGAGGGCTATGGGCTCGCTGAGAGCGCCGGGGGGGTATCGTTTAATATGCCCGACGACTATCGCATTGGAAGCGTGGGCAAGCCCCTGCCGGGGGTGGATGCAACGATCGCCGAGGACGGAGAGATCCTGGTCCGGGGGCCGATGGTGATGAAGGGATACCTGGGAGGAGAAGCCGAAGAGCCGCGGGGAGTGGACCGTGATGGATGGCTTCACACCGGGGATATTGGAGAGTTCGACACCGATGGTTTTCTCTATCTCAAGGATCGAAAGGCGGAGTTGGTGGTGACGTCAACGGGGCGTCACGTGGCGACCGATGGATTGGAAAAAGCACTGACGAAGCATCCGATGGTTGCTCACGCCGTGGTCCTCGGCGAAGGCCGGCCCTATCTGGGGGCACTGGTGAGTTTGGAGGCCGACGAATTATTGGACTTTATTCGGGCGGAGAAGCTCGATGAGGGCCAGCCCATCGAGGAATTGACCAATCATCGCCGCGTTCGCGAGGTGATCGGTGAGCATTTTGATGGGGTCAATAGCAAGCGAAACCGACGCGAGCGCATCCGATATTTCCGTATTCTGCCGGAGTTTCTGTCGCTGCAGCAGCGAACGCTGGCACCGTCGGGCGAAGTGCGCCGGGCAGCGGTCATTGAGCGCTTTAGGAATTACGTCGAAGAGCTATTTGAAGAGGGAGAGACGGCGTAAACCAGGGGAGAAGGGAAAAATTTGACCAATGAGCCCCGTCCTCTAGGCTGGTGGGTGTCAGGCGCACAGAAGAAGCGTCGACAGGAGGAACTCATTGAAAAGAAAGGCCAAGGAGGGCCATATGAAAGCAATGCAGGGAAAGATTCGACGGCGTCCAAATGCTCATCTTGGGTTTGCCGGTCTCCGAGCACATCGCCGACGGCCGATGGATGCCGAGGTTTTGATTCAGGACGCCCAGGGCTGGGAGATGCCCGTGGAGAGTGTTGATTTTAGTGCTGGTGGAGTCTTTGTGCGGACCCCATTTCTCCTGGAGGAGGGCACGGTACAGACCTTGATCTTTGGCAGCCCGGACGGTGACGACCAGCTTGCGGTTCGCGCTGAGGTCGTCCGTGTTGAAGATGATCGCGAAGCCCTCGACAGTGCCCGGGACTATACCCCGGGGATGGCCTTTCGGTTTTTGTCGGTGGTTCCGCGCAAACAAGATCGACTCCGCGAATTTGCCCTCCGAGGTTGAGCGATGAGCCTCCAATTGTGGAAGTACCACGGGTTGGGAAATGATTTCCTCCTGGTCGAGGGCGGCGAAGATGCTGTCGACGGCGACCAGGTCATCGGGTTATGCGATCGGCGTCGAGGCATCGGCGCCGACGGGGTGATCTGCGTGGAGGTAAAGGGGCCCTCAACGCTGGGGATGGTGATCTACAACCGTGATGGAAGTCGACCGGAGATGTGCGGCAATGGGATCCGCTGTGTCGCGGCGCATGCCCATTGGAAATGGAAGGTCGGTGGTGAGGTTGTGATCGATAGCGACGCGGGGAGCAAGCGCTGTCGGGTAGAGGTGCACTCGCCCTCGAGGGCGAGTGTGGAGGTGGAGATGGGGCAGCCGACGGTGAGCACCATGGAATTCGAACCATTCCCAGCGGATGAAGAGGGGCCGCTGCGAGGCATCGCCGTTGATATGGGAAATCCCCATATCGTCTTGTTTCGAGAAGCCGACAAAGGCCTCGAACCGACGGAACGTCACCGGCGGCTCGTCGCCCTGGGAGAGGCCCTCAATGACGATCATCCGGCGTTTTTAGAGGGGGTCAATGTGGAGTGGGCGGTGCGCCGCGAATGGGGTATCGAGACCTGGGTGTATGAGCGCGGCGTAGGCCTGACGAAGGCCTGTGGCACCGGCGCTTGCGCGGTCGCCGCAGCTTCCTGGTTGGACGCTGGCGCGCCAAAGCAGGCCACAACGGTGGCGCTTCCTGGAGGACGCCTGGAGATCTCCTCGGGGCCCACGGGGGTATTGATGAAAGGAGAGGCCGAGGCGATCGGTGAGGTGAAATGGCCACTGACATGGGAGGATTGAGATGAGATATATCATGCTGGTGAAGGTGATGGGATGGCTCGGCCTGATGGGATGTTTGGCCGGATGCTCGGAGTCAGCGATCCTGGCGGGCAATGGGCTATCGATGGCGGTGGCGGTCCTGTTATTGTGGTCGACCGTCAATTGGAATCGCAGCCCCGATCGGAAGAGAGCAAAGCATGGAATGGAGTGAGGTACTGGATCCGTCGTTGAAGCCGGGAGAAGTACTCGGCCAGAGATTGAAGCAGATGCATGGTGAGCGGCGCGAGAGAATATCGGCGTTGCTCAAATCGGAGGTCATTCTCTGCCTTCGTCTCGATAAAGAGGTGCATACCATTGCCGTCCGCGGAGATGGATATCGATGGGAGCCGCGGGAAATGATCGATTTTCCCCAGGCGACAGTGCTCACTGATCACGATCGCTGGAGGCGAAGCCTGGGGTTTGTGGAGGAGTTGATTGAGCCCGCCGAGGAGCGGCTAGATGAATACCGTGGGCGGTGGGAGATTACGGATGAACTATTGCGCCGCTTTGAGCGATTTGATGGGGTTTTGGAGGTCGAGGTCCGCGGGTTGCCCGATGGAGGCGCGCCGATGGCCTTCGAGGTGGTGCTTAACGACTATCAAGAAGTCGGTGGAAGCCCACGCGCAGTCCTCAAGGTGGAGTGGGAGGTTTTGAAGCAGGTGGCTCATGGGCAATTGAACCCCACAGAGGCGGCCCGGAAAGTAGAGGTTGGGGGAGCGAGAGGCCTGGCTTTGGAGCTCGGGGGATTCGCAGCCACAGAGCTCGATCTCTAGGTCTGGTGATCAGCGCCAAATATCGGGGGATGATCGCCGAAGGGGAGGATGCGACTGGCCCCTCGGGGTTGCACGGGTTAAGCACTATCGTTTAAGGGTATGCAGAACCTGTCACCGGCCCATCGAGGGGGCCGTTACCATTTCTTGAGTGCCCCAGACGATCCATGATTTTACAACCGCGTGACTCCGGGTGGCTGGAGGTCATTTGTGGCCCCATGTTCTCCGGAAAGACCGAAGAATTGATCCGTCGAATTACGCGTGCTCAATACGCGCGTCAAAATGTCCAACTCTTCAAACCCAGCGTGGACGACCGCTACGATGACACGGCGGTGGTCAGCCATAGCGATCAGTCGCTGCCCGGGGAGCCGGTGGAAGGCCTCGGCGAGCTTCGGCAGTGCTTGAACTCGGAGGTCGAGGTTATCGGCATCGACGAGGTCCAGTTTTTTGACGACGGGATCGTCGAGTTTTGCGAAGAGATGGCCGACCAGGGACGTCGGGTGGTGGTGGCCGGTCTGGATCAGGATTATCGGGGCGAACCCTTTGGGCCGATGCCACGGCTATTGGCGGTGGCGGAATACATCACGAAATTGATGGCGATTTGCGTGCGCTGTGGCAATCCAGCCCATCGCAGCTATCGGTTGGCCGACGACCCCCAGCAAGTCTTGGTGGGCACCGACGAGCAGTACGAGGCCCGGTGTCGACGTTGTTTTAATAACGGTTATGGCGCATCATCGAGTGACTCCAACCCCGCATCCAATGAGGTAGTATCGTGAACACACCGCGAACGGAGCATCTGGAAGTATTGATCTCTTCCGATGAGATTCAGACAAGGTGCCGCCAGTTGGCGGCCCAGATCACGGAGGAATTTGAGGGGGAAGAGATCCATGTGATCGCCGTCCTGAAGGGATCTTTTATGTTTTTGGCGGATCTGGTTCGACATATCGAGCTGGATGTGTCCGTCGATTTCCTGGGCCTGTCCAGTTACGGCAGCCGGCGAGCGACCAGCGGGGTGGTGCGCATGACCTCCGATCTATCGCTGCCCATCGAGGGCAAAAATGTCGTGGTGGTCGAGGATATCGTCGATACAGGGCTGACGATGAAATACCTGGTTGATAACCTTGAGACGCGGCGACCGAAGAGCCTATCGATCTGCACCTTGCTGGCCAAGTCGGCCAATCGGGAAGCAGAAGTAGACCTGTCGTATGTGGGCTTTGAGATCGACGATCATTTTGTGATCGGTTACGGCTTAGATGACGCTGAATTTTCGCGGCATTTGCCCTATATTGGATACGTGACCGAGTGACCAATCGAAAGTAATGGCGACGAGGGTCGCCTTAGTGCACTGAAACAGTGGAGAAGATTATGTCTGTCACAGTCGATAAGAGGCAGTGTGTCGCGATGGCTGCGATTCTCGTGGGTTCGGCGGCGATGATATCGCTGACCACGGGATGCGAGCGACCGGATTGGGATGATCCGGATTACATTATCCAGCAATTGGAAGAGGGAAGCACGGTCAATCAACGCCAGGCCGTCGAGCAGCTGCGCGACATGCCCGAGGATCGGCGCGATGAAGCGGCAGCGGCGGCCTCGACGGTCTACCTTGAGGTCGAGGACCTGCGCAGCGATGTGATGCGACGCCTCATCGAGTGGCGCCATCCGGCGGCCATCGATGCCTACTTGGAAGAGATGCGCCATGACCACACCGGATATGGCGATTCGTCGGCTCGGGTGCTGGGTGAAATTGGGGATGATTCGGTGGTGCCGACGATGCTGGAGGTCTTTGACGAGACTGGCGATCACGACCGGCGCATCGGCATCCTGGAAGGCCTGTCGCACATGCCGGAGCCCGAGGCTGTGGAACGGGCGGTGAGCATTTTTGACCTCGATCCGGACAATAATCCGATCGCATTGCATCGGGCGGCCTGTGAATTTATTGGCGGTCTGGGCCTCGAGGATCCGGAGGCGATCAGCGACGAAGTCATGGAGCGGTTGCTCTATGCGCGTTTCCTGGCCAACGATCAGGGACGGAGCACGGCCGACGCCTGTGGTCTGGCGATCCAACGGGTGGGACCCAGGATTGTGCCTCACCTCATCGCGCTATTTAACGGTGAGCATGAGGATGTGCAAAATCTGCTGATGACCTATGACAACCCCGGCGATGAGGAGTACTTCCCGCCCAACCGCAGCAAGCATCGGGCGGCGGAACACCTGGCGCTGCTGAAAGCCCCGGAAGCCGTGGAGTTATTCATGGACGCCCTTGAGGCCGAGGTGGACGCGCCGGATTGGAGCGGAGGCCGTCTGTCCTCGTGGAATGCCACGGAGATGCAGGCGATCAACGAGATGTATATGGCACTGGGAGATATCGGTGATCCAGAAGCTCGTGAACTCCTGGAGGAGATCATGACGGGCGCCCCCTTCGAAGATCAGTGGGAGTCGCTGCGCGGTGGTCCGACGATGTTCCAGACCCAACAGAATTCGGCGCGGGCATTGGCGCGACTCGGCGATCGGGGCGCACGCGAGGCGTTGATGGCTCAGACCGGTGCCGATGTGGTCGGTCCCATGGCCCAGCGTTTTGCCGCGGCCGAGGAGCATGACGACTTCGATCCCGTGCCGCTCATCGAGCAGCTTCGGCCCCAGTGGCTGGCTGCTCAATCCTTTGCTTATTTGGCACTGGCCGACGACCGAGAGGAATACGACGGCTTGATCTCGGACGTGGAAGATAACCTGGAGGACGAAGATCTGGCCGACCGGATTTCATCGTTTGCCGTGGCCTTTGACGTCATGGATGAGTGCGAAGAGATGGACGACGAGGGCGAGCGGGCTCAATGCTTTGGTGGGTTTTTGGACCACGACGAAGAGCATGCCCGGGCAAAAGCAGCCATGGAACTCAGTCGGATGTCCCCTGAAGTCGCCGGTCCGGTGGTCATGGACAATCTGGGGACGAGTCGATTGGGAACTCGTGAGTTGTTGACCTTCGCAGCCTATCGCGTGCCCGCCGAGGGGCTGGCCGATCGGGTCCAAGAGGTCATCGACGGCGATTCGAATCGCTCCAGCGATGACTACGAGCGCGATCGACGACGGTTGCGCATGCTCCACGCCTGGGCGGTTCACAACGATACTGCGCCGGCCGAGCAGGACGACTAATTTTCCCTCTGGCACACGGGTAAAATATCGCCGATGGCCTCTGAGACCCCAATACGCATAGCGCTATTGCAGGGCAACCCAACGGTTGCCCGGCGCATGGAGCAGATCCTGAAGGACTCGCACCAATTCGAGGTGGAGAGGCTTCAGGGGCTGCCCCCGGGAGCGAGGCGGGCCCAGGCGGTGCTCATCGACGTGGACAGTGGCGTCGATAGTGCCCGCAGATGGATCAATCACTGTGACGGTCGCCAGTTGCCGGTGATCCTCTGTGGCGTGCATCGCACCGAGGAGGCTGCTGGCGGCCGTCATTGGTTGAATAGGCCCTTTTCGCCACAGCAGTTGGTGGAGATCTGTCAGGACGCGGTGGGGCTGGCCAAGCTTGAGGTTCGGGGAAAGCAAGATGTGCCCACCCTCGATCTGGGCGGGCAAAGAGAGGAAGAAGAGGCCTTCTTCGACGTCTTGGACCTCGATGGCTCGGCGAGCATGATCTTGGAGATCGAAGATCTGGCCGAGCGCGAGCACGTCGGTGGAATGCTGGTCTCCGATGTGGAATGTCGACACCTCGATGAGCAGGCGTTGAACACGACCAATCCCTGGGCATCGATGCCCGACACGGAGGTGGAGGCAAGCAGCGACGAGCCGGCGATGAAAGGCCAGGCAGTGGACCAACGGACGACGGAAGTCACGGCGGTGTCGACCATCGAGTCGCTGTCTGGACGAGATCTGTCGAGCACCCATCAAGTGGCGGGCTTGTTGGCCGAGTATTGGCAGCGCCTGGGTCTGGCGGCGCGGCCCGCCGATCGAGCAGATCGGCTCCAGCGGGTGTTGGCGGCCCTGATGAAGAATGGACTCCAGGGGGTTCTGGGCGTGCTCGAGCGAGTCCCGCCCGCCGAAGGATTTGGCGGGAGCCTCGGCGTGTTATCGGTGTTGGATTTGTTGAACCTGGTGCGCGATCGGAACCTGCGCGGTCGCCTGGAGGTGGCGCTTCGAAGCGAGAGCTACGTGCTCTACTTGGAGGGCACCACACTGCATAGCGTAGAATCGCTGGGAGAGAATACGGAGCGTCTACTCGTCGATAGCCTGGTGGAATTGGGCATCGTCGGTCAGGAGCAGAAGTCGCGGTATATGAAGATGCTGGATACATCCAGCGCTAAGCCCCTGGAAATGGTCCTGCGTCAAGAGGGCGAGATTAGCCCGGGAGCGCTTTTGGAAGCCAAACGCCACAAGGCGCGGCAACTGCTGGCCAAGATTTGCGAAAAAGAGGCCGGGAATTTCGCATTTATCGAGGTCGATGCCGAGAGTCGTCAGGTGTGGCCGACGCAATCGCTGGCATTAAATATCGAAGCCCTGTTGTTGGAAGTAATGCGCGGTGGAGAAAGGGCGGGGGCGGAACAGGGTTCGGAGCAGAAGCGCTACAAGTGGGGGCGAAACCGATTGTCCACCGATATGGGGCGTGCGTTGACGCAGACGGAGCAGGACGTGCTGCAGTTTTTCGAGCGCGAGGAGAGTCTGGCGTCAGCCAAGGAGGCGATCACCAGTGAGGGCGAATCGGTAGAGGAGGTGGCCCGGCGGTTGGAGCGGTTGAAATTGCTCCGCCAACTCGGCCAGGAGGAGGGCGGCGAACACGAGCAGGCCCCGCTTCGGGTCGACGAGGATCGCCTGGAACGGGTGACGGCGGTGGGCTCCAACTGGGAGATCGACCCCTGGGAAGGCAAGCCCAACGAGGATCCATCGGGAACGGATAAAGAAGCGCTGAAGGAAGAGACTCGCGAAGAGATCAGTTACCGGGTCGGAATGCCCGACGAAGACGACTAGGCGGAGCGATAGCGGTGACGATAAAAGGACGAAACAGTTGGGTGGCGGGGATCGTGGCACTGAGCCTGTGTCTGTTGATGCTCGGTGGCTGCAGCGAGGAGGAAGAAGCGCTGGGCCCAGAAGACGTGGCCCTGAGCTTTTTGCAAGAGTTGAGGATGGGAGAGCGTGATGCCGCGCTCGAGCGATTGTGGCCCGAGACGCGACAGCAACTCGACGAGGCCTATGGGGCATTGGAGGAAGAGTTGGGGGAAGATTCGCCATTGGAGCGCGACCGGGTGATCGCCATGACGCGGCTGGAGAGTTCCATGCTCATCGAGGGCACGGAAGTGGAGGGGAACGACGTTCTGGAGCCGGAGGATGGCCAACAGGTCAACGTGATCCTCAATTTGAGGGATGGGCGCTCATCACCAGTGATGGTGCGCTGGGGCGAAGAGGAGAGCCGGTGGTATGTGGATCTGCCACTTGATGAACGGGTGTCGCTCCACGAGGGCATCGAAGGGGTCAATACGGGTCAAGACGAAGAGAGTGAGCGACAATGAGTAAGGATGATCAACAACCGAAGTCGCCGGCGATCCCCAGGCCGCCAGGTCCGCCAGGCCCACCCCCGAAGCCGGCGATGAAGAAGAAGGCCCCTGGGGTCAAAGGCAGCCGTCAGGCTCCGGATACGACGCAGTTGGCCACCGGTGATCGGGTTGGAGGCCGCTTCTTCGTGGAGCGCTACCTGGGCAGTTCCGCCGGTGGGGTGAGCTATCTGTGCAATGACGCCAAGACCCAGGAACCGGTGGTTCTCAAGGTGTTGTCGATGGCCTTTCCCGGCCAGGAGACCTTTAAGCTGTGGCGCAAGCAGATCGGGGCGGCGACTCGAATCGACCACGACAACCTCAGCGGGTTGCTGGGGATGGGTCGCACCGACGACGGTGGAATCTTTGTAGCCATGGAGTTTGTGGAGGGGAAGACGCTCTCTCGCCTGGTATCAGGACGCCGAGAAGAGGGTCGGACGCTGAGCTTGAGAGATACGTTTACGGTGCTCGCCCATACGAGCGATGCCCTGGAAGCGGTCCACCAGCGTCGGATGTGTCACGGGGTGTTGACCCCCTATAATATTTACGTCACCGGGGCCGGCAAGGTTCGGGTGAGCAATCTGGCGGTGGGGCGGGTGGTCAGTACCGAACTCCATAAGCGCCACGAGGGTCCGTTTGTAGACAGCATCTACGTGGCGCCCGAGGTCAGTGAGAACCCGAAAGCGCTGGGGGCGGCTGCCGACCTCTACAGCCTGGGAATGATTGCCGCCGAATTATTGAGTCCCACGGGGTTGTCCAGCAACCGGGCCGAGGCCCATGAGATGGCGGTGGATGCCCTGGCGCATTACCCCCCGGGGCTATTTAGTCTGGTGTCGGGATGCCTGAGTAAAAACCCCGATGAGCGACCGACATCGGTGAAGGCATTTCGCGACGAATTCGAGGAGATCGCCCGCGATGCAGGGGCGCAACTCGAAGGGCCACCGCCGGCGGGGGCGCTGCCCATCGAACCGGCGGTAGAAAGCGAGGAGAGCGAAGAGGACGACCTCTTCGACTTCGTGGACGATGGACTGTTGCAGCGTCCAAGCGACGACTCGGAACAAGAGCGCTATCTGGTGCAGCGCGAAGGGCTGGACTACGGGCCGTTTACGGCCGACGAAGTTCTCGAGCAGCTCTATGCCGACGAGATCGATGAGCATACCGCGGTCATGGATCGGGTCACCGAGGAGCGCCAAAAGCTTGAAGAAATCGATGCTCTGGCGGAAGCGGTAGCGGAGTATATTCCCAAGCGCGAAGAGAGGCTTCGCCTGGAGGCAGAGCGTCGAGCGGAATTGACGCGAAAAGCCAAGAAGGGCGGCGTGGCTGCCCTGGTGGTCGGTATCGTGGCGGGGCTGGTGATGTTGGCGGCCATGGGCTGGTTCTGGTTGCAGCAGCCCGATCCAGAACCCATGGACCTGAGTGACGCTTTCGCGTCTCTGGATTACGAGTTCGCCCCTCCACCCACCGAGTTTCAGACCATGGAGGTTGACTCCGACGTCCTGGAGGGAATCTTCAATCCCGAGGCAACCCAAGAGGAGATCGAAAGGCAGATCGCCCAGGCCCAGGCGGCGCAGGCTCAGCGCAGCCAACAGGCGTCGGCGTCTGCCGGTTCGGCGGGTTCGGAAGCACCGGACGAAGAGGATCGCATCACGGATGTCGATCTGGCCGACGGCGGCACGGATCACCATTTAAGCGACGCCGAGATCAATGAGGTGATCATGGCCGACTTCTCATCCATTACGGAGTGCATCCTCGATGAGGCCCGTAGAGATTCGTCCTTCCGGGGGGTGACGGTTCAGTTCTTCATCCGTCCCTCGGGCACCACCGGCGGGGTGGGGCTTGAGGAGTCTCAATATGAACAGCAGGAAGTGGGCCAGTGCTTGATCGAGCGTTTTCGAAACCTTCGCTTCCCGGAGCACGGTGCGGTTCATGAGCGCGGGGTTCAATACCCATTGCGAGTCCAATGAGCGACGAACAGAGGCCGCCGATGTCACAGAAGGAGTGGACCAGGCGCTTCGATGGGGTGGGAAAGCAAGCGATTTTGGAGCGCAACCTGGGTGATGAAGAGGAAGCCCGAGATTTTGGCCATCAGCTTGCACAATGGGCCCAACGGGGGGAGACGATTGGCTTTGTCGGCCCACTGGGAGCTGGAAAAACGACGATTATCAAGGGGATTGTGGAGGCCCTGTCCCAAAAGGGGCAATGGCGTGCGACGAGTCCCACCTACGCACTGGTGCAGGTCTACGAGACGTCGCCGCCGGTCTACCATATGGATCTGTATCGGCTGGAGAGTTTTGGGGATTTAGAAAGCATCGGCTACTGGGATTATGTGGAGAGCCGCCGGGGCATCAGTTGCGTGGAGTGGATCGACAAGATTGACGGGGCCTGGCCGGGGCAAGGGGCCGTGGTTCGAGTGCAGCGAAGAGGAGGCGACCATTGGGTCGAGTTGTGGGGTGACCGACGATGGCGTAAGCGAGTGACGGCAGATAAGTCGTGAATCAGATAGGCGAGGAAGGTTGTTCATGAAGGATCGACCGCAAGCTCAACCGGCGGAAGTAGTGGTGACGAAAAAGGCGCTCAAGCGCCTGGAAAAGCGGATGCGTACCCGCTTTCGCGCCTATTTGAAGCCGGGAGAAAAGATTGGATTGGCCATCGAAGAGGAAGAGGATTTTGTCTACGGGCAGCTTCACCTCCAGTTGCCAGATGGAAGCGAACGCTTAGATTTGGAAGCAGCGGTGATCGTTCATGACCAGGAGCACCTCTATTTGCAGCAAAGCGAGCCCAAGGGTCGGCTGTTGACGGCTATCGAATTTCTCGGCCAGCAGTTGGAGACCTATTTCGAGCAGCGGCGCCAGCTTCGCTTTCATGTGGATTGGCGCCTCTACTCATTTGAAGAGGCGACGGTGCGGTTTCGAGGACAGAAATCGCGCCCCGATCTGGAAGCCGAAGCGACAGCACTATTGGATGACTGATGCCCGAAGGCCATGAACCGGTGAGTCAACGAACGCCGAACAAAGAGAAGACAGGGCCGCCACCGAAGCTATCGACGCTGATGGCACTGATCTTCTACGGGGTATTGTTGGTGCTGGCCTGGTTGCTGGGCTCCTGGTGGCTGGGACTGGATCTGGTGGAATGGCATGACCGATACGACAGCTCTCTGTGGCTGGACGCCGGGTTGGGACTGGGATTGGGACTCATCAGCGTGTGGGCCACGCGGATACTTGAGCGCACGACCACCTGGGCCCGGGAGCTAGGACGGGAGTTCAAGTCGATCCTGGGTCGACTCACTCCCGGCCAGGTTCTTGTTTTCGCCGTCGCCAGTGGGGTGGTGGAGGAGGTCTTTTTTCGGGGCTTTCTCCAGCAAGCGCTGTCGGAGCTGGCCTTTGGCAGTGACCTGTGGGGATTGCTGGTGGCAGCCCTGATCTTTGGTTTGATCCATGTGGGGCCGGATCGCAAAAAGTTTTTACCCTGGACGATCATGGCCCTGGTCTGGGGTCTCTTATTCGGCCTGCTGTACTGGTATACTGGAAATATCCTGGGGCCCGTGATCGCTCATTTTACGATAAATTTCTTCAATCTTCTCCACATCACCCAGAGTGATGCCTTTGAGGAGAGCGTCCCCGATAGCGATCAGAGAGAGAGCTAAAGAGACATGGATTCCGTAGTCCTGATAACGACCATTCAGCCGGAGCTAATTGCCTGGGTGGGGGCGATCAGTTTTTTTATCAGCCTGGCGATCACGGCGGTGGTATCGCCGGGCCGTCAGTGGTTTGAGTTGGTGGTGGTGTTCGGCCTTGCCTTGCTGACGAATCTTGTCCTGGTGGGCCTGCTGGTCCAGTTGGTGGGAGGAGTGTCTCTGGTGGAAATAGAGGTGATCCAACGCCTCGATCAAAGTCGATTTACTTAGCCCGGGTTATTCACGACACCTCTACTGCGGCCCATCAGAGCCCCGATGCCTGTATCTCACTGCGCGACGATACCTCCGGCATCGCCTGTGGGGCTCGATTTTGGCCTCGGAGCTCTGATTTTGCCTCGCAACAACGTCTCATGAATAATCCGGGCTTTGCCCGGTCAGGGTTCGACGTCTCCGGTGTCATCGGGGTTGGCCAGGGTGCAGGCTTCTTCGATGGGGCATTGGGAGCAGCGGGGTGGAGAATATTCGTGGATGCAGCGTTCGCTGATCCCGAGGTGGCAGAGAGCAAAATCGTAGCGCAGGGGATCGGTGGGTTCCATTCGAGCCAGATTGGAGGTGACCTCAAGGGCCATTTTATTGTCGACCGTTTTTCGGTCGCAGAGGCCGAGGTAGCGACAAAGGCGGCTGGTATGGGTGTCCATGGGCATGATCAGTGCCCCGGCAGAGGGGTTTTGCCAGAGGCCGAGATCGAGACCGTCGGGGCCTCTGACCATCCAGCGAAAATAGAGGTGAAGGCGCTTGGCGGCACTTCCATCGGTGGGATCGACGAGAAGGTACCGGAGGCCGCGGTGGAGGCTGGGCCTCAGTCGGCGTTGGCGCAGACTTTGAACCCACCGAGACATGGTCTGGAGATGGTCCTCACGGCTTTGGACAGGACCCTCGTCCGGACTGTGGCGTGCATAGAGAGCTCGGAGGCTGCCCTCGCGTTGCAGGGTTCGGTGCAGGGCGACGACGAGGTCCACCAGGTCCAGGCGGCGAGTCATTCGATATTGAAAGTCGGGCCACAGGGTCTCCAGCATGTGGATTCCCGAATTGGCGATGAAGTCGGCAGGCCTGGGGCCCAGCGGTTCCAGGGCCTCGCCAATGGCCCTGCGGACGAGGTCGACCCGGCCATAGGCCAGAGTGGCGGCGAAGAGGGCTGCGATCTCCTGATCCCGGGGGCGTTCATAGGGGTGAACGAGTCCCAGAGGGTCGTGGTCCAACCGTTCAACCTTTGAGCATTGGTTGAGGGTTTCTTCGAGCAGTTGATGAAGTTGTGGGTGGGTGTGGGTCATCGGAGATCGCCATCTTCGGTCTGGGACTAAATTTTTGACGGTGGGCTGCTGCCACCTAAGCTGAGGTAGTCAAATCGGGTTGGAAACTTCAAGGAGGAAGGTGATGCGGGGTCGCAAAAAGATGACGCTTTATATGTCGGAAGAATTGGTTCAGGAGACGAAGCAGGAGGCGATGCGCCAGGACCGATCGATGAGTTCGGTGATGGAGCTGGCCTGGAAGGTAGCCAGAGAACGTCTCAAAGCTATCCCACCGAGGGATCAGGAAAATGGTCAGCACTGAACGCGCCTTTGGGAATCCGTTGATCTGTGGCGATGATTCGAGGTAAGGAGAAGGCCGTTTAAGTGATTACTGAGTAATTGATCATGAGGGATGGGTCGATGAGTGAGGAGAAGTCGTCGCCAGCAGACGAGAAGGTCATGGCGCAAGAGAAGTACCGAACTACGGAGAAGTGGACCCGGCGTATCGGCTTTGTCTTCTTGTTTGCAACGGGCTTTATCATCTTCGTGCCCATGGTTATCGGTGCCATTCAAGGGGTGCGTTACGACCAGATCAGTGACCCGTTGACGGGGGTGCAGGTGACGGCCGAGGACCATGAATTGGACTGCTATGCCGAGTCGGGCAACCTGATCTACTTGGCCGGGAAAAACGATGAGTTGGACAGCACCTGGGAGCAGCGCTATCGCCGTTGGGTGACCCGCTGCAATGAAGAGCACGGGGAACTCTATCGGGTCATGCAGCAGTCGCGAGAGCGTTTGCGTGGGGCCGACAGTCCGGAATTGGAGAGTGGGTTTCCGGACGAGGAATAGAGGTCTCGCAACCACGTCTCATCAAAAATTGGGGCTGATCAATAGGATCGGAATCGGCATAGTGACTCCAAAGACTCCGGGAGTTCGGAGATGTCGATGAGCGAGGTGAGCTCTTCGTCGCGCCCGTCGATGAGATAGCTCAAGGCGAGATAGTGCAGGGGTGGATCGTCGTCGGCGACCTCGTGGGCGTAGCCGCGTTGGATACGGCCGAGATAGGTATCGTCATCCTGAAACTGGAAGTCCTCGACGGTATCGAAGGAGGCCTCGATATCATGGTCGGTGGCTTCCACCAGTTCCACCAGGCGGCCATCGAAGATCGACTGGTCCATAAAGCGAACGCGTGCCAGGGCCGGGAGGTGATCGATGCGCCGAAAGGCGTGGTAAGCTTCTTCCAGGGCGTGGGCGGCGGTGACCAGGCGGCCGCGTTGGAGGTCACGTCGAGCGGTGGCGTAGAAGGCGAGGCCTTCTTCCATATAGGTGGAGGCTGTCTGGAGCGACATGGGCGAGGCGGCCTCAGGGGTGTCTTCGGAGATGGCGTTGGCGACGCGGTTGATGCGCTCAGGCAGGTGATCGGAGAGACGAAAGCCCATGGGAATGGTGCCCACGCAGCGATCGTGGTCGTCGAGGCGTCGTCCCGTGGCCCGATTGATGGCGGATTCGATGCTGCCATCGCGACTAATGGATTGGCCGCCACCACGCTCGAATTGAGCGTAGGCCGTCACGAGATCACGGGCGACCCGGGCTTCCGAGGAGTCGTCCATGCAGTCGGAAGCGGCGATCGAGAGGTCTTCGCTGCGCTCGAAATCACCTTGTCGAGCAGCCCAGAGAGCGGTGCCGAGACTCCAATCAAAGCAGGTGGATTTATCGCCACTGGCGGCGGCGAGATGCGACGCACGGGTGAAAAAATCACCGGAATGGGTGGTGTCGGCGGCGATGATCTGGTTTTCGAGCAGGGGAAGTAGGGTGGCCAACCAGGGACCGCTCCGATCGGCCTGAGCCTCCAATGTGGTCAGAAAGGCATCGGGTCCCTCGCAAAGCGAACCTAGCCCCTCGTTGGACCACCAGAGGAGAAACCCAACCCATTGGCGTTGAATGGGGCTCAATACCGGCTGGTCGCTGCGATGGGCGGCGAGGGTAAAGCGGCTCTGCCAGGCCGGCAGGTTGTCGCAAAGCTCATTGGGCCGAGGATTGGCATCGCTGGTCAAGTTGGAAAGGCTCAGATGAGCAAGATCGAGCAATTCATGATCGGCGACCAGGGGGGCGGCCCCGAGGAGCATGGCGCTGCGTTTTGGTGAGGGGTCATCATGGGCGGCAAGTGCCTCGAGGTGAGAGAGGGGAAAGCCGGCCTTGAATGACGTGGGGGCGGTGGCGATGAGGTGGGCCTCCATGGAGTCCAAGAGAAGGAAGCGGGCCGGCGACACCCAACCATAGGTGGAAGGGACGGAGTCGACAGAGGCCAGCGATGGGGTTCGAAGGGCGTTCCACAGCGATGAGGCATCGGCGGCCTGGAATCGGGGATTGAGATCGTCGGGATCGTCGACGATGGGCAAATCGATGCCCGCCATCTGCAACGTCGCCCAGATGGTCAGCGCCCAATCGTCCTGGTGAGATTCCTGAAGGGAGTCGATCGTCTCGCGATACGTCGAGCCAAAGGAGTCGCGCTGTTCGGCGAGGCGAAGGCGAATATCAGCCCAGCGATACCAGGCGTCTCGGTGGTCGTTGAAGTGGCGGCCCGCGCTTCGCTGGCGGTGTTCGATGAGTTCCCGTCGTTCGTCGTTTTGGTCGAGTTCCGAGAAGACGGCGATCAGTCCGTCCAGGTAGTCGGGGATATTATTGGAGTTCCAGGCGCGGCGGGTGAGGCGATCGCCGATGCGAAGCGCCAACTCGGGTTGCCCCTGTGTGGCGAGGACGGTCATGGAGGACAGAGCCATCTCTCGCTGAGACGAGGGAAGCGATGAGGTGTCGTATATCCAGGTCAGAGCTGTGGCAGCAGTGGTAAAATCCCCGGTGGCCACGGAGGTGGCGTAGAGGGGCCAGAGCTGGGGGGCGTGGTCTTTGATGGGGCGAGGTTCCAGGCCGAAGGAGGCGGGAGTAAGGACCCGGTTACGGTCGCCCTGGAGCAGCGGTCGGGTGAGCATGGGAATGGTGACCCAGGGCGCATCGCCGTCGCATGTGATGATGGCGTCGGCCCCCAGGTCGAGGGCCGTCGACTCCACTCGAAGGGGGTGATTGAGTTGTCGGGGAGAAGGGGCTGGCCGGTCGTCGGAGAAGGGGATATAGCGCAGCGAAGCGGGGCTATCTGCCGGGGACTCAAAGCAGCGATCATCATAGTGGATTTGGCCAAGACGGGGAGAGGAGACGCGCGGGTGATGGCGAATGGCCAGGTGGGCGGCAGGACTGGAGGGAGCGGAGTCCTCGGGTCGGTAGGCGATGCGCGTGGAGAGATGATCCGTAGAGATAAGCGACGATGCGATCAGGGGAAACCCGAGAGCCTCGTCGATGTCGTCGAGTGGAATGGCGGAGCGCAGGGACTCGGACTCCGAGTCGGTCATTGCGTAGGTGCTCCAGCGATGATGGCGCATCGACGGGGCAATGGGCAGAGAAGTCGGCGGGGTCGTCGACCAGGCAAAGCGTCGAGGTCTCAGAGACGAGGTCGTCGGTCAGGGGGCGGAAGTGGCCGGCCACATGGGGCTCGATGGGCAGATCGTCGAGGCGCTGAAGTTCGTAGCCGCTTCGCGAGGTGTCGACCACCGCGAAGACATACGTGTGATTGGGGCTTTCCAGGACGGCCAGATCACCGGTGGAGAGCGCTCGATCAAAGCGGTCCCTGTCATTGACTTCGTAACTCCATAGCCCGCCGTCATCGAGCTGCAATGTGGCTCGAGGCTGGCTTCGCGTGGGTTCCTGGTCCGCCCAGAGGAGATCGATGGTGTCGGAGGTGGTCGGCGACTGAATGCCGGAGCAGCCACTGAGGACAAGGAGGGTGAGACCAAGCGCGAGGGGCAAAAGACGGGGAACCATGAGACGTGCTCCAGAGGGGGAATCAGGGGAGATCTCAGGATCCACGGGGATCGCGATCCTCGTAGGCATCGATGATCTTCTGGACCAGTGGGTGCCGGACCACATCGTGTTTGGTGAAGCGATTAAAGGCGATACCCTCAATATCTTCCAGAAGCTCGACGGCTTCCACAAGCCCACTTCGTCGGTGGGTGGGCAGGTCGATCTGGGTGATATCGCCGGTGATGACGGCCTTGGAGTTAAAGCCGATACGCGTCAAAAACATCTTGACCTGTGCCGAAGTCGCATTTTGCGCCTCATCAAAGATAATGAAGGCATCGTTGAGGGTTCGACCGCGCATAAAGGCCAGAGGAGCGACCTCGACGGTCCCTCGCTCGATCATGGCCTCTGCCTTTTCGTTTTCCACCATATCGTAGAGGGCGTCGTAGAGAGGGCGGAGATAGGGGTTGACCTTCTCGGCGAGATCGCCGGGCAAAAAGCCCAGATTTTCACCGGCTTCGACGGCCGGACGGGTCAAGATGATGCGCTTGATGCGTCGGTCGAAGTAATAGGACAGGGCCATGGCCATCGCCAGATAGGTTTTGCCAGTGCCAGCGGGTCCGACCCCAAAGACGACGTCATTGCGCCGGATGGCGTCGACGTAGGCCTTTTGAGACAGGCCCTTCGGGGAGATGGATTGATCGTGCTTGGAGGCAAAGATCTCGTCGGAAAAAATAGAGACGAGGTCGGTCTCGGGATCGCGGGTGAGGATGTCGATGGCCCGTTTGACGTCCATGGTGCTCAGGTGAAACCCCTGATCGCCGAGGCCGTAGAGTTCATTGAGGATGCGCTCGGCGAGATCGAGATCCGAGGTCCCTCCCTCGAGGTGGAGCCGGGCTCCACGAGCCCCGATGCGGACATCAAGGGCATCTTCGATTAACTTCAGGAATTCATCGCGATGGCCGTAGACAAAGCGGGCGACTTTTTCTTCCGGGAAGACCAGTTCGCGGCTGTTAGTCTCACTCAATCGGGAACCTCTTGGTCGGGATCACTGCGCTGGGGGCGGAGTTCGTAGGTGGTGCCGGAGACGGTGTAGTCCCACCGCTCCAAAGGCGAAGGGTAGTACAAATCGGAGGTGAGTAATAATTCCGACTCCACCAGGTCACGCAGTTGCCGGGGATAGCGATTTTCCAGGAGCTCGTAAATGGTCAGGGCGTTGACGACCCGTTGATGTTGAGCAGCTTGCAGCGATGGCGTGAGATCGGCCTCCAGGGTTTCGTGGTCGACACTTCCCAAGAAGTCAGCGCTCTGGATGTTGAGATACGCCCAGACGGCGATCGCCAAAAAGAGAACGAGAATAATCACCGTGATGCTGTGGTGGAGCAGCAGGGTCACCAGGCTTGTGCGGGGACGCGCTTCACCGGCGTCGGTCGAGGACTCCGCATCGGGAGGAAGGGGGGAGGTCATGGTGAGGACTCCTTATTGGGTCGAGTGGCAAGGCGCGTGGCCTCGATGCCACGAAGAGCCCCGATGACCCCTACAAATAGGGCGATGGCCATGAGGACGTAAGCGGTCAGGCGTTGACCGATCCAATCGGCCGAGATCAGCTCCAGAGGGGCGAGCCAGGCTCCGAGGGGTCCCTGGGGAAAGAGCAATAGGAAGAGTCCAAAGAGCAAGAGAAAGAAGGTCAAGGTGCCGCGCAAGGCGTGTCCGCCCAGGACATGACCAAGGCCGGGAGTCACCAGTGAAAAGAAGCGGCGCATCCACCGCTGGAGGCGGTCGCGACGCCCAAGGGTGACCTCGGTATGGACCCGAGCGTGGTAATCGAGCGAAGCGCCGGAGACAAAGGTTTGGTAGCAGGGCCGGCAGTAGTGATGATGGCCGGTGTCTTCACTGTCGGTGGGATCTCTGGCGAGGCCGCATTTGGGGCAGGGGGTGCTGACCTTGCGCCGCAGATAAAGCGGGGCCGTCAAAAATAATAAGAGGATGGCGATCAACCCCATGGGTGTGCTCCACTCAAAGGGCATTCTGGGGCCCGCCAAGATCTCCCAAAAGGGTCGAATAAGGGTTGGTGACGCGTCGGCCTGACGCCGATGGTAGGCCCAAAAGTGGTTGCTATCGATGTGGGAGAGCATCAAAAAGGAGTGGGGGTCGCGCCGATCGAAATCGAGGTGAGCCGATGTACGCCGCAGATCGCGATAGAAGGCCTGCTCCAGACTTCGCTGATTGGCGCCGTCATTGCCCAGGATTTGGTGGGCCCGAGCCTTGTTGAACCAGGGGGCGACGAGTTGGTCGTTGCGTTGGGTCGCTAACTCCAGGCTGGTCAAGGCGTCTTCCGATTGACCGATGGCGATGGCGGTGGCGCCTTTGAGGTTTAACCAGTGGGCTTCCAGCGATGGATCGGCGGCAAGGGAGTGACCCTCAAGCCAACTCAAGAGCTTGCGTAAATCGTCGGTGCTCGCCTGGCGAAACTCCTCGGTACGCTCCACGAGGAGGGCGAGTTCATCTCCTCCTTCTGAGCTCGTCTCCAGACGCTGACGGCATTGGGGGTCATCACCGCAGCCGTGGTAGGAGGCGTGGAGCAAGTGCTGGGCGTCGCTTCCGGGGTACGAGGCCATCTGCCCCACCTGGCCATCGATCCAGGGGAGGGCGGCCAACAGGGCAAAAAATATCAGGGCCACGAACCGCTCGTTGAGCTGCTGAAACGGCATGACCATCAAGGCGAGAACGAGCAGTGATAAGAGGGGAGACTGGAGCAGCAGGCCGGGGACAAGGACGAGGGCGATGAGGAGAATAACCGTCTGTGTGCTGGAGAATCCGCGGGGCAAGAGGCGGGTTCCGTCGTAGGCTGTGACCCCGAAGTAGCGGAGGAGTTGGGCCAATAAAAAACCCGTGAGCGTCGCCGACACCGCGATAAGGGCGATGAGCGCAAGGCGAAGCAACCAGGCAAGGCGGGTATCGAGCCATTCAAACCCGCTGATAAGACCGGAAATATAGGCCGGGAAGGCCTGATAGATGGAGGTGGGATCGTGCTCAAAGAGCCACCGGCTGCGTTCCAGCGAGCCGTAAGGCAGGTGGGGACTCAATTGCTGGCTGCGACGAAGTAAGTCGTCAATGTCTTGAGGAGAAAAAGCCTGTTGAGCCTCTGGACTCTTGAGGTGGGCGATGAGGGCCATCTGATGGTGGGGAAGGGCCGGGATGCCACCACTTTGGGCACTCTGACGAAGGAGGAATAGCTCATCGAGGGCCGGATCGCCGTCGGTGAGGCTCTGAAGCCAGATCCGCCACTGCAACCGGATGTTGGTCTGGGCCTGAGAGGCCTCGGGGAGGGCGTCGCTTTCTTGCGGAAGGGCGTCGCCCGTCTCCGCCTGTTGTAGCATCGCTTCGACACTTGGCACCTCGTCGGCATGGCCGATCGCGGGGCCCATTGCGGACTGAGTCCCCACAACCAGGACCAGTAAAACGAGAAAGGAGAGGAGTCGAGCAATTAAGGGGTATCTCATGCCGAGAGTAACTCGCGGTGGGGGCGCAAAAATCGTTGATGGCCCTCATGGGGCATGGTGCCAGTTGAAGATAGTAGCATAATAGGTGCGATGGTGGCGTTGATTCAACCTTAGTTACATAGTGTGACCCCCAAAAGCACCAACCTACAGGAGGACCGATGGCGACGGAAAAACCCCAGAAAACGGCGTTGGAGCGGGCGCAGCGGACAGGTGAGACAGCGGCGAGCAAAGGCTTTGATTGGTCGACGGCGATGGGGGCAATGGCCAAGATCGAAGAGGAATGGCTGGAGTTGAAGCGAGAGATCGAGGTCGACGCCAGCCGAGCTCGCAAGCACCAGGAGGTGGGTGACCTGCTATTTGCCGTGGTCAATGTCGTGCGACACCTGGATCTGGACGCCGAAGAGGCGCTGATGGATGGCGTGGATCGATTCGAGGCTCGCTTCCAGGAAATGGAGCGGATTGCCAAGGCCCAGGGCAAGAACCTGGCGGCGTTTTCGCTCGACGAGATGGAGGCCCTTTGGCGCCAGGCCAAGTCGCGACAAGAGGGGGCAACTTGAACCGCAGAGGAGGGGCTTCTATAATTTGCCGATTGCGCGGTCGAGGACTAGCGTCGTGGACTGGCAGAGGATAACGATTACCAACGCATAATCTCTTCAGGGAGTTGGCACGTGAAGATACGAGAAGTGATGACAGGACGCGCGACAGGG
>CAYQBU010000011.1:32961-43795 GCA_964415785.1 uncultured Bradymonadales bacterium
ACAGGGCTGGCCGGAGCGGTGGCCGTAATGCTCCTCAGTGGGGCATTGATCGTCGGGTGTTCCGACGATGATGGTGCCGAAGAGGAGCCATGCGAGTCGACCGCCGACTGCGATGATGGAGAAGTCTGCGGCGACGAGGGAGTGTGCGTCGAAGAGGAGGGTCCTACCCTCGTTGAAGACGAGGACTATTGGCTGAGCTTTTTTGCCCGGGCGACCCAGGACGTGGTCGATGATACTTTTCGGGTCTTGCGAAGCGACCTCAGCGTCGATGAGGAATTCGACACCGGCGATGTGGATTGCACACGGACGCGTTTCTGCGGATTTACCGATAGCGGCGACCATTTTGTCTACGCCAGCCAGATCGACGGCCAATCGTCTCCCTACTATTACGAAGTGGTGGCGACGCCAGTCAGCGGCGATGCTCGTGAGTTGGATGGCTCCCCGGAGGTGATCGCCGAGAATGTGGCTCGCCCGGAGTTGACGGCTCACGGCGTGGCTTATGAACGAGATATCGATGAACGGTCGACGCTCTTTGCTCTCAATATCGGCGAAGAAGAGCAACAACTCACCGAGCTTCACCCCACCAATAGCCAATCCTTTGATTGGGAGTACGACTCCCAACTCGAGATGCTGATGGTCTGGCAGCCTGTGGGCTTGGACTCCATGGATGTGTACGCCGGAGCTGTGGATTTTGAGGCTCCCGCCGACGAGCGCTTTGAAGATCGCCTGGCGGCGATTTTGGACGGAACCAACCGCGGCCAGGCCGGTGGCCTCTTCCAGGGCGGCGGTCCGATGGCGATCTCGCCCACTGGCCGCTACATCGCCTATGCCACGGGAGGTCCCAATAATTACGAATCCTGTTCGGACACGGGAAGTACTGGAGAATGCGAGGGGACTGCCCGGGTATGCGGTGAAGAAGAGGATGATCTCCGATGCGTGGCCGTGGAGAATACGGTGCACGTGGTGGACATGGAGTTTGTCGATATGATCAATGAACCCTGCACCTCCCACGACGATTGTGGCCCCTTGAACCGCTGTGACTCGGGGGCGGAAGACTTGAGTGGCGGCGTGTGTGCCGGAGAGCGTTTCGTGCTCGGCCTTCCCCCGCTTAGCCAGGGAGGCCAGACGGGGTGTGAGTGGACGCGAGACGACGAGAGCTTCGGGTTTACGCACATCAATGGGCCGCTGAGCTTCGGCGGCGATGGGCGAATTTATGTGGTCGGTCAGCGCGATTGTGAGCCGACGGCTCAGGACCCGGCCACTGAGGTGGAGAGCAATATTGCCCGCTCCTCGATCGTGGCCATCGATCTGGAGACCCGGACCCATGAGGAGGTCTTCGGCAACCCGGACAACCTCGATTACGCGCCCGGCGGGTGCGGATTGCTCCCGGATGTGGAGTGCGATGACGCCAGCGACTGCCCGGAAGCCGAGGGCAATTATGAGTATGCCTGCGCCGCCGATCTGTGCCGCCAGGTGCCCACGGATCCACCGGTGGTCAGCTGCAGTGGTGATGGAGATTGCCCGGAGCATAGTTCGGGGTGCGATGACGGCGCCTGCTCCGATGTGTACTGCATCGATGACGCCGATTGCCCGGCATCCCACGGCCAGGATTGCGTCGAGGGGATCTGCGAACGCACCCAATGCGTGATGACTGTGAACAGTGCGCAGACCTCTCCGCAGGGAAGTGAAGTGCTGTTTACGGGAACCAACCCCAGCACGTCGTCGCCTGGCAATGCGGGCCGTCGCATGGATATATGGCGAATGACGATTGCTGACGGGCAGGTCGAACGCCTGGGTAATCTCTCGCAGGCCACAGACGTCTCCTTCTTCCAGACCTTCTCGGGGGTGGCCCCCGAAAGCGATGAGAGTGATGGGGAGTGAGTGAGGCTTGAGCAACAAAGAGACCCCGGTGCCTGGAGGCATCGGGGTCTCTTTTTTGGAGACGGGACAGGCCCTATTCTTGGGCTGGAGGTTGGGTCTCCATCTCCTGGAGCAGCGAGGGATCGAGGTCCGGGTCGTAATCTCGCATCTCCACTTCATCTTCCACAGCATTGGCCATGGTCCAGGTTTGTGGGTTTTGGGGCGTGATGGCGTCGCTGTGGGTTCCGTCCACCGTGTAGTATCGCGCCGCTTCGTTGGGGCTGTAGTCGACGCGGGAGAGATCCCCCCTCCAGGAGGCCTCGGGCCAGGAGTCGGGAGCGTCGGCGATGCTCTCCAGGGGGAGTCTGGCCTCGACGATCCAGAACCCGGTAGTGGATTCGCCGTCGAAGTCGGTGGTGCTCTCCACTGAGGAGGCATCGATGCTCTCCTGCTGGTCATCGCGTAGAGAAAAGAGATCGGCGTCCTCTCCTGGGCTTAGTTCCAGTCGGGTCCAGGGGGCATCGTCACCGGGCTGGAGGTAGATCGACAGGCGGTCGCGGGAAGCGAGCATGTGATCGCTCTGGAGGCGAGCTCCGATCAATAGAGCGTCATCGCTCCACAGAAGGTGGACCATGCTGTGTTGGTGGCGAGCTTGTTGAGCGGGTTGAAGGCGGATGGTGGGCGCCTGGAGCCAGAAATCCTCGTCGAGGACGGCGTCGGTGCTAAATTCATCGAGCCTGTCTGAGCGAAGGTGGTAGATGTTGGTGGCCTCGGACTCGTCTACAGCGAGCTCTTCGGTGGCTTCGGACTCCTCGGCCGTTTCAGAGGGTGAGGCCTCCGCGTCTAAAGACGCCTGCTCAGGGGCATCGGCGCCCGGCGTCGGCTCATCGTCGCAGGCCGCCAGGGTGAGGGTGACCAAGAGAAGAACCAGGATCGTGCATCGAGGCTGGGTATTGAGGTGTTGCATGGGGACTCCTTGAGGGGCTACCACTCCATCAGTGATTGGTACCCTAGTGATAAGGGTCGCCCCCCGTGATTGACCAGAGCAACCACAGAGGATGCGAATATGAATTCAGCGTGGAAGAGCTCATCGGTGATGGTGAAGCCCTCGGTAATGAAATCGGAGCGATGGGTCACTTTTTTGAGGGACCTGGGTCTGGAGGTGTTGCCAGGAGAGGGAGACCAGGGCCTGTCGACGGCCAGCATCGTTGAGGAAGTGGCCAAAGAGCGCTGTGTGGTGGCGGTAACGGGAACCCACGGGCGAGGAACGGTGGCCGGAATGTTGGTCTCCATTTTGGAGGCCGCCAGTCAGGAGCCGGGCTATCTCTTGTCGACGGCGCCGACACACCTGAAAGGCGCCGTATCCGGCGGGTCGGGTCGAGTGCTGGTCATCGAGGTCGATGGCGGCTGGGACCTATTGCCAAGTCGAGGAGCCGATATCGTCGTCTGCAGTTTCTTGAGTGCCGGCGATGAGTCGGGCCCCGAGATTGCGCGCCGACTCCGCGAGCTGCTCATTGGTGGAGCGCGGTTGAGGGAAGCGTTCTTCAATCTCGACTGCCGTCAGAATCGCAGTCTGGTGGCCACACTGCCCCTTCGCCCCACGGGCTATTCGATGGAGCACCGAACGGAATACGAAGGCCAGGCGATGGGCAGCGATGATGGAGCCGCTCAGGTGTTGGGCGTCTATCGCCGGGGGCGCAAGGTGAGCGAAATCCCATTGGCCGTGCGAGGCGACCATAATGCGATCAATGCGTTGGGAGCGGTGGCCGTGGCCCGACGGTTTGGCATTAAAGAAGAGGATATCGCCAGGGGCTTGAGCACCTTCGAGGGACTTCGCCCCAGCGAGAAGGTGATCGTTGGAGGAGGCGTCGAGGTGAGGGCGTTGGTGGCGTCTTCAATGCCAGAGGTGAAAGACGCACTATCGAAAGAAGGAGAAACCCCGCATGGGGAGCGTTGGCTGGTGGTCTCCGAAGATGTGGAGTGGGCAGAAGCAAAGCCCGAATTGCAGGGCCGTTGGGTCCGCGAGGGCGAGGAGTTGCCCGCAGGTAAGAAAGGGCGCGCCTGGCTGATGGAACGCGTAGAGCAGGGGGATCAGATCTGGCTGATTGGTGGCGACACGACCCATGGGCGAGCAGAACGGCTTCGGGCGCAACTGGCCTCGCGCGCTGAGTCGACCCCGGAAGCCGGGGAGCAGCCCCGTCTTGATGGACCACTCAATGAGTAAGTACCGATGATTGGAGAGATGTCATGCAGCGACAGTGGTTGGAGCAACAGCAGGTGGCCGTCTGGGGCCTGGGAAAGAGCGGTGTTGCAGCCGCGAATTTATTGGCCCGTCATGGCTACGAGGTGGTGGCCAGCGATATCGCAGACCAACGAAGTCTCGACGGGGCCCTCGATGAGCTCGATGAACGGGTCAATGTCGAGCTGGGGTCTAACGCCTTCGGAGATGCCACGTGGGTTGTCACCTCTCCGGGACTCCCTCCGGCGCTCCAGGTCTTTGAGGAGGCCCGCCAGAGGGACATCCCTGTGGTGTCGGAGGTGGAGCTGGCCTACGCGTTCAGCGACGCGCGCTGGTTGGGTATTACGGGCACCGATGGGAAGACGACGACGACAACGCTGCTTGGAGAGATGGTCAAGGCCAGCGGTGCAGAGCACGCCGTGGCCGGTAATATTGGTACGCCACTCTGCGATAGTGTGGAGTCATTGAGCCCCGGGGCGCTGCTGGTCGTGGAGTTGAGTGCCAATCAATTGTGGACCTGCCACGGGCTGGGTATGGAAGCGGCGGCGATCACCAATATCGCCGAAGATCACGTCGATTATTTTGTCGATGCCCACCAGTATGAGGAGGCCAAGCGGAGTCTGGTCACGATGCAAGAGGGGGGTGGAACGGCGGTGCTTCCCGGCGGTGATCTGAGCTGGAAGCAAGGGCTGGTCGACGGTCGGTCGCCGGGAGAGGTGATCGAGTTTTCCCATGGGCCTGAGGATGTCGAAGGGGCCTATCGGGCGGTCTATTTCGACCAGGGCGTGGGCTATTGGCGCCTCGGCGATGAGCGCGGCGCGTGGTGTCCCGATTTCTCGGAAGTGGCGTTAATTGGGCCCCATAATCGGGCCAACGCGGCCTGCGCGGCGGCGCTGGCCTGGAGCGGGGGGGTGGAGTGGGAGGCGATTGCCCGGGGGTTGTCGGCCGTCGAGGCGCTACCGCACCGCATGGAGCCGGTGGCCGTGATCGAGGGTGTGCGCTTTATTGACGACTCCAAGGCCACCAATGCTCACGCCTCCTGGGCGGGATTAAGTGGTGTTCAGGGCAGCGTGGTGGCTATCGTGGGAGGACTCGACAAGGGGCTGGAGCTCGACCAATGGGCCCATGATGTGGGCCATCACGTCGAGGCCGTGGTGGTGATGGGAGCGATCGAGGAGCGGATGACAGCGCTTTTTGAAGGCAAGCCCGTCGAGCTGCGGCGAGCCACGTCGATGGAGGACGCTGTGGAGCAGGCCAAGAAACTCGCCAGGCCGGGGAGCACAGTGGTGCTCAGCCCGGCCTGTTCAAGTTATGATAGCTACTCCAATTACCGGGAGCGGGGGCGCGATTTTCAGGCCGCCGTGCACCGGTTGGAGTCGTCGCCCATTAGCTGAGAGTGACCATCAATTGATCCTCGTCGACAGCTTCGCCTTCTTCGACGTGGATCTCTTCGACGGTCCCGTCTTCGGGCGCCACCACGGGCATCTCCATCTTCATGGACTCCAGGATGATGAGGTCATCATCTTCTTCGACCTCGTCACCGACCTCAACGACGATTTTCCAGACGGTGCCCGTAATATGAGCGTGGACTTCTTCGGCCATGATAATCCTCCAGATGCATTAAATGCCGTAAAAACGGCCATCAGTAATTGAGCAAAAGCGGCGGGGGGCGAGACCAGCCCGCACCCCATCGATCGCATAGGCGGGCCAAAAATGGAAGCCATCAAGGCCAGAGACGCCGCCCGCCAGGGCGCGTTCAACGCGATTAGCTAAAGACCTCCTCGAGCCAGCTGGTGTGGACCCTTCCGTCGACGAAATCGCTGTGGTCCAAGACCTTGAGGTGCATGGAGCGGTTGGTGGTCAATTCGCCGATGACGAGGTCGTTGAGGGCCTTCTTCATCCTCGAGATGGCCTCGTTTCGGTCCGGGCCATGAGCGATGATCTTGGCGACCATGGGGTCGTAATAAGGCGTGACCTTGTCGCCAGAGACGATCCCGGAGTCGACGCGAATCCCCTCGCCAGTGGGTTCCACCCATTCGCCGACGTCGCCCGGCGCGGGCATGAAGCGCTTGTCGGGGTTTTCGGCGTAGATACGGCATTCGATGGCGTGGCCGTCGATGGACAGTTCCTCTTGCTGGAGGTCCAGGGCCTGGCCGGCGGCGATGCGGATCTGCCATTCCACCAGGTCGTGACCGGTGATCATCTCTGTGGCCGGGTGCTCGACCTGAAGGCGGGTATTCATCTCGATGAAGTAGAAATCGCCGTCTTCGGAGACGATGAACTCCACGGTGCCGGCGTTGGTGTAGTCGCTGGCATCGACCAGGGCGAGGGCCGCTTTGGTCATGGCGTCTCGGAGCCCCTCGAACTGGGACGATGCCGGCGACGGGGCCTCCTCAATCACCTTTTGGTGACGGCGCTGGACGCTGCACTCACGCTCAAAGAAGTGGAGGGAGTGGCCGTCGTTGTCGGCCAGGACCTGGACCTCGACGTGTCGCGGGGTCTCGACGTATTTTTCAATGTAGAAAGAGGGATCGCCGAAGGCCGATTCAGCGCGCCGAACGGAGGTATCGATCGCCTTTTCGAGCTTCTTTTCATTCTTGGCGAGGTTCATCCCGATGCCCCCGCCACCTGCGGAGGCCTTGACGAGTACGGGATAGCCCAGTTCCTCGGCGATCTCCTTGGCCGCTTCCTTGTCGGCCACGGCGCCATCGGAGCCAGGGACCACAGGGACGCCGGCGTTTTCGGCAAATTCGCGGGCCTGGGACTTATTGCCCATCAACTCCATGACCTCCGGTCGGGGCCCGATAAAAACAATGCCAGCGTCTTCGACGCGGCGGACGAATTCGGGGTTTTCACTCAACAGGCCGTAGCCGGGGTGGATGGCGTCTACCTCATGGTCCAGGGCGGCCTGAATGACGGCGTCCTGATCGAGATAGCTCTTGGTCACGTGGGCGGGACCGATCTCCACGGCCTTGTCGGCGAGGTTGACGTGCGGGGCCTTGGCATCGGCTTCGCTGTAGATAGCGATGGTCTCAATGCCCATTTTATTGGCCGTGCGGATAACGCGGGCGGCGATTTCACCACGGTTGGCGACGAGAATGGTATCGAACATAAGATGCTCCTGAGGTCCAGAGAAATGGAAGCAAGCCGCGCTATTAAATGTTAGCGCTTACTAACATAAACAAAAAAGAAAGGTCAAAGGTAGTTTAAAAACTCTCCAACGGAGCGAGCGGCGCGTGCCCCGTCGCCTACCGCCGTGGCGATGGAGCGAAGCGGGGTGGCGGTGATATCGCCGGCGGCGAAGACCCGAGGTTCTGAGGTCTGGCATCGGCGATCGACGAGGAGGAATCCACGCTCGTCGCGCTCCAGCTCTTCCAGCCCTTGAGGGGCAATGGGTTCGACCCCGATGCGCACGAAGAGGGCAGCGACCTCCAGGTCGACAGAGTCGCCGCGTTGTTCAAGGTTCAGGCGACATCCTCCCTCGGGCCGTTTTTCAACGCGCTCGATGATCGAGGGGATGGGGGCAATATGAATCGATGGATGTCTCTGGGCCGCGCGGACGAAATCGGGTCGCGCCCGGTGGTCAGAACTCCGCAATAGCATGGTGACCGCACAGCCCTGTCCGGCCAGACGAAGGGCGTTCTCAAAGCCGGCATCTCCGCCTCCGACAACTGCCACGGGTTGTCCCGCGAAGTGATGGCCGTCACCGGCGGAACTCTGGCTGATATAGTCTCCGAGGCCTTCCTTTTCTCCCGGCACGCCCAGGCGCCGATACCGGGTCCCGGTGGCAACAATGGCGGCCGGGAATGGGAGGCGTTCTCCATCGAGGGTTGCGCGGAGCGGGGCGTCGTCATCGGAGGGGAGTTCGAGCTTGTCGATCCGCTCCTCTCGGATTGAGGAGTGCAGGTCGAGATCTCTTAGATGAGCCGCTAAGGCCTCAATCATGGCCCGGCCATCGCCGGCTGTGATGCCGGGATAATTGGTGATTCTGTTATTGACTCTTTGAAGGATCCCTCCAGGTTTTCCTGAAGAGTCACTCCAGCGAAAGGAGATATTGAGGTCGTGGAGCCAGATGGCGGCACTGAGGCCGGCTGCACCGGCGCCGATGAGCAAGACCTCTGTCGATGAGGCGTCGCTCATAGAGCTTCCTCAGCGGCCTGAAATTGGGCCAATAACTCAGCTCGACGCGGTCCGTCCTCCAGGCATCCACGGCCGGCGATGGAGACCAGTTCGCCCTGTTTTTGGCTGCCTCGCATCTCCATGCACATCTGGCGCGCCCGAAGGCGGATGAGGAGCCCCTGGGGTTGAAGTGACTCCTCCAGGTAGTCGGCAATATCGACGATCAGGCGTTCTTGAACCTGAGGTCGATACGAAAAGTGGTCGATGACCTTACCGATGCTTCCGAAGCCGACCATCTTCTGGTCGGGAATATAGGCCACATCAATGGCCCCAAAGAAGGGCAATAGATGGTGGACGCACATGCTTTGAAAGGAGAGGGCGCACAGCGCCACGGGGTCGGTCGTCGGCGGCGGGAAGGTGCTCAGCGTGGGAGGGTCTTCGCGGAGTCCGCGAAATAGGAATCGAAATAACTCCGTGACCCGTTCGGGGGTGGCGGCCAACTCGTCATCGAGATCGGCGTCGAGCCCCTGGGAGGCGAGAAATTGCCGAAAAAATTCGACGGAGTCTTGGTCGACCATGGGTTGCGGACCTTAAAGCAAGGAGTCCTGAGAGGGACGGAAGGGAACGCCCATATGTTGGAAGGCGGTGGCCGTGGCCAGGCGCCCGCGGGGCGTGCGCTGAATGAAGCCCTGTTGAAGCAAGAAGGGCTCGACGACCTCTTCGATCGTGTTTTTGGCCTCCCCGATCGAGGAGGCCAAGGTGTCGAGGCCCGTGGGTCCACCGCCGAACTTGACCACCAGAGCGTCGAGGTAAAGGCGGTCGAGGTGATCGAAACCGGCGCTGTCGACGTCCAATCGGCCCAGGGCATAATCGGCCAGATCCTTGTCGATATCGTTTCGCTCTTCGACGACGGCGTAGTCGCGAACTCGATTGAGGAGGCGATTGGCGATCCGGGGGGTTCCGCGGCTGCGGCGGGCGATTTCAGCAGCCCCATCGGAGGTGATGGCGATGCCGAGAATGGCCGCCGAGCGCTCCACGATATGCCGGAGTTCATCGCTGCTATAGTAGTCCAGGCGCGCGTCGTAGCCGAAGCGGTCGCGCATGGGGGCGGTCATCAGCCCACGCCGGGTGGTGGCCCCGACGAGGGTGAAGGGCTCCAGGGTCATCTTCATGCTTTGAGCGTGAGCCCCTTCACCGATGATGATATCGAAGCGAAAATCCTCCATCGCGGGGTAGAGGTTTTCTTCCACCACGGCGTTCATGCGGTGGCATTCGTCGACAAAGAGCAAATCACCGCGTTGGAGTCGGGTGAGGATGCCGGCGAGATCGGCCGGTTTTTCAAGGGCCGGCCCACTGGTGATATGAAGCTCGGAGTCCATCTCCTCAGCGAGGATATAGGCCATGGAGGTCTTGCCGAGTCCGGGGGGCCCGCTAAGGAGGACGTGATCGAGGGTGGCGCTTCGCATGCGCGCCGACTGGGCCATGACCTCCAGGTTTTCCTTGACCGTCGTCTGGCCGACGAAGTCATCAAAGGTCTGAGGGCGAAGGCTTTCCTCGACGTGGAGGTCGGTCTCCGTCTGGGTGGCTTCAATGGTGGGATCGCGAGACATAAAGGGCCAAATAGGGTGGTGCGGTTAGTTGATGATCTGGAGGGCCTGGCGAAGCAAAGAGTCCATGGACTCTCCACCGTCGACCTCTCCAGCCAACTGGGTGATGACCTGGTCGATAGTGGTCGAATCGACGCCCAGGTTCAAGAGGGCGGATCGCAACTGGTCCTCCTGGTCCAGGTCGCCGGCCGACGAGGAGGCGGGCCGCTCAATGACGAGGTCGTCGAGCTTATTTTGAAGCTCCAGAATCAGGCGCTGGGCGGTCTTTTTGCCGATGCCACTGACCTGTTTGAAGGTGGCCACATGTTCGCGATGGACGGCCTCAACAATCTCGTGGGGCCGAAGGGCTGAAAGGGTGGCCAGGCCCAGGCTGGGTCCGATGCGATTGACGCTAGTGAGGAGGCGAAAGAGCTTGCGGTCGTCGCGGTTGGCGAAACCATAGAGGTCGAAAGCGTCTTCGCGAACACTGGTATGAATCCAAAGTGATACCGCTCCCTGGGCGTCTTCTTTGAGGCGTCCGGCCACCCCGGTGGGGGTATAAATTTCGTAGCCCACGCCGTTGACGTCTAAGAGAAGCCAGTCCAATTCGGTGTGCAAGAGCTGGCCGCGGAGAAAGCCAATCATGGTATACCTTTGAGCAGATCAGGAGTTGAGCTTGCGTTTAAAGTCGATGACCTGGCCGTGGCAAAGGGCGATGGCCAGTGCGTCAGCGGCGTCCTCGGCGATGGGTCCGCGCAGGTTCAAGCGCATCTTCACCATATCGGTGACCTGTTGTTTGGTGGCGCGACCGTGGCCGACGGTGGTCTTTTTGATCTTGGACGGGGCGTATTCGTGAATCGGGAGATCGACATGATTGAGCGCCAGAAGCGCCACGCCACGGGCCTGCCCCAATTTGATGGTGGATCGCACGTTAGGGGCGGCAAAGACGGTCTCGATGGCCGAGTCATCGGCGGGCTGGTCATCGAGGATGGTGGTCAAACCGCGATAGATAAGTGCCAATCGGGAGGCG
>CAYQBU010000012.1:0-1565 GCA_964415785.1 uncultured Bradymonadales bacterium
GACAAATATAGAGGCCCAGTCCACTGCCCTGGGTTCCCGTCGTTCCCTCCCGGGTGGTGAAGAAGGGGTCAAAAATGGATCCCCGCTCCTCTGGTGATATGCCCACTCCATTGTCGATGATCGAGATATGGTATTCTCCGTTATTTTGCGCCCCCACCACCTCGATATGCCCCTTTTCGTTGCCCTCTGCATCCTCGATCGCCGACGCCGCATTGAGCACCAGATTCATCATCAACTGTACCAACTTCGAGTTTTCCGCCCTCACCGAACCCAGTTGGTCTATGCCCTCCAGAGCCACCGTCGCATGGGGTTTGACCGCTCCCTCGCATAGTCTCAATGCCTCTCGAATGGCCCATTCCAGACTATTGTCCTCCGCTGCTTCATGGCGACCAGACGTACCAAATACTTTCATCCCCGCCACGATCTCCTCAATTCGATCCAGGCCCTCCATCGCCTCGCTCAACGCCTCCCTGCGCTCTCCCCCCTCCTCCAGACTTTGAAAGACATAGGTGATATTGGCCTTTGAAAAGGCCAACGGATTATTGATCTCATGGGCCAACCCACTGGCCAGCGTTCCCAGCGCGATCACCCGATCGGCAGCCAATAGATCCGCCTGCAGACCCTGATACTTGGTCAGATGTCGAAAGAGAACTACCGCTTCTCCTTCCGCCTCGCTGTCCTGAAGGCTGACCACCGATGCCACCAGGGCCAACGGGGAGTTGTCGGCCCGATGAAAGACCGTCCTCTCCACCTCCAAACTCTCTCCGCGCCTCACCGCCTCGTCCAACTCGGTGCTCCCGCTTTTACTCTTGAGCAATTCTTCCAGAGGACGGGCATTTAGCTCTGTTTTTGTGGCATATCCCAGAAGATCTACGGCCGTTTGGTTGCAATCCAGAATCTGCGCCTCTGCGGACAACACCAGTACACCCACACCTCGTCCGTCGAGAATGCGCTCATAGATGGCGCGGTCCTTCTTCGCCTCGCGACTCTGCTTCGCTTCCCGACGCCACAGGGCTCCGTCGATGCGCACGCCCAGCCCATCGGCCAGCCCCTGGAGAGCCTGGCGATCCCCCTCGTAATAATGCAGACCTGATTCCCGACCTCCTATCAACGTCAAACTCCCCACCGCCCGTCCTGCACCCTCCAGGGGCAACACCGCCAGTGACTGGGCTTCCACAAGATCCTGGAGGTCAGTAATAAACTCTCGGCCCTCCTTATCGCTCCAAACCATCGGCCGCGTCGTCTCCTGCAGATCATCGCGCCACAACCATATATCCCCCATGGTCACTGAATCTCTGGGCGACCTTCCCAGGGTTTGCTCTTCCCGTCGCTTGATCACCGCCGATAGTTTCTCCATGCCCACTTTCTCGCGATGGGCAAAAAGGCTCTGTGATTCCTCTTCTGCAAACACCACATCGACCACCACTCCATCGGCCACCCCTTCCTCCAAAATCGCCGACGCCATCGCATGCATCAGTGATTGAACATCACTGCTCATTCGATATCGTTCATCGACCTGCTGAAGCACCCCGCGCATCCGGCTTTCAAGGGTCTTTATCGCTCCC
>CAYQBU010000012.1:1665-41826 GCA_964415785.1 uncultured Bradymonadales bacterium
CCACACCTCTTCTCCCTCCACTCCCGGTCGGTTCATCTTTCGACTCACTGGCCGATAGCTGACCGCCGTTGCGTGATACTGCTCCCCGATCGCCTCCAGAACCTCGTCGGCCCGATCGTCGTCGCGCAACCAGTGATCCCACATCGATGGCTCCACCCATAGGGGTATCCGATCGTGCATCGAGGTTAAGTCCTCGGGGCTCTCCGCCGTCAAAATGGAGTAACTCTCCACCACCTCCCCGTCGTCCTCCCAATGCTCCCAGATCCCGGCAAACGCTCCCGGCTGCTCCTCACCGGGCACGATATGGATCGGCCACTTCTCTCCCTCGCGCTCCACCCATTCGTAGTAGCCGTCATTGGGGATCAAGCATCGCCGCCGCCGAAAGGCGGCCCGAAAAGCATTCTTCGACGCCACGGTCTCCGATCGAGCGTTGATCATCCGCGCCCCCATTGAGCGACTCTTCGCCCAGAAGGGAATCAAGCCCCACCGCATCCACTCCAACTCGCGCTGCTCATCGACCCACCGAATCACGGGCATTCTATCCGTGGGCGCCACGTTATAGCGCCCCTCATGACCCTCGGGAGCGACCACCCCAAAGACCCTGGCGATCGCCTCTGCCGTGACCGTCAAACTATATCGACCGCACATGGCTACTTCCTTTCGCTATACCGAATATTGGACCTCGTCGCCTCGTCCCACTAATCTGGCTCCGATGTCACTCTCCCTCAAGGTAATCTCTTGCGCCCCCGGGACAAACCCACCATGCGTCGCCTCCCCCTACTTATATGCCTGTTCCTCCTCGCTCTGAGCACTTTCATGGGTTGCCAGAGCACCACCTCTTGGCTCAGCGGTGGCGGCCCGCAGTGCCACACCTCCTCTGGACTCGACGCCCTGGAGGGATGCCGCATCGTGGAGGGCGATCTGATGCTCGACGCCGACACCGACCTCTCCGCCCTCACCCACATGGAGCGCCTCGACGGCTCGCTATGGCTTCGCCAAAACCTGGACCTCAGCGATATTACTCCCCTCTCCTCGCTCTCCTATATCGGTGGCGATCTCCACCTCGTCACCCTCCCCAATATCTCCTCCATTGAGGCCCTGGACTACCTCGTCTACGTCGACGGCGACGTCCAGATCGTCGACGTCAACATCTCTTATTGCGACGCCGAGGAATTGATCTATCGCGTCGCCCAGCCCGGTCGAGACCACGTGCTCGCCGAACTCAACGACCCCGATCAGGAGTGCGAGGATGCCCCTCCGGCGACGCCGCCCTCCGATAGCGCCCCTCACCAATCGGGCTCCTCCCACGAACCTTCCGACGAGCCCTCACCGGCACTGGTCGACGCACCCATCGACCGCCTGCCCGCCCTCGACGATATCAACCAGGGCCACCTCTTAGAGGATGTCCACCCCGAGGTCGTGGACCGCATCCGCCTGCTCATCGCCGTGCTCCGCCTCGACGATATAGAGATGCGCGTCATCTCCGGTTACCGCCCCTTTGAATGGTTCGATTACGACAACCGCCTCGCCAGTTGGCATAACGTGGGCATGGCCGTCGATCTACTGCCCGCACGCTACGCCACCATGGAAGACGCCAATCAGGCCCATCAACGCGGCGATGACGCCGAGCTATGGGATCGCATCCGCGAGGTCAGCGCCGGCCTCGGCATCATCTGGGGCGAGTGGTTCAACGACATCTTTCACTTCGAGTGGCATCCCGGCTATCACGCCCGTATCCGCCAGCACGAATTCGATGAGTTCACCGATCTGGCCGGCGACGACCTCGACGACCACCGCCAGGTGTGGACCCTCTTCGAGCCCGACGCCCTGGAGACCAATCCCCATTGCGCCGGCGGTTGCCCCGAGGTCCCCGACGACGGCCTTCGCCACATCCTCGACAACCTCTAGGGCTCCTCATGCCGATAAGCGTTATTGATGGGTCCCGAATTTCTGGGTCCACCAAGGGGTGCTCCCGTCGAACACCACACCCATCCCGATATTTTCAAAATCACCGCTCATCAAGTTCTCGCAATGCCCTTGGTCGCTGCTCACCCAGGCGTCGACCACATCTTGAGCCGTCGGCTGGCCCTGAGCAATATTCTCACCCACCGTGCTCCATTGATAACCGGCATCGCTCGCCCGATCACCGGGCCCCTCGCCCCCAATCTCATGGGCAAACTCACCGGTCTCCACCATATTGACGCTGTGCAACCGCGCCGCACACTGCAGAAAGGGGTCCGACGTCACGGGGTCCACCGCAGGCATCTGCGCTCCCGTTCCCGTACAGGTCACGCCCTCCGCCCTGACCTCATTGACGATCTCGACGACTTCTTGCTCCATGGCCACCTCCTGGTGACCCCAGGCGTCGAGGTGGTCACAGGCGTCCACGTCGAAATCCTGCTCCGCCAGGCAGATATTGATCATCTCCGTGGCCTGAGACTGACAGCTCACCTGGGACTCGTCGGCGATACAGGCTTCGGCGCCCATCATGAATTGGTCGTCCTCATAACAGGTGTCCACGCACTCTTCGGCGTCGCGGATCACCGACCCGCCGTGGCGAAACGTCTGCTGACATCCACCATCGGAGGTATTGGCGTAGACCCGATCGCAGGCATTTTCACAGTGCTGGATCTGGGTGTCGTCATCACCGCAGGCCGCCAGCCAGGCCAACCCGGCCGCCATCGTCGCTACCAGGACCATCGTCTTCTGCATCTTCATAAATTGCTCACTCGCTGATTAGGTCATTGCTGCGTCTCTATCTCACCCCCGCTCGATCCTCACTCCGGCGTCGCCAGGTACAGCGTCCACCGCCTCAATTCATAGCGCCCCACGCCGATCTCTTCAAAGTCCCCACTCATCATCGTCTCGCAATGCTCCTCGTCTTGGCCCGACACCCTCCATATGAATAGCTTATCAACAAGCCCCAGAAGAATCATTGCTCGGTCCCGAATTTCTGGGTCCACCAGGGCGTGCCGTTCTCGATCACAACCCCCATTCCTATATCCTGAAATTCGCCGTTCATCAGGTCTTCGCAATGTCCCGTGTCACTGCTGACCCAGGCATCGACCACGGCTTGGGCATTGGGTTGACCTTGAGCAATATTCTCGGCGCCATCCTGCCAGGCGTAACCTGCCTCCACCGCACGATCAGCTGGTTCCTCACCATCAATTTCATGAGCAAACTCACCAGTCTCCACCATATTCATACTGTGGAGCCTTGCAGCGCATCGAAGGAAGGGGTTCATTTCCAAGGTGTCGACGACCGGCATCTGCTCACCCGTCCCCGTGCAGGTCACGCCCTCGCTCCGGACTTCATTGACTATATCAACCACCTGTTGCTCCATCTGATACGCCTCACTATCCCAGAGTTCTAGATGCTCGCAGGCCTCTACCACTACATCGTCCTCCGACAGGCATATTCTTACCATCTCTTCCGGTTGCGACTGGCACTCCACCCTTGAGTCATCGGCGATACAATTCTCAGTACCCACCATAAAGGACTCGTCATTGATGCAGAGGTCCACGCATTCTGTTGCGTCATTAACCCACGTGTTTTGATGATTGAAACTCTGCTGACATCCGCCCTCGTCACTGTCGCTATAAACCCTATCACAGGCCGCTTCACAAGTTGCCTGTCCCTCTATTTTTGGCAGACACTCCTCCACCATCTGACCGGGCTCCGACTGGCACTCTACCTGAGAATCGTCGGCCACACAGCTCTCCGTACCCTCCATCAGAGACTCATCCTCTCGGCAAACCGCGATGCACTCCGCCTCTCCCTCAACAGCCTCTCCATCATAGAAAAAACTCTGCTGACATCCCCCTTCGTTGATGCTGCCGTAGACCCTGCGACACGCCCGAACGCAATGCTCTTCCTCCCCCATCTCGGACAGGCAGATATCAACCATCTCACTGGGTTCCGACTGACACTCCACCTGAGAGTCATCGGCCACACAGCTTTCTGTGCCATACATCAATGAGTCATCGTCTTGGCATACCTCTGCACACTTCGCCTCCCCCTCTAGAATTTGTCCGTCATGATAAAAACTCTGCTGGCACCCACCATCATCCAGCCGCTTGTAAACCCTCTCGCATGCACCCTGGCACTCGGCTGAGGCAGAGTTGTCCGACACCTCCGAACCGTCATCGTCATCGCCACAACCCGTTGACCACATCATAGAAAGCATCAAGAAGAAGAAAAATAGTGTTCGCCGCATCGTCATGGGTGCCTTCCCCGTCTATTCAAAATATCAACTTGGCAGTCCAGCTGAATCTGCATCACTCCGGCGTCGCCAGGTACAGCGTCCACCGCCTCAATTCATAGCGCCCCACGCCGATCTCTTCAAAGTCCCCACTCATCATCGTCTCGCAATGCTCCTCGTCGGCCATCAGATTATCCACCCATTGTTCGGCAAAATCCTCGCCGTCATTGACCAGCATTCGCCAGCCATTGGGGCTATAGCCCACGGCTTCCATTTGCTCTTCGCCGTTGCGCCCCTGGGAATCCTCGGTGGCGAAATAGCCCTCCTCGACCATATCGACGCTATGGCGCCGCGCCCCGCAGCGCAGAAGTTCATTCATCTGTAGTGGCTCTACCGCTCCCATATCACCACCGGGGCACTGGGCGCCCGACTGGCGATGGTCATTGATCAACTCCACCACGCCCTCTTCCTGCTCCTCCCAGTGGCGCTCCCACCATCCCAGATCGCCGCAGGCCTCGGGGTGGTAATCCTCGGGAAAACAGGCCCTCACCATCTCCCAGGGATCATCGCTGCATTGCGCCTCGGTGGCCACGCACCACTGGCCGCCCCGAAACATGTCCGCGTCGGTGCATCGCTCCACGCAGGTCGCCTGGGGCATTCCCCCACCGCCCTCATCTTCCGGAAACTCGAAGAGCGTGCCGCATTGGTCGTCATCATAGACCCGATCGCAGGCCGCCTCGCACTGCTCCTCCATGCTCTCCGGCGGCCCGTCGTCTCCATTATCCGATGCTTCCTCGTCGTCACCGCATCCCAGAGCGACCGACGCCGCCACCAACACCACCAGAGCTGCCTTCACCATCAGCTTCATGCCCATCCTGTCCATGTCCATTTTCAATAACCACTCGCTCCATTTACCAATGCACCACCACCTCAACCGGTGGCCGCCTCCACGACCTCGTCGATCGCTATCTTGGGGACCAGCCCCTGGCGCACGATCTTGACCCGATCTTTTTTCACATCCACCACCGTTGAGCTGGGCACTTCCTTGAGATCTCCGGCGTCCAAAAAGAAGTCGATGCGTCCCAGAAAATTTTGCCTCACCTGAGCCGGCGAGCGCTCCCCACCCTTCGTTCCACGATTGGCACTCGACACCAGCAACGGCCCGCCAAAGGACTGCACCACCTTGTGCGACAGCGGACTCTGGGGGACCCGTACGCCTACCTTACCGGTGGCTTTCGTCAGTTCCTTGACCACCTTTCGGGGCAGCTTTTTGCTGGCCTTAAACCGAATCGTCAGCGGCGACGGCCACAATTCTTTCATCAACGCACTCTCCAGCGGCGATACATCGTCCACCACGCGATGAAGCGTTCCCACCTCGTCGACAAAGACCAGGCTCGGCGCCTTCTTGACCCGCCGCTTCGACTGAATCAAGCGCATCACCGCCGACTCACTATTGACATCGGCAAAGAGCCGATAGGTCCCATTGCAGGGTAGGCATACCACCCCGTCTTGACGCAGGATATTGACCGCATTCGACAGCGCCGATGTGGGCGACTCTCCGGCCTTTAACTTCACGATTTCCATGCTCTTCTCCAGCCATTGGAATACTTTGGACCATCCGGGATCGATCACTATAACACGTTTGGCCGCCTTCCATGAACGCCCTTTCGCGTCCCCGCCTCGATCGCTATCCTCTCGCCATGCTTTATCGACTCCACATCGTCGCTATCGCCCTTATGGGACTCCTCGTCGCCCCGGCCTGTATTGGCGCCGACAGCGACCAGGGCGATATCGTTGCCTACCAAAATAGCGACGGTCCCCCGGACCACGTCGAGGTCGGCGACCTGGACGCCGATCCCCGCGACGAAGAAGAACTGACCGATCCCGGCGAGTTTGAGCGTCCCGACGACGTCATCGATCCTCCCAACGGCGATGACCCCCTGCCCGATCACCTCGTCCTGGGTCCCGACGATCGCCCCGCCAACCTTCTGCTTCCTCCGGACCCGCCCGACGCTCCCATCCCGGTGGTCATCCTTCTCCACAGCTATGGCTCCACGGCCAGCACCCAGGACCTCTATTTTGGCCTCTCCCAGGCCCAGTCCACCCGTCCTTTCGCTCTCATGCTCCCCGAGGGAACCTCTGATATCACAGGCCAGCCCTTCTGGAATGCCACCTCCTACTGCTGTGACTTCTACGGCAGCGGTGTCGACGACCTGAGCTATCTCCAGGGCCTTATCGACGAACTCCACGACCAGCCCACCTTCGATGTCGACTCCCTTCATCTGGTGGGCCACTCCAACGGCGGATTCATGGCCTACCGCCTGGCCTGCGAGGCCGCCGAGGCCATCGACTCCGTGGTCGCCCTCGGCGCCAGCGCCCAGGCCAGCCCCTCGGCCTGTGAGCCCGACGACACCACATCAATCCTCCACATTCACGGCTCCATGGATGCCGTCATCTACTACAGTGGAGTGTTGGGCTTTTATCCCGGTGCCCGCACGCTGGCCCGACGCTGGGCCGAGCGCAACGACTGCCGAGGCAACAGCGAGATTGCCGATTATATCGACCTCGACCTGCTCATCCCCGGCAATGAGACGTCGCGCCGACACTTTCATGGCTGTCCCGACACCGGTGACGTCCAACTCTGGACCATCCTCGGCGGAGCCCATATCCCCACCTTGAGCACTGATTTCAGCGATTACATCCTGGACTTCTCCCTCGCTAACCCCGACGAATGAATCGCCGCTCAGGTTGCGGCTCTCCTGCCCTCCATGGTACCTCCTAAGAGGAACAGGGAACACCACTGATCACCACCTGAACGACCGGTTCAGACCGGCCTTTCGCGCAGCCGATGACCGGCGTTTTAGCCCCTGGATTTGACGCTCTGGAGCCGCCCATGACCTCACAGAACCACGCGCTCCCAGAACCCGGCGATCTGATCGCCGGCCGTTTTCGCATCCTCCAGGTCATCGGCACCGGTGGCTTCGGCACTGTATTTCGGGCGGTCCAGGAAAATATCGGCCGCGAAGTGGCCCTCAAATTCCTCACCCCCGGCGTCGCCAAAGACCCCATCAACGTCGAGCGCTTTCGCCGCGAAGCATTCCACATCAGCCAGCTTCGCCACCCCAACACCATCACCCTCTACGACTACGGCCAGACCGAAGACGAACTGGCCTATATGGTCATGGAGCTCCTCGACGGCGACGCCCTGGGCGACCTCATCCAGACCCATGGCGCCATCTCTCTGGAGCGCACCGCTCACATCTTTATCCAGGTCCTTAAGAGCCTCTCCGAAGCCCATCGCCACGGCCTCGTTCACCGCGATCTAAAGCCGGAAAACATCTTCCTATGCGAGATGTTTGGCGAAACCGATTACGTCAAGGTCCTGGACTTCGGCGTCGCCAAAATGACCCTCGCCGACGACGACGAGGACGGCGACGCCCTCACCCGCGCCGGACGCATCTTCGGCACCCCCCTCTACATGGCCCCCGAGCAGGCTTGCGCCGAACCGATCACCCCGGCCACCGACGTCTACGCCCTGGGGCTGCTCCTCTTTGAGATCTTGACCGGCCAGCCCCCGGTGACCGGCCGAAACCGCATGGACGTCATCCACAAACAGATCCGTGACCCCGTCCCCGTGCTCACCGACGAGCTCAAGGGCACCGTGCTCGGCGAGATCATCCAAAAAGCCTGCGAAAAAGACCCCGAACATCGCTTTCAAGACGCCTCCCAATTTCTCCAGGCCTTTCACCACGCCCTGGCCCAGATGCAGGTCGTGCCCAGCCCTCGTGGCGGCGATCCCTCCGCCGCTTCCGCCACCCAGGTCGCCCCTCCTGAGGCTCGCGAAGCGCAGACTCTGCACCCGCCCATCGGCAGCGACGCCGATACCGACGCCGACGCCGACGCCGATGAGGCGACCATCGTCATGGACAACCCCGAGCCCCCCGCGGGCTCCCCAAAGCCACCTCCCGTCCAGATTCAGCGCTCCAGTCCCAGCCCCTCGACCTCCGACCAACCCTTCGGACGCCAACCCCACTCTCGACCCCATTTTGACCTGCCCCTCATCGGTCGCGACGGCGAATTCGACAAATTGCGCGGCCTCCTCCGAAGCTCCATCCAGATGGGCACCGGGCAGATGATCCTCGTCGAAGGCGAGGGGGGCATCGGCAAAACGCATCTCGTCCGCGCCGTCATCCACGCCATGGCCGACGAAAAGGTCACCCTTAGCACCGCCGAGTTTCGGCGCCGAAGTTCCTCCATGGAGGCCTTGCGCGACGCCATCGCCAACCTCTGGGATCTGACCCACTTCGATCGCCAGCAGGTCCAGGCCGCCATCGAGGAAGAATTGCGCTCCCTGGGTGGCTTCTCCGACGCCGATATTCGGGGCCTCACCGATTTTCTCCGCCCCCCACAGGAGGGCCAGTCCACCATCGACAGCGCAAGCGCCGGGGTCCTCTACGCCCGCCTGGAGCGTCTGTTGATTCGCCTCGCCTCCTCCAGGGCCCTCATTCTCGTCTTCGAGGACCTCCAATACGCCGACAGCGCGACCCTGGCCTTTCTGGAATACCTGGCCGTCACCGTCCGCACCCACAAATCACCGCTGACCGTCCTCTTTACCATGCGCCCCGAGGAGCGCGGACTTAATCCCGATCTCGACCAGCACCTGCGCACCATCTCGGCCAACGTCGGCGCCGGCTTCGAGCGCCTGCGCCTGCGGCGCCTCGGCGGCATATCCCTATCCCAATTCCTGGACGCCATCCTCCCCCTGGAGAGCCGCCTCAAGGAACGAGTGGGCTGGCTCTCTCACGGCGTTCCACTCCACGCCATCCAGATCATTCGCTACCTGCAAAACGAAGACGAATTGCAGCGCCGCGGCGATCGCTGGCACCTCAAATCCGGCAATCCCCGCAATATCGACTTGCCCCCGGACCTCATGGACCTGATGAGCCTTCGCATCCAGCAGGCCATCGACAAGCACAGCCATCGCCCCTACTTGCGACGCGTCCTGCGTTGGCTCGCCGTTCTGGGCATGAAGGTCCCCGTCGACCTGCTTCGCCTCGTCCTCCAAGAGGCCGAGGACTTGGCCGAGGACCACGATCTCGATCGCGATCTCCAGGCGCTGAGCCAGGAGGGCCTCTGCAAGCAGACCAATCACCAGAACCTGCTGTGCGTGGAATTCGAAAATAGCCTGCTCCGCGAGACCCTTCTGGACCAGATCCGCGAGCAATGGTCGACCCGTCGCCTCCACGCTGTGGCCGCCAATAAAAAGATCCAATTCTACCATCGCCAGGACATCGAGATCCCCGTCGTCGAGATCGCCGACCACTGGCGCCAGTCCGGCGACACCCAGCGCTACCGCGATGCCCTCGCCGAGGCCTGCCGCCGCTCCATGGCCCGCTTCGATCTGCGCGGCGCCCGCGGGCGCTACCGCGAACTCCTCAACCTCCTCGACGACCTCGATCAACGCGGCGATCTCTGGACCGAGGCCCACCTCGAATTGGCCGATCTCGCCCGGCGCTTCGGTGAATTTGGACTCGCCGAAGATCACTACCGACGGGCCGTCGACTCCGGTGAGGCTCAGGGCACCGAAAAGAGTCGCGCCCTCCGCGGTTTCGGCCATCTTTTGCGCATTCAATCTCGCCCCGACGAGGCCTCCGACATGTACCGCCGGGCCCTCAAGTGGAGCCAGGATCTCGACGACCTTCCCGGCATCGCCAAGGCCCTGGTCGGCCTCTCCCAGGTCCACCTGACTCGCAGCGATCCCCGCAAAGGGCGCCGCGTCCGCCAGCGCCTGGAGTCCATGCTCGACGAGCTTAAGTCCCCCGCCGTCCACGGCACAGTCCTTCTCCATCTCGCCGAAGCGGCGCGGCGCCAGGGCAAACTCAATGAGCGCTACGACTACCTCGTCCGCGCCCGCGAGGCCCTGGAAAACTCCTCCGACCAGCACAGCCTCAGCGACGCTTTGATCGCCCTGGGCAGCGCCCTCATGCAGCCCTCCCTGGACGCCCCCAACCGCTTCGACCACGCCCAGACGACCCTGGAGCAAGCTCTGGAACTCAAGCGCTCCCTCGGCGAGCGTCAGGGCGTGGCAGAAGCCCTGCGATACCTGGGCCAATTGGCCATGGAACGCGAAAACTTCGACGAGGCCCAGGCCAAACTTCAGCGCTCTCTGGACATCCACAAGGCTTTGGGAACCCCCTTCAATATCGCCGCCGCCCACAATGCCATGGGCATCCTCCACCTGCTCACCGGCGACTACGCCGACGCCGAAACCCATTTCGACACCTCTGCCGAACTCTTCGACCGCGTCGGCGACCGCATCGCCAAATCGCACGCCCTGCTCAACACCGGCATCGCCTCCATCAACCAACAGGAATTTCACCGCGCCCAGAGTAAATTGCGCGAGGCCCGACGCCTCAAGGAATCGCTGGGCACCAGTTGGGCCCTCTTCGATCTGCGCAACAACCTGGCGATCGTCAATATGTGGTTTGGTGAATTCGACACCGCCGAGCATCTGCTCAAAGAGACCCTGGAGCACGTCGACGAGCACGGCACCGCCGAGGACCGGGCCACCGCCCACAGCCTGATGGGGCTTTTGCAGGCATTTCTAAGCCGTCTCCAGATGGCGGCCCTGGAACTGGGCCGCGCTCGCGCTGACGCCGAAGAACTGGACATCGAGCGCGTCCGCGTCTTCTGCCAGGCCAACGCCGCCTTCTATGCCCTGCTCACGGAGTCCCACTCGGACTACGAGCCGCTCATCGAATCCGTCGACGACAATAACATGCTCGCCGAACTCGATCGCGGCGTCTGGCTCGCCCTCCTCGCCCGCATGGCTCACCACATCTCCGGTGGCGATCGCTCCCGCCAATCGGTTCGACTCCTCGTCGCCGCCGCCATTCTCAATGAGCGCTACCAGCGCACCGAGACCGCCCAGGGCCTGCGCGACGCCGCTGACTCCCTTGAGAAAGACCTGTCGGCGTTTACCGATTAAGGGGTCTCACCGACCACGACACATCCACTTTTTTTTCGACAAGGAGCGCCCCATGGCCAGTGCTAAACTCGACGACTCCACCATCGACGCCCGACTCACCGACCTCAACGGCTGGCATCGCGACGGCGACACCATCGAGCGATCCCTGGAATTCGATACCTTCCTGGACGCCATCGCCTTCATCAACCGCATCGCCGATCACGCCGAAGCCGCCGACCACCACCCCGAAATTTTTAACGTCTACAACCAGGTCGACCTCACCCTCACCACCCACGATGCCGACGGCCTCACAGAAAAAGACTTCGCCCTTGCCCATAAGATCAACGACGAAGTCCTCTCTTCCTGAGCCCCTCCGGCTCGACCACCGGGAGCGCTGCCGCGCTCCCGGTCCTTCGACCCCCTTCTCAGTAGCGGGCCAACCACTCGATCTTCTCTGCAATATCGTCGATCCCGGGCAGAATCTCTGCTTCCAGATCCGGGTGATAGGCCACAAAGCTATCCAGCGAGGCCACCCGCTGAATGGGCCCATCGAGATACTCGAAGAGCTCGTCTGAGATCCGCGACGCAATCTCCGTACCAAAGCCCCAGGACAGATTGTCCTCATAGGCCAAGATCACCTTATTGGTCTTCTTGACCGACCGCGAGATGCCCTCCCAGTCATAGGGGTTGAGCGTGCGCAGATCGATGATCTCCACGCTCACGTCGTCGTGTTTTAACGCCGCCCGTCGCGCCCTCTCGACCAGCGCGCCGTAGGTCAATATCGTGAGGTCTTCGCCTTCCTGAACCACCCGCGACTTCCCAAAGGGAATCGTATAATCGTCGCCCGGATAGCGCCCCTTATTATGCTGTTGGCGATACAGGTGCTTGTGCTCCAAAAACATCACCGGGTCGTCGCAGCGAATCGCCGTTCGCAACAGGCCCGCCGCGTCTTCTGCCGTCGACGGCATGACCACCCTCAGCCCCGGCGTATGCGTAAATAGGGTCGTCCCCGACTGGCTATGATAGGGAGCTCCACCTTTGAGGTAGCCGCCGATGGGCACGCGTATCACCACAGGGGCCGAAAACGCGTCGTTGGAGCGCCACCGCAGATTGGACAGCTCATTTCGAATCTGCATAAAGGCCGGCCAGATATAATCGAAAAATTGGATCTCCACCACCGGTCGAAGTCCTCTCGACGCCATGCCGATAGCCCGTCCGACGATATTGGCCTCTGCCAGCGGGCTATTGAACACCCGTCGCCCGCCGAATTCGCGCTGGAGGCCGTGGGTCACCTTAAACACCCCGCCCTTTCCCTTGACCTGATCGATATACTCTTCGCGCGTCACGTCGGCGACGTCTTCGCCAAACACGACGATACGGGGGTCGCGGCGCATCTCGCTCTTCAGCGTCCCGTTGAGCAAATCGACCATCGTCGTCTTCGACGCCTCGTCGGGATAATTCGGGGCACTCTCAAATTGAGCGCTCGTGGGATTATTTTCCGTGGTGTAGATATGATCGAGCGCCGTCTCCGGGGCCGGGGTCTCCATCTCCAGAGCATCGTCCACCGCTTGCTGCACCTCGGCGTGAACCTCCTCTTTGAGGCCCTCGATCTCTTCCTCGCTCATGATCCCTTCGTCGACCAGGTAGGCTGCGAAGGCGGTGATCGGGTCGCGCTTGGTCTCCGCCTCGCGCTCCTTTTGCGGCTTATAGTCCTTTTCATTATCGGACATGGAGTGATTGTAGGGCCGGATCACGTGGGCATGGGCCAGTGCTGGCCCCTTGCCGTCTCGGATATAGTCCACGGCTTCCGTCAGGGCGCCGTAGCTCTCCACTGGGTCGCAGCCGTCGAATTCCGTGATGAAGAGGTTCTCAAAGCCCGCGCAGGCCTTCGAAATCGATCCTCCCGCCGTCTGCACCTCCACGGGTACACTGATGGCGTAGCCGTTATCCTCCACCATGAAGAGCACCGGCAATTTGAAGGTCGCCGCCGTATTGACGGCCTCCCAGAACTCCCCTTCGCTCGTCGCTCCGTCGCCGATGGAGACGTAGACCACCTCGTCGTCGTGAAAATCGTCGCGATCTTTGAGCCCCTCCACCTGGCTCATGATGTCCGGCACCTCCGCGGTGCCCGCCGCCTGAAGCATCTGGGTCCCCGTGCACGAGGACTGGCTGACGATATTGAGATCTTTGTGGCCCCAGTGACAGGGCATCTGGCGGCCACCTGAATTGGGGTCTTCCACGGCACCGACGGCCTCCGCCAACACCTCTTGAGGGGTCATCCCCAGGGTCAGCACCAGCGCCCGATCGCGATAGTAGGGATAGAACCAGTCGTAGCCCGACCGAAGCACCTTGCCGGCCGCTACCAGCGCCGCTTCGTGGCCCGCTCCCGAGATCTGAAAGTAGATCTTTTGCTGGCGCTTGAGATTGATCTCGGCGTCATCCAGACGTCGAGACAAATAGATCAAGCGATACATCTCCTTGAGCTCATCGGCGCTCAAGCCATGGTACTTCTCCGAATCATGCTGCCCGTTTTGGCTCTCCGACGCCTTCATATCACCCGCTTCCTGTCGCTGTGCTTGTTCCACGGCTCAACCTCCCAGTTCAGTAAGTCCATTGCGCTCCATTTCCGGTGCACAACTAGCATAACGTCAAGGCTGGGGCCAAGCGCCTTCCCCCCTTTTTGGCGGCCATATTATTGACGCATCGCGTCATCCGACCACAAAATTCAGGATTCGGCCCGGCACAAAGATCACCCGCCGGATCTCTTTGCCCTCCAGGTGGCGCTCCACATCCTCATTGGATCTGGCCGCTGCCACGGCCTCTTCTTCGTCGGCCTCCTGGGCGATCTCGATGGTGCCGCGAAGCTTGCCCATCACCTGGACGGCCAACTCGTAGCTATCCTCCTGGAGCCAATCCTCATCGTAGTCTGGCCACCCCATTTCGCTGACCGAGGGCTCATGGCCCAGGGCCACCCACAGTTCTTCCGCCGTATGCGGCGCATAGGGCGCCAGCATCTGCACCAGCGGCGACACTGCTTCCAAGGGCACCTCATCCTCGCCATAAAGGGCGTTGACGTACTCCATCATCGCCGCAATCGCCGTGTTATAAGCCAGCTCCGAGGTGTCGTTGGTCACCTTCTCGATGGTCTGATGCATCGCTCGTTTGAGGTCATCTCCAAAGGAAGCCCCCTCCACGACCTTCACCGGTCCCTCGTCGTCGTGGACCAGGCGCCAGATTCTGGCCAGGAAGCGATGCACGCCATTGACCCCGCGCGGATCCCAGGGCTTGGTCTGCTCTACGGGACCCATGAACATCTCGTAGAGCCGAAGGCTATCGGCCCCGTACTCCGCGATCACATCGTCGGGGTTGACCACGTTGCCCCGCGACTTCGACATCTTCTCCACCACCGGCTCCAGCTCGATCGCCTCATCGGGGTGCATGGGAACGTCTCCCTCCCAACGCACCTTATCGACGTGCACCGTCCGCTGGGTCACGTCCTTTTTGTCGACCCCCTCCGCTGCGTAGAGTTCGCCGTCTTCATCCTCGTAGTAGACGTAGCTCGTCCCCAGGATCATCCCCTGGTTGACCACCCGCTTAAAGGGCTCCTTCGTGCTCACCACCCCCGCATCGTAGAGCACCTTATGCCAGAATCGGGCGTAGAGAAGATGCAGCACCGCATGCTCCGCACCACCGACGTATAGATCGACGGGCATCCATTCCTTCTCCAACTCCAGATCCACTGGCGCGGAGTCGTTATCGGGATCGATAAAGCGCAGATAATACCAGCACGAGCCCGCCCATTGGGGCATCGTGTTGGTCTCGCGTCGCGCCGGTTCACCGGTCTCGGGGCACTCCGTCTCCACCCACTCCTCAATGGTCGCCAGCGGCGACTCTCCCGTCCCGCTGGGTTCGTATTCCTCGACCTCTGGAAGGGTCAGGGGCAACTGCTCTTCTGGAAGGGCCACCACCTCGCCGTCGCTCTCGCGATGGACCATCGGAAAGGGCTCGCCCCAGTAACGCTGACGCGAAAATAGCCAGTCCCGAAGCTTGTAGTTGATCGATCCCTTGCCTTTGCCCTCTTCCTCGAGCCAGGCGATGATCTTTTCCTTCGCCTCGTCGACCTCCAACCCGTTGAGGAAGTCCGAGTTGACCAACTCGCCATCGCCCTCAAAGGCTTCTTCTTGGACATCACCACCGCTGATCACCTCTCGGATCGCCAGATCATGGGCGTTGGCGAAGTCCCAATCCCGACCGTCGTGGCCCGGCACCGCCATGATCGCGCCCGTCCCGTAGCCGTAGAGCACGTAATCGGCCACGTAGATCGGCAGGGTCTCTCCGTTGACCGGGTTGATCGCATAGGCCCCGGTGAACACGCCGGTCTTCTCGTCCTGGAGCTCTGTGCGCTCCAGATCGCTCTTGGTCGCGGCTTCCTGGCGGTAGGCCTTCACCTCGTCGAGCCGTCCCTCTTCCGTGATCTCGTCGACCAGTGGGTGCTCCGGCGCCAACACCATATAGGTCGCCCCGAAGAGCGTATCCGGTCGCGTCGTAAACACCCGTATCGAGGCGTCCAACCCGTTGGCGCTCTCCTCGTCGACCTCGAATTCGACTTCCGCTCCCTGGGAGCGGCCGATCCAATTTCGCTGCATATCCTTGAGGTGTTCTGGCCAGTCCAATAACTCCAGATCCTCGAGCAACCGGTCGGCATAGGCCGTGATCTTGAGCATCCACTGACGCATCGGTTTTCGCACCACAGGGTGTCCGCCGCGCTCGCTTCGTCCGTCGATCACCTCTTCGTTGGCCAGCACCGTTCCCAGCGCCGGACACCAATTGACGGGCACCTCCGCGATATAGGCCAGCCCCTGCTCGTAGAGCTTCAAAAAGATCCACTGCGTCCACTTATAATAATCGGGATCCGTCGTATTGATCTCGCGGTCCCAATCGTAGGCAAAACCCAGCGCCTTGAGCTGGCTCTTGAAGGTCTCCACATTTTCTTCGGTCGTGATCCGCGGATGGGTCCCCGTCTTCAAGGCGTATTGCTCAGCCGGAAGACCAAAGGCATCCCACCCCATGGGATGCAGCACTTCAAAGCCCTGCGCCTTCTTAAACCGCGCCATGATATCCGTGGCCGTATATCCCTCGACGTGCCCCACGTGCAGCCCTGAGCCCGATGGATAGGGAAACATATCGAGCACGTAATAGGTGGGCCGATCGCTGTCCCCCTCCGTGGCAAAGGTCTTGTGCTCATCCCAATAGGCTTGCCATTTGGGCTCGAAATCCTGGGGCTTAAAATCGCTCATAGTGGTCGCCAATCGCTTCGATTTAAGGGGGTTATTCGTCGCTTCGTCCACACTCATTCATTGATGGCCAAGACCATACTACGACGCCCACACGCTGCAAGCGCCTCCGGGCCATTTTTGCTCTCCCCCGGCTTGCCTCTTATTTCCTATCCGTAGGTCTCTTCCAGATAGTCCACGATATCGTCGGACTCATACATCTCTTCGCCCGTATTGGGATCCACCAGATAGGGTACCATCATCTGTCCGCCCCGCTCCACCAGCTGTGGTCGACGCGTACTCCCCTTGCCCACATTCTCCACCGAGTAATTGAGGTTTAGCTCATTGAGGACCTCTCGCACCTTGCGGCAAAAGGGCGACCCCTCGAAGCCGTAGAGTTGGATCAACTCCTCGGGCTGTTCTCTCCCCGCCAGCCCCTGGCGTACTTGCCGCCCACGGGGACGAATCATCGACGCCAGGGCTGCAAAGGCCGTATTGACCGGCGCCACTGCCGGACCCAGGCTTCGACGACCTGGACCGTAGGTCTCCGCCAGATAGGTGATGATGTCCTCCGAATCGTACATCTCAACCCCCGTATTGGGGTCGATAAGATAGGGAAATTGCACCTTTCCGCCCCGCTCCTCCAGAGCCTCTCGCTTCTGCGTTGCCCCTTGAGGGCAACTGATATTGATGTAGTTGAGATCCAGCTCCGTCATCTCCTCGCGCACCTTGCGGCAAAACGGACAGGCCTCAAACTCGTAGACCCTCAGCGCTTTCGTGGGACGCGGCGGGTTCTTCTGGTTTTCCTTCTTGACGAATAGCCCCCGCGGAAGCCTCAAAATGGATGCCGCGAAGGAGTGGGCATTATCGATCGCACTCATAAATGCACTTCCTTGACTTGTTGGATGGCTCTTGCCCTGCGCTTCACTTCCACACCCCATAAGGGGGCAGCTTGCTGAGCGCGGCCTTGATATACTCCGCATCGTCTTCAACTTCCGAGCGCGTCTCCTCGATGATCGCCTTTAGCTTCGAGTAGCTATTGACGAAGATCTGCAGCGGGCTCGGCGGGTTCTGAAACGTCTTGTGATACGAGGAATAGGGGCGATTGGCCACCACCGCCGGCCTCGCGATCTGCTGGATGGGAATCCAGATCAGGTTTCTTCCCTTCGACAGGGGCGCAAAGGCGTCGAAGCTCATGATATGGGCGTTGCGCGTTCCAATTGAGCCCCGCTGGACGGACTCCCAGGCCACCTTCGAGGGCACATTATTGACCACCCCGCCATCGCAAAGGCGCAACAACTGATGGCGATCAAAGAGACCCTCCAGCGGATCGATGGTCTCCGGATCATCGTGAAAAATATCGAAATGCAATAACCCGGGCACCGCGCAGCTAAACCCGGCGGCCTCGATGACCGGAAACCGCTCCGTTCCCTCTTCTGCCCCAAAGACCACCTGGGTCAGCAGCCGTGGATTCTTGCTCAACTGGCGCACCGCACCGAAAAACAGCTTCAGCTTGCTGCGCAGCGCCAGGGGCGACAAACTATCGTCGGCTGCCTGCTCGTATTCCTGATCGTCGAATCGATACCCCTTTCTAACCCCCGTGGCCACCACCTCCAATTTGATGGGCAACTCGTGGAATCGGGGCATGCTCTTTCCCAACAACTCCTCGAAGATCTGGCGCGCCAGACGCATGATATTGAGGTGAAACGCCCCGGGAAATCCAAATCGGGAAAACCCCGAAAACGGCCGAAATAACGTGTTGTAATCCACCGTTTTTGGAAAGGCCATCGCCATCGATATGGGGTCGTAATCGCGCTCCACGGCCCGCATTAACCCCATGATACTGCCCATGGAACTGCCCACGATCAGCTCCGGCGTCACCCCCAGTTCGTCGAGCAGTGAAAAGGTCCCCAGATGGCTCAACCCCGAGCCTCCCCCTCCGCCCAGAACCAATACCGGCGTCTTCTGGCGCAATTCAGCGTCCAGGGCCTCTTCCCCGAAATCATCGATGTGGTGCGCCAGAATCATCCGCCGCGTCGCATCGACCCGCGTCGCCAGCGGTCCCGTCATCTGGCGCAACCCGCTGATATCGGCCTCTTCCCCCTCTGGCATCAGTGGAAGGGCGCGCTCGATGAGCCATCGGCGCAACTCGTCGACCTCCTCGGCCAACGACACGTCCTCTCCCTCGGGGGTTCGAAATTCATTGAGCTTGGCCAGGGCCAGCGCATAGCGAAATAGCGCCTGATGGCGGCTGTGCAGCGTCGACGGCTTATCCACAAATAAATCGACGAGACGACGCTCAAATGAATTGAGTTCCCGAATCTTTACAAAATGTCGACCGTATCGACTCAAATGCCTCTCGCTTGCGTCTGCTCTGATATCACTCGCTTTGACCACCAGCCTCATCGATCTTCCCCCTATCGAGGCCCAGCTTCTTCTGCGGGCCGATTATGTGACAACCCGGCAAAAAACGCAAAAATAAACCGGTCGCCCTGTCCCTTCAGCGGACGGCACGACCGGTCATCTTTCCCTCTTTGCTTCCAGGGGTTTACCCTAACTCTTGAGAAAAGAGAATAACCCTTTTTTCTTCTCTCCCTCTTCGCCGTCCTCGTCGACCGGCGGCTCCACCTTCTCCACCGCTGCCGCCAGATCCCGAAACGCCTGGGCCACGCTGCTCTCCGGTTCCCCGATCACCACCGGGCTGCCCTCGTCGCCCCCTTTGCGCACCTTCGTATCGATCGGAATCTCACCCAAAATCGGGGTCTCCAAGCGCTTCGCTTCCTTCTCCACCATCTTGGGGTCTCCAAAGATTTCGAACTCCTCGCCCGTCGACGGCACCACGAACCGCGACATATTGGTCACGATCCCTTTGACCTCTACATTGAGAGTCTTAAACATCTGCAGCCCCCGCGCCGCGTCAATCAGCGATAGATCCGAGGGGGTGGTCACGATCAACGCCCCGTCTACCGGCACCGTTTGTGCCAGCGCCAACTGGGCATCCCCCGTTCCCGGCGGCATATCGACGATCAGATAATCGTGGCCACTCCAATCGACGTCGCGCAAAAACTGACGAATGATCCCCGTCACAATCGGCCCTCGCCAGATCACCGGCGAGTCCTCGTCCATCAAAAAGCCGAGGCTCATTAGCTTCAGCCCGCTCGCTTCAATGGGTAAGATCCGTCGATTGCTCACCGCCGGACGATCTTCCACACCCAGCAGCGTTGGCAGCGACGGCCCATAAATATCGACATCCAACAGTCCGACGCGATGACCCGCTTCCTTGAGCGCCAGCGCCAAGTTGACGGCCACCGTCGATTTTCCGACCCCCCCTTTTCCACTGGCCACGGCGATCACCTTGCCCACCCCTTCGATGGGCGCCGACGCCGAGGCGCTGGCCTGCTGCGCTCCACCACCGCCCTGTGGAGGCGCCTGGGACCCAGGCGCCGCCGACGGCGATGGACTCGGGGCTCCACCCGTCGTCGCTTGCTCCGATGGACCACTGGCCACCGACCCACCCTGCGCTTCTCGCTCCAGGGCTTTGGGCGTCATGGTCTTCACTTTGACCTCCCGCACTCCGCCGATGGCCTCCACCGCATCATAGACGGCATCCTCGATTCCGAAGCGCTCCTGGCGATCCCGGCTTCCCTCCATCACCAGGATCACATCGGCCACCCCTTTGTCGACATTGACCTGCTCAACCAGATGGGAGTTGACGATATCCTTTCCCGCCTTCGGGTCTTCGACCCCTTCCAGTGCCGAAATGATTTCGCCTTTAATCGTAAAATCGTCTTTCATGGTCCAACCTTAGGAGGAGTTCGCTGTCATTGGGGGGCCATGTTGCCCATTCAGGGCACCGGGGCCGCCGAGATCGACTGGCGCACGGATGCTATACATCTTGACCCTCGGGTCAAGCGCGGCCTCCCCCTTTTCTCTCGCTTTATCGCGTTTACTGGCCCCTATTTATTGGGACAGGCCTCGTCGGTGCATTCGGCATAGAGCTCGATCTTTTTTCGCCTCACCTGGTACTTCATGTCCGCGACAATGGACTGAATCCGGTCGTTGAGCACCTTGTCGGTGAACTCCACGATCTTTCGGCAATCCACACAGATCAAATGGTCGTGCTGAGGATCCTGGTCGTAGATCGGATCGTAGCGCGTCTGCCCATCGCCAAAATCCTTGGGCACTGCAAACCCCTGCTCGACCAGCAACTTCAAGGTTCGATAGACCGTCGCGTAGCCGATGCGCGGCTGGTATTCGCGGACATCCTCCAGCAACTCGTCGGCACTGATATGCTCGTCGAGGCACAAAAAGCGCTCCACGATCAAATCCCGTTGTTTCGTCGACTTCAGCCCCTCCTCCTGGAGTCGCTTATAAAAGGTCTCCATCGCCTCTTGGACGCGTTCATCTTTCACTCTGGAGCGCTCCTTGCCTTCACTCACCGTCTTTGCCTCCAACTTGGGCCGTGGTTCGATCTCGACCTTCCCGCCTGGCGGTGAAGGCCCGTCCCCCAAGGTATAGACAATGGACCAGCGAGGCACAACCATACTCGACAACCCCGGTCCCCAAAGCTACACAGTCCTTACACCCCATGACCTGACCACCACTTCGAGGAGATCCCATGGCCCTGGATTCACTCTGCGTCTACTGCGGTTCTCGCCCCGGGCGACAACCGATGTTCATCAACGCTGCTCGATCCATGGGACGCGCCCTGAGCCAACGCACCATCGATCTCGTCTACGGCGGCGGGGCCGTCGGCCTGATGGGCGCCGTCGCCGACACCGTGATCGATGAGGGAGGCCGTACCATCGGCGTCCTCCCCGAGGGGCTGGCCAGTCGCGAAAAAGCCCATATGGGACTGAGCGAGCTCCACATCGTCTCTTCGATGCACGAGCGCAAAGCCAAGATGGCTGAACTCAGCCAGGGCTTTATCGCCCTTCCCGGTGGCCTGGGCACCCTGGAAGAGCTCTGCGAAGTCACCACCTGGGCCCAACTGGGCATCCATCAAAAGCCCATCGGCATCTATAATGTCGACGGCTTCTTCGACGGCTTTCTCCAATTCCTCGACCACGCCCGCGACCAGGGCTTTTTGAGCGATGCCCACCGCCAACTGCTGCTCGTCGACGACGACCCCCAGGCGCTGCTGGACCAAATGGTCGCCTTTGAGCCCACTCTGGAGCGCGTCTGGCTCGACGAATCTCAGATCTAGCCCCCGGGTGTCGTGGCCGCAAAATAGGTGACCGCGGCCGTCACCCCGTAAATGGCATGCAAGATCAGCAGGGCCACCGGCATCCCCACCCCCAGGTGGCGTCCAAATAGCCCCGGCGTCTCCAGCACCTGGCCGTGGCCCATGCGCGGGTGCACCGCCGGCACCAGTGCAAAGGCCACCCCCACCAGCGTCCCGTGCACCAGACCCAACAGCGCTCCCCATATCGCCATCAATCCCAGCCACTCCAACGCCCCTATGGCGCTGAGCACCGCCGCATAGACAACCCCGAATACCGCCCCCAATCCAAAGTGAAGCACCAGGCCTATCCCGTGCACCGCTCGCTTCTTTTCCGGCGGCACCACCATCAAGCCCAGCATGGCGATCAGATTGGTCGCCATCCCCATCACCCTTCCGCCCACCATCGCCATTGTCATCAGCGCGGTGGCAAGCCAACCGGCCAATATCGCGTACATCCAATCGATCTCCATGACCTTTCCCCTGTGCTCAACCCGAATAATTCGGGTTTATGCCTCGTCAATACTCCCCTTTTAAACCTGCACACCTCACCGCGAGCGCCAAACTTGACCCTCCTCACCGCCCCATGCTAGTGCATCCTTCCATTTAACGGGGCGCCCCCGCTTGACCGTGATGTTTTTCGCGCGCCCCCATTTCGTTAATGGGTAGTTGTACATCCCGCTCTACAGGGTACCGATGATACGCAGCAACGCGATAGGTGGAGTCGCCGTCGCTCTGGCCCTCATGGTCAGTGCACCGGCGATGGCTCAAGACGATGTCGACGACGATGTCGACCTTCCACAAGAGCCCCTCGACGAGGACATCGACGACGACCTCGGCGATGACGTCGACTTCGAGGACATGGACGAAGACGACGAGTGGCCCGACGAATGGGACGATGAATGGGATGACGATTTTGACGCCTTTGGCGACGACATCGATTTCGTCCCCCTCGACGACATGGATGACGCCCTTCTGGACCGCATCACGCCCACCTCGACCTTTCCCTTCGTCGAGCACAGCGGCCAATTGCGCGTTCGGCCCCAGATCCGCAGCCGCTTCGATCTGGGCACCGGTGGCACCTCCGCTATCCTCGCCCCCGTCGACACCGTGACCCCCGACAGCGAGACCCCCGCGGACCCGGACAACAAGCGCATCCGCAGCGCCGACGTCCGCCTTCGGTTGGCGCCCACCTTTCATATCACTGAGAACCTTCGCATCCACACCGATGTGGACCTGCTCCCCAATACCGTTCTGGGCGACGATCCCCGACACAGCTTTTTTCGCGCCGGAACGCCCTCACCGCAGCGCGACATCATGGACTCCTCCATCGGTGATCCCACCCCCATCCAGGTCCGCGAGGCCTACGGTGAGGTTAGCACCTTCTTTGGTACCTTTACCGCCGGTCGCATGCTCGATCACTGGGGCCTCGGCATCATGGCCAACGACGGCAACTGTACCGATTGCGACTGGGGCGACCGCGTCGACCGCATCGCCTTTCGCTCTCGACTCTTTGGCACCCACGTCAGGGTCGGCTACGACATGATCGACGCCGGCGCCATCACCCGCTCCGACGACGGCTTTGACGACGGACGCCCCCTCCAGGTCGGACGCCTGGACACCGCCGGCCAGTGGACCATCGAGGCCTTTCAACGCCCGATGACCCGTCAACAACGCGAGGAACAGGCCCATCAACTCCATCGCGAGGGACGGGCCACCAACGCCGGACTTCGCTTCTCCACCCGCGGTCAGGACACCGAATACGACCCCGACTCCGACGAATACACCTACCGCGGCCTGCGCAACTACAGCCTGTCGCCCTGGACCCGATTTCTGTGGCAACCCGATAGCGGCCAGCGCATTCGCCTGGAATTCGAGGGCCTGGCCAACCTCGGCCGCGTCGACAACACCACCAACGGCCCCGTGGGTTACTTCGACGAGGGCGGCGATCCCAACGACCCCGAGGTCAACTGCTTCAACCCCGACGCCGCCGACGACAACACCAACGCCTGCCGCACCGCTCCCGACGGCGAGAGCACCGACAAGTCCATCCTCCAATTTGGCCTCGCCGCCGAGAGCGAATTCAACTTCGACAGCCGCCACACCTTTGGCTTCGACGCCGGCTTTGCCACCGGTGGCGACAACCCGAACTGGGGCTACGGCGCCGACGCCGCCGACCAGATCGATTTTACCCGCTTCAACCCCGACTACCACGTCGACCTCATCCTCTTTCGCGAAGTCATCGGCACCGTCACCAATGCCTATTACGCCCGCCCTCACGTGACCACCAAATTTTTAGATAGCGGCGCACAGCACTTCGAGATCGAACTCGCCACCATCGCCTCTCGCGCCTTCGACGAAGAGGGCACTCCCGCCGGCGATTCTCCCTGGTTGGGCCTGGAACTCGACAGTTCGCTTCGATATATCGACGGCGACTCCTTTCTCGCCGCCCTCGACGCTGGCGTCCTCCTGCCCTTTAGCGGGCTCGACGCCGTGGAGGGCAACCCCCGACTCAATTCCTATGAAGCCGGCAACTTCACCGATTCCACCGGCGCCAGCCTCGCCTGGACAATCCAGGGCCGACTGGCCTGGTCTTTCTAAGCGCCCACCATGAGCCAACTTCACTCGCCGACGCGCCCCTCCCACCTGGAGGCGGCGCGTTTGCGTTCATGGCTTCCCTTAGCCTTCTTTATCGCCCTTATGTCGCTCCCTGGGTGCGCCACCCTCGCCCCCGTTTTTGACCCCGACACCACCTCCGAATCGGCACTGACACTTCGCGCCACCACCGCCGTCGGTGACCGCCTTTCACTGACCCTCCACGCCCCCGACGCCCACCCCGGCGACCAGCTCATCGTCGTCGCCACCCACCTCGACGAACCCCTCACCGACACCGCCCTCGACGAGCCCCAGGCCCGGGCGATCAACCACGGTCTGTTGACCATCGAACAGGTCCTGGGCGACCAGACGGGCACCTGGGAGTTCGAGGCCTCACTGGTCCCCGACGATGACCAAAAGCCTACTCATCGCGATGCTTTGACCCTCCACTGGCCCGGCCCCCTTGCTGCCCCCACCATGACCCTGGACCATCGCGAGCGCGGCATCGCCATCGCCTGGACGCCGGCCTCCCAGTCCCCCCAGGGCGTCATCATCGCTCGCCGAGACATCCTCGCCGACGGCCCCTTTCTTCCCCTCGCCGCCCTCCCCCCCTCGGAGCGCACCGATTTCTTCGACCCCCACGTCGATTCCGACGGTGTCTATGCCTACCGTCTTCAGGCCTGGGAGCGCATCCACGGCTTTGAGCGACGCAGTGAACCCTCCGATGACCTCTTCATCGCCCCCTGATTTAACGGCCCTATTTCCATCGGCGTTCTCTGCGCTATACTGGGGGTCCATCACGACGACTTAGAGCCCCCACCCGTCCCTAACGGAAGCCCCCATGACCCGTTATCGCGACCGCTACGAGGAAATCTATCACCTCCTCTCCCGCGCCGAACTTCAGAAGGGATCCGAGGGCCTCGCCGAGATCTCCGCCGGCCCCGAGCTCTTTGGCCATGACCGCGATCGCTGGCTGGGATTTTATACCGAAGAAGGCCTGGAAGTGGCCCTCGAAAAATACGGTTTTTTTCGCGACCTGGAGCGCCTGGGTTTTTCCGACTTCCGCATCGAAACCCACACCGACGAATTGGACGAGCACCTCTTTCGACTCTGGTCGACGGACCCCAAACTCGAGGACCCGATCATCGAGCTCGTTGTGCGTCGCGACTTTTTGCGTCCCCAATCAGAGCTCGCCGATCGCATCGCCGAGACTCACCTGCCGGTGCTCACCGTCGACTGGCTACTGCTCCAAAACCCGGCGCGTTCCTTCACACCAGACCGACCTCCCCTGCCCGGCCAGCGCCACCCGGGCCTCGGCGTCGGCGCCCAGGTCCTGGAGGTGCTCCGTAATATCTGCAAGCGCCTCAACCTCGCCGCCATCGTCACCGTCCCTAGCTATTTCCACAACGCCTTCTTCTACAGCACCGAATTTAGACACTTCGATCCCCACTGGCAGGGCGCCTTCCTCGGCCTCTGCCGAGATCTGATGCCCACCGTCCATAATTCGGTGACCCATCTGTCCTGGGCTCTCCACTGGGAGATGGTCGCCAACGGCGACGATCCCGCCGAGCCCTTTGGCTGGTTTCAGCAATTGATGGTCAATCCCCTTTCCCGACCGCTGCGCCAATATTTCCAGGACCGATCCTACCAATCCAGCGTTCAAAAGAGCCTCCAATCCCACGCGTTGAGGCTCTTCGAAAAACCCCTTCGCCGTCAGCTTCAAAAGCGGGGCATCCATCCCTTTGACCCCGACCACATCGCCACCTGGATCGACGACGTCAAAGCCCAGTAGCTTCTCGCCTGTGCCGCTTCTTGCCCATCACAGTGGGAAAATAAAGATGCTCCACAGGGTCTTGAATAGATAAAAGAACATGATCGTCAGCACCGCCGCCACCGGGATCGTGTAGACCCAGGACTTTAAGATCTTCCACAGCATGCCCAGGTTCAGGGCGTTCATCCCCCGCGCAAAGCCCACCCCCATCACGGATCCCACGATGGTGTGGGTCGTCGAGATCGGCATCCCGATCTGGCTCGCCGCAAGAATCGTCGACGCCCCACCAAACTCGGCGGCAAATCCCCTGGAGGGGGTCAAATCCGTGATCTTGGTTCCAATCGTCTGGATCACCTTATAGCCGTAGGTCGCCAGACCGACCACGATTCCCAGTCCACCCATCAACAACACCCACAAAGGCACCCCCACCTCCTGGGCCACCTCGCCGGCCTCCAACGTCCCCACCACCGCCGCGATGGGGCCAATGGAGTTCGCCACATCATTGGAACCGTGGGCAAAGGCCACAAAACAGGCCGTCACGATCTGAAGATAGCGAAAGACCTTCTCCACCTTCGCCACATAGGCCTTGCGCTCGGCGTCCTCTCCTGGCGGCTCAATGCGCCGGATAAACACCGACGCCACCGCCGCCATCACCACCGAGAGCACCGTGGTGATCCCAAAGATCTCTACATTTCCGATTCCATAGCCCTCCAGATCAACTCCTGGAAGCCCCTTGTAGAAAATGACCAGGATGAGCACGAAGATCACGGGCATGATCAATACCGGTGCCCAATTTTTGACGCTCCTCACCGGATCGTCGGCATCGAAAATCGCCTTACGGATCAACGTGTATAGCAAAAAGCCCAGAATCCCGCCCGCCAGAGGGCTGACGATCCAACTCGATGCGATCTGCGCCAGGGTCCCCCAGGCGATATGGCTGACCCCCACCGTGATCAGGCCAAAGCCCGTCACCGCCCCCACCAGGCTATGAGTCGTCGACACCGGCCACCCAAAGGTCGCCGCTACGTGAATCCACACCGCCGCCGCGATCAACGCCGACACCATCCCGAGCATGAAGATGATATCGCCCTGCGATGACCCCACCAGCGCTGCATCATTGAATAATAGAGGATCCACGATGCCGCGCCGCATCGTGTCCGTCACCGACGCCCCGGCCACCACGGCCCCCGAAAATTCAAAAATGGCGGCGATAATCACCGCCTCTTTAAACGAAATGGCTCCCGACCCAACGCTCGTCCCCATCGCGTTCGCTGCGTCGTTGGCCCCGATGCTCCAGGCCATATAGAACCCGAACGCCAGTGTCACCCACAGGATCAGGTTATGAGGGGCGTCGATAAGAAAGATCTCCAAGCCCATCTGGGGTACTCCTCGGTGGTGCTTTTACTGCTTCGTTACCTCCGTAACTCGACGGGGCAACCTGGATCGGAACCACCCTCGATGCCCTCGAGGCGTGTCCCTTGTCTTCTCTGCAACGGGCTACTCCGACAAAAATAAACGCATGCGGTTGCCCATGCGCTCTGCGGAGTTGGCCATATCCCCCAATTCGCGAATGATCTTATTCCACACAAACAGGCTTCCCGGCTTGATGTCGTCTTCGATCTCAAAGAGCTGACGCGCCGCTGCGTCCTGCACAATATCGGCCTTGTGCTCCAGGCGATTGAGCTCTGCGATCTCCTCCATCAACCGGCTGCCTTCCTTGCCCGAAAAGCCCACCTCGGCGACCACTTCCAACGTCTCCACCACTTCCACGCCCTGATCGACGGTGCGATCGACGCGGCGCACCAACTTTTTGAGCGACGGCTCCAACTCCTCGTGGGCCTCCATGCGCCGCAATGTGAACAACTTGCCCACATCTTCGGCGGCGTCGGCCACCGCATCCAGATTCGCCAAGACCTCTAAGAGATCACGGCGATCGACGGGCATAAAGCGCGTCTTCGGCATCCCATCACGAATCTGGGTCTTGAGCACATCGACCTCGTGCTCCAGATCGCTGATCCGCTCCGAGATCGCCAGCACCCGATCGTAATCGCCCTCAAAGAGGGCATCGAAGAGCTGTGGTACCTCGTCGGAGCACTCTTTGACCCGATGGGCCATCTCGCGAAGATATGGGAAGGGGCTTTCGCTAAACAATCCAAAAAATGAGCGTACCATCATTGTATCCACCGTCTTGAGAAAGTCTTCATCTCGACCGGCCAGTCCCTCCCCAGCACCACCTCCGCCTTGGCATCCTCAGGCGTGATTGATAAGAAATGCTCTGACTTCACCGGGCAGCATAGAATATCCCCAATTGGTGTCAACGATTCTTGGGTTTTGGTCATGAAATCTCTGCAATGCCTGCGCTTTTTCGCCTTTCTCTCGGTCCTGACGATTGGCGCGCCAGCCCTCGCCGACAGCGCTCCTGAGGCCACCAGCGAGGCCATGGATCGCCTCGGCGATGTGGATCGCCACCAGATCACCTCCGATCGAGGCATCGTCGCCGCCGACGAAGCCCAGGCCTCGGCCATCGGGGCCCAGGTCCTGGCCGATGGGGGCAACGCCGCCGACGCCGGCGTCGCCGCCCTGCTGGCCCTCAACCTCAGCCACCCCTTCGCCTCTGGCCTCGGCGGCGGGGGATTTTGCCTCTACCACGAGGCCGACGACGACCAGACCCACGTCATCGACTACCGGGAAACGGCCCCTCAACAGGCGCACCGCGATCTCTTTATCGTCGACGGTGAAGCCCGCAGCGATCTCGCTCGCCACGGCGGCCTCGCCGTCGCCACCCCCGGAGAGCCCGCCGGGCTCTGGTCGCTCCACGGGCGCTTCGGCCACCTCCAATGGGAGGATGTCGTCGACCCCTCCATCGAACTCGCCCGCTCCGGAGCGCGCGTCAGCGACACCCTGGCCACCCACCTGGAGACCCTGGCCGACGACCTCGAGCAACGCCCCGCCCTGGCGGCGCTGTTTCAGGATGACGACGGCCAGTGGCTCGACGCCGGCGACCTCATGGTTCGCGACGACCTGGCCCGCGCCTTGACCATCCTTCGCGATGACGGGGTGCGCCCCTTTTATGTTGGCGAGATCGCCGACGCCATCGTGGACACCGTCGAGGCCCACGATGGCATCCTCTCCCAGGACGATCTGGCGACCTATGGCGTCCAGCGCCGCCAACCCATCGTCGCCGACATCGGCGGTCATCGCATCGCCTCCATGCCGCCGCCCTCCTCCGGCGGCATCGCCCTGGTTCAGGCCTTCCAGATCCTCGACCACCTCGTCGACGACCACCACCAGACCCTTGACGCCTCCTATCGCCACCTGGCCATCGAGGCCCTCAAGCACGCCTTCGCCGACCGCGCCCGCTGGCTCGGCGACACCGACTTCGTCGACGTCCCCGTCGACCGACTGCTCTCCGAGGAATACGCCGCCGAACTGGCCCAACGCGTCCGCCGCGACGCCACCCTCGACACCGACGACTACGGCACCGTCGCCCCCGACGTCGAATCCAGCGGCACCGCCCACCTCAGCGTCGTCGACGCCGACGACAACCTCCTGGCCTGTACCTCCACCATCAATACGCGTTTTGGCTCCATGGTCCTCGTCGAGGAGTACGGACTGCTGCTCAACAACGAGATGGCCGACTTCACCATCAAGCCCGGCGAACCCAACGTCTTTGGCCTCATGGGCAACGAGCAAAACGCCGTCGAACCCCACAAACGCCCCCTCTCCTCCATGAGCCCAACCCTCGTCTTCGACGATCAGGGCCGACCCTCCGCCACCCTCGGCGCCAGCGGCGGACCGACCATCATCAGCGGCACCTACTTCACCCTCATCGACACCCTCCTCGGGGGCCTGGACCCGCTGACGGCGATCACCGCCGACCGACTCCATCACCAATGGATTCCCCCCCAACTCTTTGCCGAACACGACGCCATTGACGCCCTCGACCAACTTCGATCCTGGGGCCACGACATCGAGATCCGCCCCTCCTACTCCGCCGTCCAGATCATCCAACGCACCGACCAGGGCTGGATCGGGGTCTCCGATCCCCGCAAGGGCGGGATCCCCGCCGCCCCCGATGCTCCGGTCGACGACGACTCCCACTAAGGCCACCCCACCATGGACAATCTTCAGGGCGGAACCCTTGCCCTTGACCACCAGTACCACCTCCACCAACGCCGCGGATCCGTTGGGCTCGTCACCGCCTATACGGGCTCTCAAGACCCCTTCGAACTGCCCATCGAGATCAGCGTCTTCGACGGCCTCGCCGACGCCGGCGCCGACCCCTCGATCACCGACGAGGTCGAGAAGGCCGCTCGACGCGCCGCCACCCTCCAGCACCCGGGCATCGCCCGTGTCGTCGACTTCGGCGAGGTCGACCTGGGCATTCCCTTTGTCATCGAAAAAATCGAGCCCGGCCGTCCCTTAAGCGATCTGTTGGAGACCCGTGGCGTCTTGGCCCCCGACGACGTCCTCAAGCTCGTGGAGCGCCTCGCCGACCTCCTCGACGCCGCTCACCAACGAGATATCTTCCACGGTAACCTCAAGCCAAAGTGGATCGATATCGATGGCGACGACCTGGGCTCTGCCCGGCTGCGTCACACCGGTCTCGCCCTCTCCATGGCCCAACTGGTGGCCATGCCCAACCTCGTCCTCACCACCGAATTGGTCGACGCCTTCCCACCCGAATCCTTTGATGTCGCCGCCCGCGATGACGACGCCCCCGATCTTCGAGGCGACGCCAACTCCTCGGTCGCCCCCCATCTGAGCGCCGCCGCCGACCAGTGGGGACTGGCCTCGCTGGCCTACCGCCTCCTCGTCGGCGTCCACCCCTTCTTTGACGACCCCGTCGACCCCGGCGACGGCATCATCCGCATCAAAACCGACGCCCCCCCTTCCCTCGACGACCTGGGCATCGACTCCGAACTCGCCGAGGTCATCGGCCGCGGCCTGGACCCCGATCCCCAGCACCGCTGGCCCTCCATCACCGCCTTTGCCGACGCCTTCGCCCGCGCCCTGGGCCATGGCGACGACCCCCTCGACACCGATCCCGCCACCGACGACCCCACCCCCCAGGCCGTCGTCCCCTTGCCCGATTCCGCCCCGCCCGACGACCCCCCCCCCATCGATCCCAAGCCCAGCGGCCTCCTGCTCACCATCGCCATCGGGCTTGTCCTCCTCTCCAATATCGCCTGGTTCTTCGTTTCCCTCGACGCCGATCGACCCGACGACGAGCCCCACGACAGCTCCACCGCCGCCACCGATGACGACGCCGGCCCCCCCTCCCAGGGAATCCTGCCCACGGGGCTTGAGATCGCCTCCTCTCCCTCCGACGTCGAGGTCTTTATCGACGACAATGGCACCGAACGCTCCCTGGGCTACACCCCCTACACGATCAGCGATCTTCTCCAGGAACATCATTCACTGGAATTATTTTTACGTCGCGACGGTTATCACGAACAGACTCTTCGAATCGACGATATCGACGGACAACGCGACCGCTTTGAGATCGACATGATCGCCGAGCCCGGCAACACCCCCTGAATTTAGAGGCCCTCGTGATCCCCTCGAACGATCCCCAGTTCCGCCACGGAGAAAAAATTACACTATACTTGACATTTTCCACCAGCAGTGTAATTTCAGCGTCATCGGTGGACAGGACGTCTCAAGATTTTCCGTTACCTTTGAGAAATTCCAGTCTGCTTGGAATAAACTGACCGGAGCTTCCGGTTATACCATTGAGTTCGAAACAGAGGCCCTTGCTTTTATGTGTGCGAGGTAGGTTGCATCCTTTCAACTTTCCTTTCTTTTTTCCTTCCTCAATTCCTTTCAAGGAACATTCCCAATTCCTTCCGACTTACTTCGCACACATAGACGCAAGGGCCATCGGGCCACGAAAAAAGCGGCAACCCCTCCCGGGGCGCCGCTTTTTTCGTTATTGGACGCCTTGATTAGGCCTCTTAGACCTCGTCGATCAACGCTCGATGCACCGCTCTGGCTGCCTCTTCCACATCTCCTTGAGGAACCACCCAACTGAGGCGATCGGCGCAGATATGAAGGTCTTTGACCGCTGCCACCGGAGCCAACTCGCACTGGGCGCGCCGCACCCATTCACCGCCACGGCCGAGCCCCAGGCCAACGGCGCTGACCAATCCCATGTCGCTGACCTCCACATCCCCCCCGATCGCTCGACAGGCCTCGCGAAAGGCCTTTTCTCCGTGAATATCGTCCAGGGGCAAAAAAATCGCCGCTTCCTGACCCGGTCGCCATCGCATTAGCGGCGATCGGTGGCCATCGACAAAGGCCATCACAGCGTCGGCGCTCTTGGACGCCCTGAGCCACAACCCGCGATCGATATGGCTCACCGCCACTGCCGGACATCCCGACTCTGCCCGCGCGATCGCTGCTTTATCGAGGTCGATGCGCTCCACTCGCGTGCCCACCGAGGCTTCTTTGTGAGTGCTCTTGGCGTACAGCGCGATCTGCTCGCGCCTGGCGTACTCCACGGCCTCTTCATTGATGACCTTCGCCCCGCTTCGCGCCATCTCTTGCATCTCTTCGTAGCTCAAGCGCTGAAGCTGGGAGGCCGATACCACCACCTGTGGATCCGCACTAAATACACCATCGACGTCACTGTAGAGTTCACAGGCCTCGGCGTTTAACGCCGCCGCCAGGGCCACGGCCGTCGTATCGCTTCCCCCGCGTCCCAGCGTCGTGACGTCTCGCCGATAGCTCGCTCCCTGGTAACCGGCGACGATCACGATTCGCCCGGCCTCCAACTCGTCCTGAACCCGAAAGGGACGCACATCCATAATACGGGCGTTGGCATGGCTGTGGGTGGTGATGATCCCGCACTGCGATCCCGTCAGGCTGACCGCTTCATGACCGCGCTCATCGATGGCGATCGACATCAGCGCCATCGAGATCCGTTCTCCCACCGACAACAGCATATCGAGCTCTCGTCGCGGTGGATCGGCGCAGCACTCTTTCGCCATCGCCAGCAGATCGTCGGTCGTATCGCCCATCGCCGACACCACCACCACCAGGTCGTAGCCCTCTTCCTTCGTGGCCACGATCTTTTCCGCCACCCGTTGCAGCCGCTCCATATCCGCCAGCGATGAACCGCCATATTTCTGCACTAATACTGGACTCACCGATGACCTCATTGACCTGCACTCGCCCCAATCCAATTACCGACGGCAGCAAATATAGCCCCGAAAAATAACAGCAGCGCCCCTGCACATAGGCCGAGTGCCAGAAGAAGGGAGGCCTCGGCCAGGAGGGCGGCGAGAAAGCCGACGAGGATCATCATCGCCAACAGACCCATGACCATCGATCGCCGCTTCGTATCGGCCATCAATGCCACGGCCACTACGGCCACCACGCCCATCAGCACCGCCAGGCCCATGAGGGCTAGATCGGCGAAAGCCTCGGGAAGCCCCTCTGTGGCCACCGCGGCAGCCACCACGCCCATCATGGCCAATGAAGCCATGATGCCAAAGCCGCGCTGGATCATGGCGATCATGCCCTCCACCCCGCCACTTGTCTTCGCCGGCGAAGGTTCGCCCTGGTCCTGGGATGCAGCGGACGCTCCTGGCGCAGTGGTCGTTGCCGGTGCGGCCGACGGCGGCCCTCCTTGCGGTCCTGGCGATTGGCCCGCCGGTTCTGCACCAAACCCTCCGCGCTGCGGTCCTGGCGATTGGCTTGCCGGCTCCGCTCCGAATCCTCCCCCGCCTTGCGGTCCTGGCGATTGGCTTGCCCGCTCCGCTCCGAATCCTCCTCCGGTTTGCGGCCCCGTCGATTGGCTTGCTCGCTCTGCTCCGAATCCTCCCCCGGTTTGCGGCCCCGTCGATGGACCCGCCGGCTGAGCTCCGAATCCCGAGTCTGTCTTCGGACTCTTTGCTTGGCCCGCTGGCTCGGCACCAAACCCGCCGCTTTGCGGCGAGCCTTTCTTTGGCTCCCGCTTCCTCGGTTCGCGTTTCTTCGCTTCCCGTTGCTTCGCTTCCCGTTGTTTTGGGGTGCGCTTCTTGGGTTTGCGTTCCTCTTGCTTTGGCGCCCGCTGCTTCGGCGCCTTTGCTTCACCGCCCCCTTTTAACACGCCCACCGGGCTCGCCGGCTCCTCGATGGGCTCCGGAACCACCTCCTCTGGCTTCTCCGGTGACGCCATGGCAGGGCTGCTCTCCGGCGTCATATTGCGCGGTCGACTGCTCTTACTTCCCGTATCGCCGATCGCAAAGCGCGGCCCCGTGGACTCTGTTGACGCCCCTGCTCGCTTATTCGCGCTGCTCCCTTTTTCGTCTTCCTTTGCTCCCGCTGTTGGAAAGGAGGTCTTCGACGATCCCACCGCTCCAATCGACAGGTCTTCGTCGCGAAGCTGCTCCGCTCCCGTTTGCCCCGTATTCGTCCGCTCAGTATTCGACATCTGATAGGTGCCCGTGCCACCCACCCCTCCGCGCTCGCCCTTACCGGGATTGGAGTCTCGACTCGGGCCGGCAGAGCGAAACACCCCGCTCTGCGGCTTTTTGCGCGCCTGCTTTTCGTCCTTTTTGTCCAGCGTGCGCTCCAGCGTATCGTCTTCTTCTTCCTTTTTCTGACGGGGCTTGGGCAATTGGAACCCCGCCGCTCCCGGGTCCAAAACGGCCGTCTTGTCGCCCACGTCGTCGTCCTGATGAGCAGACCCGGCGCCCCCATCGATGCCATCGGAGCTCCAGTCGGTCTCCGCATCATCGCCAACGGGAAATCCCATCTCTTCGAATTGCGCCAATTTTTCAGCGCTCAGCGCTGCCGTGGCCGCCGCGTCGCCCTCTTCTTCCTCGTCCTCGCTCGAGCCGCGATGCATCGCCCCGGCACCGTCGTTATTGAAATTCTCCGGAACGTTCATCCCCATCAGCGTCCCAAATTGATTTTCCCCTCTCTCTTTTTCCAGTTCCTGGGTGGCCTCATCGCGCGCCTGGATATCCGCCGCCGACACGATCTCGGTGGCATCGCCATCGTCGCTCACCGAATCGCCCGCCAGACCCCAGGCCGCCTCCACCTCGCGTTCCTGGGTCTCCTTGGCCTGCTTTTGCTGTCGGGATCCCGGTTCCGACTCCCCGTCGGAGATCGCCGGCAGCCCAAAGGCCGTCTCCTTAGCGCTTGGGGGGTGACCCTTTGGTGAGTCGACCTTTGGTGAGTCGACCTGTGTAGGTTCGGACTCCTCGTTGGAGATCGCCGGCAGCCCAAAGGCCGTCTCCTTGGCCTTGGAGCGCTTCGGCATCTCTTCTTCGGGCTCTTTCGCCGCCCCCAGGGCATCGGCGATGGTGTCGATCTGGACTTCCCGGGTTGCGTCGTCCTCTTCGTCTTCCTCTCCAAAATCGAAATCCGCCGCTGCAAAGGGGAGTTCGTCGGCCGACACCACCTCCGTCTTGGCGACCTCTTCACCATCGGCCGCCGAACCGTCCTCTTTGAGGGCCGGCATTCCCCACAGCGTCTGTTTGCTCTGGTCTTGTTCGGGCTGCTGCGATGGCGACGATTCCTCGTCACTCCCCATGCTGGGTAGCCCCATCATCGTCGCCTTTGGTTCTCGCTTCGGAAATTCATGACCACAGGAGTTGCATTCCCCCGCATCATCGGGCATTCGCGCCTGGCAGGCTGGGCAGATCTTCACCGGTTCTCCTTGTCCTCAACTCGATCGATAACCCTCTCCTTACTTCCCACGCGGGGCCGTCCCTCCATACTTCATCAATTGTGTAGATGAACTCACACTGACCACGCCTATTCGCGCCACCTTATGCATACCTGTGACGTTCTGTCAAAAAAGGCCATCTGTCCACTATTCCTGAAACGTCATCGCCTCCGCCACCGCCGACGAGGCTTCCTCGCTCAATTGGCGCCCCGCCAACGTATCCAGCCTTTGATGCCATTGCTCTTCATCGGTATGGGCGCCCAGCCGGTGGAGTTGATTGATCATCTCCGCATCGATCGCCTCGTCCTCCACGGTGCTGATCGCCTCCCAGAAGATCTGCAGCGCCTCCTCGTGCTCGCCCTCTGAAAACCGGGCCAACGCGAGCTCTCGAGCGCATCGCAGCCGATCGCCATCGCCCAGCTCCGTGCCCAGACGCTCCTCCAGCCACTCCAAATAGCGCTCGCCCAACCCCGCCGACCGCCCCAGCCGCTGGATCCCCTCCCAGGCCTTTTGCCGTCCCTCGCCTTGCTCGGGCAGCGACCAGGCGCGACCGAAGGCATCGAAGGCCTCTTGCGGCCGTCGAAGCTTCACTTCGTAGAGCGTGGCGAGCACCAGGTAGATCTGGCGACGCTCCTCGAGATCGCCAAATAGCTCGATTCCCTCTTCGTACAGGGTCGCCAGCTTATCCCAGGCCTTCTCCTTGAGATAGATCTCGCGGCGTCGGTTCAGCTCCCCGATCCGCTCCGAGGGACTGGGCGGTGGCTTGACGCCCTCTTTGGTGGGTTGGCTCTCCTCTTGGCGATCCCGATCCTTTTTCCTCAACTTCTCCAGGCGATCGTTGAGCGCCCGAGTTCGCGCCGTGGCCACCGACGCTCGTTCAAACGGCGAGGCCTCCGGCGATGACTCTTCCTCCAGCTCCTCGAAGTCGTCGAATTCCTCTAACTCATCGTCCAACAAGACGATGGGCTCCGACTCTTCATCCAGCCCCTCGTTTTCGGCCGCAAAGCTCTGCGCCGCCTCTTCAAACTCCTTGTCGACGTCGGGGTCCACCTCCAGCACATCCGATCCCTCCACCGAGCCGTCCTCGCCCCTCTGGGGCCCCTGGTCGCTCTCCTCGGCGGCCGACACCACCTCGTCGATGGCGTCGCGCGCCGGGCTCTTCGGTTGCTCAATGCGCTTCGTCGTCGGCCCTCGCCGCCGGGCTCCCGGCGGTGGGTCGGGCACGCCGGCGCCGAACATCGGACGGGTCTTCGGTCCCTGTTCATCGACGTTGCCATGGGCCCCGTCGCGTCGCCTGGCGGCCAGCTCTACCGCCTCTTGAAGGGCCAATAACGCCTGGCGAAGCTCCAGGTACAGCCGCCCGCTATTTTTGATCTTTGACCGAACCTCGGCCTTGAGCAACTCAAAGATCTCGTCGAGTGGCCCGAAGGGATCGACGCGGCCGATGGAGCGACCGAGCCCCTCCACCACGCGGTGGAGCTTGTCTTCGGAGACGGCGTCTCCGTGCTCCAATTGCCTCAGCACGGCGTTGAGATCGCCACACAGTGCCGCGACCTCCTGCACCGTCACATCCACCGCCCGCGTCGCCCAGGGATGGCGCGTCGGGCGCACCGCCCGCAGATACTCCGCCACCACCCACAGGTGCAGGGGTGTAAAATAGGTCTCGTCCCCATCCTTTCGCCAACCATCGATCAGGCGACGCCGCTGCAACTGCTCTATATCGGCCTCTCGAAGCTCCAGGCCACAGGCCCCCACCAGGCGCCGAAACTCACCGGTCGTCAATTGGTCTAGCGCTCGCCCAATCACAGATTGCTCCCGACTTGAGTCCATCATCGTCTCCGCTGACCTCACTAGTGTCTCTGGCGTGGCCAGCATAACCTCTGCGCCCCCCGCCTCCAAGCATTCTCACCCTTTATCCCCCATAAATTCCTTTAGCACCACAGTGGCATAGCTTCCGCTGGGCAGGCTAAAAGCCAGCTCCACCACATCGTCGGCGCTGACGCTCCACTCCAGATCGTCGAGGTATACCGTCATCGGCCGCCGCGTGCCCTTTCCCTGGGCCCCGAAGCTCTCCAGCGACTCCACCTCGATGCCCATCGCCTCCACCAACTCGCGCTCTCGCTGGCCGACCTCCTGACGGGCGAACCCGCCTTCGCTTCCGGGCATGGGGCCAGTGACCACGATCTCTCGTCTATCGAGCCGGGCCTGCGTCTCCTCCTCTTCCTCTTCGCTGATCCAGAAGCGCCCTCCCGTATCGACCTTTTCGAAGATATCGCCCAGGCACACCTGCTTCCAACTGCCATCTTCCAGGCGCTTCATAAGCATGCGATTGAAGATCTCGCTCTGCACGGCGCTGGCCGACATCCGTCTCAAGAAGCGCCCCGACGGAGCCCGGCCCTCCTCTAGCCAGGCCAGGCCCTTGGCCAATGTCGAGCCGCCGTGACCGAATCGCTGCATGCCATAGAAATTGGCCAACCCCTGGTCTTGGAGACTCTCCTCGACGCCCTCCATCGCCTCGCGCAGAGCCTCCCCCTGAAGCTCCGTTTCGCGGATGCGAAGATCGAATCGGTTGCCTCTGAGATGCCCCGTGCGAAGCTTATTCGTATGGCGCGACACCTCCAGGACTTCGACCCCCTCGGCGATCTCTTTGGGCTCGGGCTCCACGTCCGTGAGCTGCGCCGGTGCCGACACCCACTGGCGGGTCACCGCCCGCCGATCCTTGACCCCGGCCGTCCCGATATGTCGCGGTTCCACGCCGAAATAGCGGGCCACCTCCTGGACCAATGTGCGCCCGTCGACGTCTCTCTTTTCTACCCACAGGTAGTGGTGGGGCCCCTCGCCCCCGGGCTCGTAGGCCGGCAGCTCCTCGACCACAAAATCCTCAACCTCTACCTTGAGTTCGCCTCCAATGGCAGGCACCGTCGCTTGTCGGGGAAGGGCCGTTGGCTTCATTTTCATTCTCCTCTTGGGATTGCGCTATCATGAGCGACCACGAACACCTCCGGGGCTTACCGAAATCCGTGCGCCAGGCCAATGCCGCCTTTGCCGACGACCGACGCGCGCTGGCTAAACCGATCCTCGCCGGCGACCAGGGGCTGGCCGTCGCCCACCATCTCAGTGAAGTCACCGATCGCTGGATTCAAGCCCTGACTGAGCAGGCCTTCGACGATGCCGTCGCCCCCGCCCTGGGGCTCTACCCCATCGGCGGTTATGGCCGCCGTGAATTGGCCTACCATAGCGATATCGACTTGCTCATCTATATCGCCGACGACGCCCTCCTCCACGATCCGCGACTCCGCGATTCCGTGGAGCTGTTGATGAAGTGGACGCGCCACCATGGCCTGCGCCTTCGCCACACCGTGCGCACCCCGGATCAACTCGACGAAATCCTGAATCACGACCTCGCTTCCGCCACCGCCCTCCTCGACCTGCGGGCCCTTCAATCCCCGGAGGATGGACTGCCTGCGCCATCTCGCAAGGAGGCCATCGAACTCCTTCGACGAGGCGACCAGGGGCGTCGCTTCGCCACCTCACTGCGCGGCGAATACCAGCAGCGCGTCCAGCGAAATGGCCGCACTGTCTACCTCTTGGAGCCTCATATCAAGACCGGCGAGGGCGGCCTTCGCGACCTCCAATCCCTTCGCTGGGCCCGCGCCGTCTGCCACCGACCCCAGCCCTGCGATGGGCCCTTCTACGATCTGGACCGCCCCTCCATTGACGACGACCTCGACGCCCTTTTGAGCCTTCGACATCGGCTTCACTGGTGTTTCGACCGCGCTCAAGATCGGCTCGGCTTTCGCGAACAACGGGCCCTCATCGCCCTCGACGACCCCGCCCTCCAATACCAGCCCCATCACCACCCCGACCTCGACACCTATCGCGACCAGATCCGGGCCTTCGCCGACGCTCCACCCCGGGCCGACATCCAACGGGCTATCGAGGCCTTGATGGCCGATTACTACCGCCGCGCTCGCGCCATCTCCGCTCGCACCGCGCGCCTCCTGCGTTGGTTCTCCACCGATCCCGACGCTCCCCATCGCCAACAGGGCCCCTTTGTCATCGGCGCCGGACAATTGGCCCTCGCCGACGACGCCCCCCTGAACGACGACCTCCTCTTCGATGCCCTGGAGGTCGCCGCCCAGGAGAACCTGCTGCTCTCGCCCCCCCTGGCCGACGCCATTCGCCTACACGTCCAACAATGGCCCGTCGGTGGCGATCTCCCCCGCTCTCTTCGCCTTCGATTCCTCTCCATGATCACCGATCCCGACGCCCCGGAGATCACCAGCGACCGCCTGCTCCGCCTCGGGATCCTCTCCACCGTCATCCCCGAATTCAGCCCCCTTGTCTGCCACGTTCAACACGATCTCTATCATGTCTATACCACCGACATTCACTCTCTGACGTGCCTGGAGATGGGTCGTCAGCTCCTGCGCCCCGGCGCCGAGCCGCCCTGGCCCGTCTTCGCCGGGGTG